>NZ_JAZUMY010000087.1:0-47014 GCF_045603845.1 Methanobrevibacter sp.
AATAAAATACTAATTTTAAAAAACAATAAAAATACACACTATATATTATCAACAAACTAATAATATACTAATAAAACAAAAAATAAGAATTTTTATGAAAAATTAAGTTGACGACATTGTAATTTTTTCTGTTTTCAAAACATTTATATATATTGATGACGAATATTTAATAGTAGGAAGGAAGTTTCCTTCCGACTAAATATATCATTTAGTCGAAAGGGTTTTTCCACTTTCCATTTTATTCAAAAGATGAATAATATACTCAAAAGATGATGTGAAAGAATGTCAGCAAAAGATAATAAATTAGACCAAATTATAAAGACTATTGAAGTAAATGATATAAAATTTTTGAAATTACAGTTCTCAGATATACATGGAATACCAAAAAGTATGGCAGTGCCTCTTAAAAAAGCTGATGATATCGAGGATATAGTAAATGACGGATTATTATTTGACGGATCTTCAGTTGCAGGATTAGCTTCTATTAATGACAGTGATTTACTTGCAAAACCTGACATCAATACTTTTTCAATGATTCCATGGAGGCCTGAATCAAAAGGTACTAGTAGATTCATTTGTGATATCTTCACTACAGACGGAAAACCATATGACGGTGATCCAAGAGGAGTGCTTAAAAAATCATAAGAATAAGCAGAAAAAAGAGGATACCAATTCAACATGGGTCCTGAACCTGAATTCTTCATCATAAAAGAAGATGAGGGCGGAAATTACATACCTGCTGATGAAGCTGAATACTTTGATGTGGAGCCATTGGATCAGGGTACTGATATCAGAAGAGAAATTGTATTAGGTTTAGAGAAATTGGATTTCGATGTTGAAGTAAGCCACCACGAAGTTGCAGCTGGTCAGCACGAAGTCGACTTCAAATATGCAGACGCTTTAAAAACAGCTGATGCAGTTATAACATTTAAAGAAGCAGTCAAAGCATTAGTCAATAATTTAGGTTTTAAAGCTACATTCATGCCAAAACCGTTTTTAGGAATTAACGGTAGCGGAATGCACTGTAACCAAAGTCTGTTCAAAGACGGAGAAAATATTTTCTATGACCCGAATACTGAAACTCAAATATCTCAAGAGGCATTGTACTTCATTGGAGGATTGTTAAAACACGCTCCGGCATTATCCTCAATCTTATCCCCTACAGTCAACTCTTACAAACGTCTGGTTCCGGGTTACGAAGCACCATGTTACATAGCTTACGGATTTAAAAACAGGTCAACATTATTAAGAATTCCTGCATCCCGTGGATTAGGTACAAGAATTGAATGCAGATCAGCTGATCCGTCATGTAACCCGTACTTAGCATTTGCTGTATTGCTTGAGGCAGGTTTAGACGGTATGGATAATAAAATCGATCCTGGTGAACCTACTGAAGAAAACTTGTTTGCATATTCTGAAGATGAAATCATTGAAAAAGGAATCAGCAGTTTACCTACAAGTTTATGGGAAGCATATCATGCATTAGAAGAAGACGAAGTCGTCAAAAACGCTCTTGGAGAAAAAGTATTCAATCAGTTCTACACTATCAAAAGAGCTGAATGGGATGCTTACAGAATACAGGTATTCGATTATGAAAGAGATGAGTATCTAAACGTATAGATTACTTGAAATATGGTGGCTGATTTAATGCTACCATTAATTTCTAATTTTTTTGGAGGTATCAGAAGTTAAAATTGATGAAAAATAATTTTTTTTTGGAATTTTAGAATTATTTTTAAGGCATATAGTGTAATTTAAGGAATTGTTAAAGGCATATGATCAAAAGTTCATGATTATTATTTTAAGGCATATGATGAATTAATTTTGTTTCAATATGTGTATTCGCCGATATTTTATTTGGAGGTAAAAAAATGTGTGGAATAGCTGGTGTAATATACAAAGATAAAAAAACTCACCCCGTTGGGGACGCATTAACCTCAATGCTTGAATCATTACAGCACAGAGGTCCTGATTCAGCAGGTTATGCAATTTACGGCAGTTTGAATTTTGCTGAAAATTATTATCAATTAAACATTGAAGTACAAAGAAGAAGAGGTACATTAGACAATTTAAAATCTTTATTAACTCAATTCAGCCCAATTTTTGAAGAACAGTTAGTCGAGTCTGTAGGTGGCTCAGATGTATACAAATGTAAAATAGCATTGGATGAATTTTCCCTTTTGCAGCCATGCATCAGAGAAATTGATGAGCTTGAAAACGTAAGGGTTATCAACGGTTCACATTCATTTGAAATGATAAAGGATGTTGGTCAGGTAAAAGACATTGCAGAGCGTTTTGATGTCCCGAACAGAATGGGAACCCATGGAATAGGACACACCCGTTTTGCAACCGAAAGTGGTGTTGACCGCTATCATGCACATCCGTATCAAAGCTACATCATACCTGACATTACAGTGGTTCATAATGGACAGATCACCAATTACTGGAAAATAAGAGATCCTCTGGAAAGAAAAGGACATACTTTTGAATCATTCAATGATACTGAATGCATTGTCCATTACATGGCAGATAAGCTTAATCAGGGATATAAACTGGAAGAAGCTTTAGACCAGGCAGTAATTGATTTGGACGGTCCGTTTTCAATATTGGTTGGAACTCCTAACGGTATCGGTATTGCTAAGGATAAACTTGGTCTCAGGCCTGGTGTTATGGTTGAAACCGATGAAATTTTTGCTGTAGCTTCAGAAGAGATGGCATTGCATGATGTCATAGATTCAGACCAGATTGAACAGATTGCTCCTGGAGAAACAAGGGCTTACACGATTTAATGGGGGTTGTCTATGAAAGAATATGTAATTAATGCAAAAGATATGGATGCAAAAGAGTTAAATCGTACCATAAAAGAACAGGCAGTCTATCATGATAAAATTATTATCAATAATCCTGAATCCAGACACAATATCTGTGCAGGGTTGTCTGAAGATATAGAAATAGAAATCAACGGTTCTGCAGGATATTTTGTCGGAACAATGGTCAACGGCCCAAAAATACACATCAACGGAAATGCAGGATGGTTTGCCGGAGATAATATGACAAAAGGAGAGCTGATTATCGAAGGTACTGCAGGTGATGGTGCAGGCCAGGGAATCTATGGTGGAACTTTCATAGTAAACGGAAGCGTAGGTTCAAGAACTGGAGAAATCATGAAAGGAGGAACAGTCATAATCGGCGGAAACAGCGGATACATGACAGGACTTCTCATGATGGGAGGCAAACTCATAATTCTTGGTGATGTGACTGACGATGTCGGCGAATCAATCATGAGAGGAAGCATATACGTTCTTGGAAATGTTAAAAGTTTAGGAAAAAATGCTGTTATGGAAAAAGCCACTCTTGAAGATCAAAAAGAGCTAAAAGATATTTTAACTAAATACGGCTTTGAACTGACTGACATTGATTATACAAATTTTAAAAAAATAGTTAATATGCAATAGGAGCTGAAAAAATGAGTGAACGTAGAATTGCTATGGTTGGAACACCATGTGAAATTATGGCAGCATCCAAACTACAATATTTTACTGACAGCCCTATTGACGTTAAACTGGGCTTGTTCTGTATGGAGAATTTTTCATATAAATACTTTGGAAATCTCCTTGAGGAATATGATTTGAAAATGGATGATATTGAAAAATTCCAGATAACTAAAGGATTCGTATTTTTATTGCTGAAAACTAAAGAAACCGTAAAAATACCGCTGTCTGTAGCTAAAAGGGTTATCAGGAAAAACTGTAATCTGTGTGTTGAGTTAACATCAGAAACATCTGATATTTCTGTAGGTTCCATAGGATCCGAAGACGGATGGTCAACACTGATAATCAGAACCAAAAAAGGTGAAGAGATAGTTAACGGGGCAATAGAACAGAAATTCATTGAACCTAAAGACCTTACTGAATCACAATTCAAACTGTTAAACAGGCTTGCCGAAACCAAAATAAACAGCAATCTGGAAAACATTGAGGAAATGGAATATTTCGCAAGACCGGTATTATACCAAAGGGACAAATCAGACAGTTCAATCAATAAGGAAATCTCAGAATCAAACTTTATGGATTTGAAATATAATGTCATAGATATTGGTGCATGTGTGCTTTGCGGAGCATGCGAATACGTATGTCCTGACAGGTTAATAACAATAGATGATACAAAACCTAGAATAAACGGTGAATGTCCTCAGGACTGCCATGAATGCTTTGCTGTATGTCCAAGAACTTTCATCCCTGAATATTTAAGAAATGACAGTTCTAAAGCAATAGGTGACTTTATAAAAGTCATGTCCGTCAAATCCTTAAAACACACTCAAGGTCAGGACGGATCCATTGTAACGACATTGCTGGACTATCTGTTGACTAATGATATTGTGAGCGATGCGCTTATCGTCGATAAGGACGAGTACTTCGCTTGGAAACCTTACGCTAAAATAACAAATGACATAGATGAGGTTGTTAAATCCGGAGGAACAAAATATTCCGTCTGTCCGGTATTCAAACCGTTAAGAGATATCAAAGAGGGGGTGAACTAAATGCCATTCACTGTTGAAAGGAAAACTGAAATATGCAAACAGAACAACGACAGGCCTGGCTGCTGCTGGTACTTATGTGACAATCCAAAAAAATCATCATGTAAAAACTGTTACAGCTGCTATTCAAATTGCCCTCATGACGTTTATGAAGTAATTAACGATGAACCTTATCCGATTCATCAGGAAAACTGTGTGGGATGTAAAATCTGCGAGGAAATGTGTCCGACACACGCAATATATGTCAGGCCTCTTGCCGATGAAGGAAGGGGAATCTGGTCAAATTCCACAATGGTTGAAATCAAACGGAAAAGCCAGACTGGGGTATATAAAGTGCGCGGTTGCGGATTGACAAGAAAAATCCCGACATTTGACGATTTAAGCATATTGCCTGCCCAGGTGTCAAGACCTCCGATAGATTCATACAGGGAAACATGCAAGACTTCAGTGGTGCTTGGTGACCGTTTTGCGGAAAATCCAATCGAAATAGATACTCCAATCATGATTGGGGCAATGTCATTCGGTGCTATAAGTAAAGAAGCAAAAATAGCATTAGCTATTGGAAGCAGCAAAGTAGGTTCAATAGCAAATACTGGTGAAGGAGGAATGCTTCCGGAAGAAAGGCATTATGCTGACAAACTGATTGCCCAGTATGCATCAGGCCGTTTTGGAGTCTCAGCAAGCTATTTAAACAATGCGGAAGCTGTTGAGATTAAAATAGGTCAGGGTGCAAAATCAGGTATGGGAGGACACCTGCTTTCCCATAAAGTAACTGCAGAAGTGGCCAGAGTCAGAAACATTCCTGAAGGAACCTCTGCGTTAAGTCCTGCAAGACACATGGATATTGTCGGACCTGAGGATTTAGGCATGAAAATCGATCAGTTAAGGGAAATTACTGACTGGAAAATACCTATTATTGTAAAATTCGCTTCAGGTAGGGTTGAACAGGATGTAAAAATTGCAGCAAAAGCCGGTGCGGACATAATTGTAGTTGACGGAATGCAGGGAGGAACCGGTGCAGGACCTGAAGTCGTTACCGAACATGCAGGTATTCCTACAATAGAAGCAATCGTCAAAGCTGATGACGCTCTTAAAGAGATTAATTTGAGAAGCGAAGTGAGCCTTATCGCTGCCGGAGGAATAAGGTCTGGAGCTGATGTGGCTAAAGCTATAGCTTTAGGTGCTGATGCAGTATATGTTGCTACCTCTGCATTGATTTCCATAGGATGTAAGGTTTGTCAAACATGTTCAGAAGGAACCTGTCCTAAAGGAATCGCAACACAGGAAAGAGTCCTTAGAAGAAGGCTGGATCCTATAAGGAAAGGTCAGCAGGTTGCAAATTATATTGATGCAATGACTCAGGAAGTAACGTCCTTAACTCAGCAGGCAGGAAATACGGATATAGGAAACCTTGAGCGTCAGGATTTGGTTGCATTAACTATGGAGGCTTCACAGTTAACTGGTGTACCGATGGTGAGCAAAAGGTATTAGTTAATGCTGGTGATATTAATGATATTTAATGTAATAAAAAACATGATGAGCATATTTAGGCAAAATTAGGAGATATTATTATGACTGCATTTGATAGAGTTAAATCAGGAATTCCGGGACTTGATAAAGCTTTAGATAATATTCGTTTAGGTGATAATGTAGTATGGAACGTTACGAATCTGAATGAATTCTCATACTTTGTCGACCCTTATGTGAAACAGGCGAAAGAGGATAACAGGAACTTGATATATATCAGGTTTGCTAATCATCCTCCATTAATAGATATGTCTGAAGAGGATTTTACTTTACTGGATAGTGAAGAAAACAATCCCGACACTGAATTCTGCATGATAGAACGTGATGGAATTAAGATATATCGTGTAAATCCATATAATCAATTCGAAACATTCACTTTGGAAGTTCACAGAATCATTGAAAAGGAAGGTTATGATGCATTCTATGTCTTTGACTGCTTAAGTGATCTTCAGGCCGTCTGGTCAACGGATTTGATGATGGGCAATTTCTTTAGAGTTACATGTCCATTCTTATTCCAGCTGGATACAGTAGCATTCTTCCCAATTATTCGCGGAAGGCATTCATATGATGCTATAGCCAAAATTCGTGAAACAACACAACTGTTCCTAAATGTATACTCAAACACTACTGACGAGGTCTATGTTTCCCCATTGAAGGTTTGGAACAGATATTCACAGACAATGTTTTTGGGCCATAAATATAATGTCAGAACGGGTTCTGTTAAGGTTCTGCAGGACGGCCAGGAACTCAGTAAATATTATAAGATTGTCAATGACTTGGACAGGTATCAGAACGGGCAAATTTTGGATAGCTGGGAAAGATACATGCTTCAGGTCAGAATGAAGTATGAAGAAGGAGAAAACATTGATGATGAGTGCGACAGAATTTGTGAGCTTATGATGACAAAAGATGAAAGAATGCTTTCCAAAATTAAGGAATATTTCACTTTTGAGGATTATACCACAATCTATGACCGTCGTGTTGGAAGCGGATTGGTGGGAGGTAAATCCTGCGGAATGCTGCTTGCAAGAAAAATAATAGAAAAGAATTGTCCCGAAATATATAACAATAATTTTGAGCCGGACGATTCATTTTATATCGGTTCAGATTTATTCTACACATATATCGTTTCAAATGACTTGTGGGACCTTCGCGTAAAGCAGAGGACTCAGGAAGGTTACTACAAATATGGTAAGGAGCTTGAAGAAGGCCTTAAAAACGGTGTCTTTTCAGATGAAATTAAAAAGGAATTTATACGTATATTGGATTATTTCGGACAGAATCCGATTATTGTGCGCTCAAGCAGTTTCCTTGAAGACGGATTTGGAAATGCATTTGCAGGAAAATATGAATCTGTATTCTGTGCAAACAGGGGATCTTTAGAAGAACGTCTGGTGGCCTTTGAGAATGCTGTAAAAATCGTATACTCAAGTACTATGAACATTTCCGCTTTGGAATATAGGAAACTGAATGATTTGGATGATACTGACGAGCAGATGGCTCTTTTAGTCCAGAGAGTTTCAGGTTCTTATTATGGGGACTATTTCTTCCCGACGGCTGCAGGAGTCGGATTTTCATACAGTCCGTATTCACCTTTACCGGATATGGATAACAGCAAAGGTATGTTGAGGTTAGTAATGGGTCTCGGTACCAAGGCTGTTGACCGGACGAAAAAGGATTATCCAAGAATCATAAATCTGGATAAGCCTGAGGTAACCTTAACGAAAGACATAAAGGAAAAACACCGGTATTCACAGCATTACCTGGATGTAATTGACTTAAAAGAGGTCAGTCTGCATGACATTCCTGTTGGTGACGGTCTGGAGATAATTCCAAGACATGCCAAGAAAGTTCTGGTCGAGCATGACCGTGAAGCCGAGCGAATGTTTCGCGATCGTGGCCAACGCCGTGAAATAGTGTTTGTCAACTGTGAAGGAATTGTAAAGAATCAGGAATTTATTGGGGATATGAAGGAAATATTGGATACACTAGAAGAAGCATATGACTATCCGGTCGATATTGAGTATACGGTTAACTTTGGAGAGGATAAAACCTTCAACATAAACCTATTGCAATGCCGCCCTCTTCAGGTTTCAATAAATAACGAATCCATTGAAATGCCTGAAGACAAAGACGTTTTCTTCCATATTAAGGAGTCTTCCATGGGAATGTCACGAAAAAGTAAAATCGATACAATCTGTTATGTCGATCCGCATAAGTACTATGAATATCCTTATGCCAAGAAAAGCTCATTGTCTCGAGTAATCAGTGATGTGAATGCTTATTGCAAAGAAAATGATAAGACGGCTATTCTAATAGTTCCTGGAAGAATTGGTACTTCATCTCCTGAGTTGGGTATTCCAGTTGTGTTTGCCGATATCAGCCATTTCTCAGCAATTCTGGAAGAGGCATACAGTGAAGTTGGATATATGCCGGAATTATCCTTCGGAAGCCATATGTTCCAGGATCTGGTTGAAGCGGAAATCTACTATGGTGCATTATTTGAAAATGAGAAAAAAATAGAATTCAACAAGGATATGATGTTTGAACATCCAAATATTCTGAAAGATATAAATCCAAACTTAAATGAAGAGATTTATGATATGGTCCATGTCATAGACTTTGATGAGGATAAGGCCGAATTATATCATGATATGAATAAGGACGAAACAATATGTATCTTCAATGATTAGGCAATATGTTTAAAACTATTAGTTTTGGGCAGGTGGGTGGGACATATGCCTTTTTTATTTGTTATAATTTTTTGCACAAAAAAGATTTTTCAAATAAAAGCAAAAGTATGACAAAATTCCTAATGTGATTAACGACCCTATTTGAGTTTATGGGGTTGTTTTTCACATACCTCTTTTTTAATTGTTTTTGCTAAAAGAGAATTATTGACTAATTCTCTTTAAATCAAGTATTTTTCTCTAATTTTTCGACTTCCGTGGTTTTGTTCTTTGGAATTTAAAGCAGTAATCAGATGATTCCAAACTTCTTCTTTTGGAATAAGTGTGGATTTAAAGCCCATGAAGTTCCAGTTTTCATTAAATGTTTCCAATAATCGTTTTTCACCAAATTTAGATTTAAGCATTTTTAAATTAGCTATATTTTCAATATCAAGAGGTGCATGCCATTGATAGAAGTTATAATTCAGACAAATCGGATTCATATTCAGTATCAAAATCCTCATATCGCATTTTAATGCGTCTTCAAGGTAATTTATTTTGTGGCATATTTTTGATTTAGTAGTATAACTTTTGATAATATAATCATAATCCAAGGATTCTATAGCTAATTCAATATGTTTTTCTATATATTCTAAGGATATTTCCTCTATGCTTCCTTCACGGGTTTCTAAATAATCAAAGAAATCTAGAAAGTCAAAATAAATCAAATATTTTCTATAGAAACCTATCCATTCGTATTCTTCTAGGTAATCATATGCGTTTTTAGTCAAGTATGTTTTTTCAGATTCAAATTCATTCAATGGCAAGTCACTATCAAAAATTTGTTTTACCACTTCTTTTTTCGTCTGCAATGGTTTAACACCATGTTTTCTTAAGAATTCTTTTAATTTTTTAGTGTTTTGTGATTTTGAAAAATCATGCCAATTTTCTTTGGTGGCATTATGTGTGAGGTATCCTTCTTCAAATGATAATTCTCTTATTTTTTCTCTTAAAAACCATGGAACAAAAGATAAATCATACAAAGATAGTTCATCATCATTTGTTTCTTCTATTGATTTGAAATATTTGTATTTATTCAAATCTACAGGTATGATAAGATCGTCATTTTCCCTTTGATTTAAACGATAGTTGTTATCTGCTAGTTTGCAGAAGTCAATTTCGCAGAAATCTATTTCTGCATTATTAACATCATCATTTTCCTTTTCATCTTCAATCAGCCAATCGAAATATTCGTCCAAATCACATACTTCGTTTAAATGGGATTTTTCGTATTCTTTTCTCAGTTCTTCATCAAAAAAGATTTCCGTGTACATATCATGTATGAAATCATCTTCGTGAATGTCTCTTTCTGTCATATATTCGACCTGTTTTTTTAATGATTCATTATTTTCAACAAATTCCTGTATTTTTTTCATATCTTTTACATCTTTTAGAGAAAATATATCTTCAATATCAAAACCACAGTTTTTGCAAATTGACTTTTCATAATGCATAGGTTTTAGGCATATTGGGCATGTCTCGTTATGTGTTAGGATATTTTTGAATATTTTGGTATATTCAAAATCTCCAAAGTCTTTATGGATTTTAAGGAGTAATTCTTCATTTGTCAGTTTCTTTTTATTATTTTCTTCTTCTATTATCTTATAATTCATATTTACACGTCCGTAGTGTGGTTAATTAACAATGATTTTAGTTAATTTCGATGTTTTAATTTAATATTTTATTAGATATTATAACTTTCCCAAGAGCATTTGAACACTAAAAAATATTCAATTCTACAGTTTTTTATATGGAAATATGAATATTTGTCCTTATTTTGACATGTTATTAAAACAAACGATTGATATTTGTAATAATGTTTTTTAGACATCATATCATTAATTATTTTCTAGTTAAGGAGGAATTCTTTTTTAAAATAGATTTGTTTTATTCGGTTAAAACAATATTTTCTCAATTATTATTCAGTTATTTGGCATATTATGGTTAATGCTTAATTATTTTTATTATATATTTTAGTATTCACAATATTTTAATACAATCATGATTAATTATGATTAATTGTTTATTTTGCAGTATTCGCAATATATTTGACTTTTTTTAAAGCCATATCTTTATTTTCAATTGTAATAGATATTTTTATAAATTTATCTTTATTTGGGTTTATTTACTTTTAATTTATTAATTTTAAACAATTTTTATTTATTTTAATTTTTTTTATAATATTTATAGAAAATTTTATATATAATTAAATAAAATATATTTGTAGACTTAACTTTAATTTTTATAAAATAAACTTTAAATGTTAAGTCGAAATATAAGAGGTTTAATTAAATGTTTAAATTTGATAAAGAACAAGAAGTTTTTGACTTCGCTGGAGTCAAAATGGGTGGACAGCCTGGGGAATATCCTACTGTTTTGGCAGGAACTATTTTCTATGGCGGACACAATATTCTTAATGACGAATTAACTGGTGACTTCGATAAAAGTAGGGCTGAACAATTGGTTAATGATATGGCTTCCATTTCTGATGTAACTGGAAATCCATATATTGTTCAGGTTTTCGGACAAACTGTAGAAGCACTCCCAAAATATATTGAATATATTGGTGAAATCTGTGATGCTCCTTTCCTTATAGATTCCACTTCCGGTGATGCTAGAGTTGCTGGTGCACAGTACGCTGATGAAACCGGATTAACAGAACGTGCAATCTATAATTCCATTAACATGGCTGCAGATAAATCCGAATTGGATGCGCTTGCCGAAACCGACATATCCGCTTCAATTATCTTAGGATTCAATCCGATGAATGCTACTGTTGAAGGTAAGATGAATATGTGGGAAAACGGTGACGACGGTGCATACGAAAAAGGTTTGCTCGAAGTCGCTGAGGAATGTGGTATAGACAGATTTATGATGGACACGGCTGTAACTCCTTTAGGTCAGGGTGCAGGTATTGCTGCAAGGACTTCATTTGCTGAAAAGGCTAAATGGGGTTATCCAGTAGGTTCCGGTATTCACAACGTTCCATCTGCATGGGACTGGTTAAGAGAATATAAAAAAGCAGGAAACAAGACTGCATTCACTGTTTGTGATATTGGAGCAAACATTGTACAGGTAATGTGCGCAGGAGATTTCGTTCTTTTCGGACCTATTGAAAATGCAAATATCGCATTTCCTGCTGTAGCTCAAACAGATATGTTTATCAGTGAGGCTGCAAAACCTTTAGGAACAGAACATGTTGAAAATCACCCTATGAACAAACTATTATAATTTATTAAAAAACATTTCCAGCCTCTACGTCAATTGTTCTATGTCTTAGGATATTTGACAAATCTTAACATAAAAAACAAAATAGCACTGGACCTAATCCATCCAGTGCTATAAATAATCCTTTTTTTGGGTAATGATGATTAATTAATCTAAAAATGAATCTAATTTTTCTTTAAATTCTCCATTTTTGACTTCCTTTGTGGTAATAGCTAAAGTTTTTAAAGGAGCCTTTCCGACAAATTCCTCCATCTGCTTAAATGAGGATTCAAATCCGTTTGCACCTGCAGTTACAAAGAATTTAACGTTATTGAATTTGCCTTCGTTCTGCTTGATGTATGAAATTACTGGATTTGCTGCTTTTCCGGCCCACACAGGAACTCCCAGATATACTGTATCATAGTCTGACGGATCATATTTCAAATCTCCTAATTCAATGATTTTCACAGTCATCGCATCTTTTCCCGCACGGGCGTAACCGATTTTACCGTCATATTTGACTGTGGAGACTATTTCTTCTGTATCAGCATTCAATCTGCCGGCAATTTCTTCAGCCACTTTCTTGGTAATGTCAGTTCTTGAATAGTATGCTACTAAAACACTCATAATATCGCCTATTTTAAATCTTTTAATTTACTTATATAATAAGTAGATTATTAATTTTTGGTGATTTTATGGTTGAAAAAATAGCTTTGGCACCATGTAATGGAATGAGTCCCAATGGGCTTGTGTCCCGTGTTGCAGTTGGAGACTGCAGAAAAGAAAATGAAAATGTAATATCAATATGTATGGGTTCGACTTCGGCGGATATTGAAGGAAAAAACGATGAAATGCTTAAAAAATATCCTATTGTTGCAGTTAACGGCTGCGGTGGGGGATGTGTAAATAAGATATTGGAAAACAGGGGCATTGATGTGGCCAAAACAATTGCTGTAGAGGAAGTTTTGGCAAATCATGAAGTGTCCAGTAAAGACCCATTCAGGTTGGATGATGATGGGGAAAAGTGTGTTGAAATAATTAAAAAAGAATTGAATAAATCTATTTCTGATTGGTAAATTCTGATATTTTTTGTATATATCTTTAAATAAGTTATTAAAAATATTTATTTATGAATAATTATATTTGGAGATATATTATGGAAAAGAAAATATTGACATCTCTGTTTTTATTGTTGATTTTTTGTTTATCTCTGGCCAGTGTATCCGCTATCGAAGATACAACAGAAACAATACAATTAACAAGTGATGTAAATGAAATATCTGTATTTGAAGAAAATCTTGCTATTTCACAGGATGATGGGTTATTGACATCATCAGAATTCTATGTTAACGCATCTGTTGTGGAAAGCGGTAATGGGAGTGATAAAAGTCCATATTCAACCATTTCTGATGCAGTAAGTTCTGCTAATGATGGGGATACTATTTATATTGCTTCCGGAAACTATTCTGGTAATGGCAACGTGGCCATAACTATAGATAAGGAACTTATAATAACGTCTTATGGTGATGGGGATGTTATTTTGGATGGTGAAGGTAACTCCTGGATTTTCAATGTCACTTCAAGCAATGTGGTGATTGATGGGTTGACATTTATCAATGCAAACGCCGAAAATGGTGCGGCAATCTATTATGAATCCGGTTCTGCAAACAATATAATCAATAATTCAAAATTCATCAATAATTATGCTTCTTCCTGTGCTGGAGCTGTCTTTTATGATTCCGGTGTGAACTCTCAGATTTTAAACTCCGTTTTTGAAAACAACAGCGCATATTCTGGCGGTGCTGTTCTTTACTGGTTTGATTCAAGCGACAATGTTATTTCCAATACTACATTTACTGGAAATGATGCATTTTCTGAAAATGGTGGTGCGATTTACTATTATTACGGTTCTTCAAACTGCATTTTCAATAACACTCAATTTTATGACAACACTGCTTTATATTGTGGTGGAGCAATTTATTATTACTGGACAGCAAGCAATATCAGTTTCACAGGATCTTCCTTTAGAAATAATAAGGCTAATTATGGTAGCGGCCTATATGTATGGTATGTTGACAGCTTTACTTTGGTTAACAGCACTTTTGAAGAAAATAAAGCAATGTCCAATAGTTTAATGTCATCTGTGGATAAATTCAATAAAAGTATTTCTGCCGAATTTCAGGGCGGAAACAACATCATGAATGCAATATGTTCCGAGAGCTTGGATAATTTCAATATTTCCAATGTTACCTTTTGGAATGAAAATGGATTGGTAAACACTGAAAATTATAATTTGACATGCAGTTATTATGCCTCCGGTCAAAATATAACCTGTGAAATCTATGATTTGGCAACTAATGAATGCATTTTCAATGAAACAAAAGTAACTGATGAAAACGGCAGCGTAATTTTTGATTATTCTACTATTTCATCACAAAATATTCTAAATTATACTATATATCACAGTGATGATGCTTATTATACATTCATTGAAACTTCAGGCGAATTCAATCCAGTAATTGGTGATTTTGAAGCATTGCAGAAATTAATCGATGATGCTGGTGAAAACGATGTTATCAATCTGACACGCAATTACACTTACACTGTCGGTGTCGATACAACTTCTTCAGGCATCACTATAAATAAGAATAATTTAACAGTTAATGGAAATGGGTTTGTTATTGATGCTTTAGGCCAAAGCAGGATTTTCAATGTTTTAGTAAATACATTTAATCTCATTAATATCACGTTAACCAACGGATATTCATCTTCCAATGGTGGAGCAATCTATACTGGTGGTGATTTCTCCAACAGCACTTTCGATTATGTTAATTTTGTGAATAATTCCGCTAAAAATGGGGGAGCAATATACTTTGCTAAAAACGCAATAAATAATACTATCTCCAATTCCGTGTTCATGAACTGCGATGCAAGTGCCGGCGGTGCAATCAATGCTGCAGGCAATTTCAATGAAAATATAATAAGTAACACTACATTTTCAAATAATGGCGTTAATGCAATCTATTTAAGATATAATTCCAACAATTTATTTGGCAATTTAAATTTTATTAACAATTCTCGTGCCGTTTATTCATATGGGCAGTCAAAAGGAAATAAATTTATAAATTCAACTTTTATCAATAATACAGCATCAAAAAGTGGAAGTGCTTTATACTTTAAAAATGTGGAATCCAATGAGTTAATCAATCTGACTTTTGAGAATAATTCTGCCGCTTCAAATGGTGGAGCTATATTCTTTGACGGCACAGTTCAAAATATTAATATTGCAAATAATGTATTTAAGAATAACTCTGCCGATTCAAATGGTGGAGCTATTGCTTTTGATGAAGATAGTGAATTTATTGATGGTGTGCTTACAAATGTGTCTTTCATTAACAATAAGGCAGTTTATGGAGGTTCAATTTATTATGATGCTGTTGAATTGACCGATATCCTTGTTTCAAATTCCAAATTCATCAACAACTCAGCTAAAAACGGCGGTGCAATATCTTATGTCGGATGTATTATAGAGAATATGGATTACGTGAATGTATCTTTCATAAATAATGTTCACAATTCCTCTTCAGGATCAACAACCGGTGGGGGTGCAATTTCATATTATGCATCAACAACATCAGCAAATGAAAGAATAATCAATTCAACATTCATTAATAACTCTGCAACTTATGGTGGCGGTGCAATTTACTATTACAGCAGCTCATCAACCAACTATTCCATAATCAACACTACCTTCGTTAACAATTCCGCTACACATTATGCTGGAGCTATTTATTTCGGATCAATGTCAAACGGTAAAATAAACAATATTACATGTATCAATAACTCTGCGGCGGGTGGTGGTGCTATTTACTTCATTAGGGATTGTCATGACAATGAAATTTCAAATTCCCTATTTGTAAACAATTCCGTTAATGCAATACGATATTACAACGGCCCTAACAATGATAATATCATCAATTCAGTATTCATTGACAATGGTGAAAGTGAAATAATCTATGCTTCATCAAGCACCTTGTCTGCAAATTATAACTGGTTTGGAAATAATGCAAGTAATTTTAATGTAAGGCCTTATGTAAGTTCAAACATTAATTTAACAAACTGGCTGTTCTTGAATGCAACAGTATCCAATAACACTGTATATGTGGGTGATGAAAATACTATAATGTTTGTTCTCGAAGTATATGATTCATTATCTGAAGAAATAATTGATAAGGATTATCAAAACCTTTCCCAGGTAAATTTAAATTTAACATCAGTAAATGAGAATCTATCTCAAAACACATCAGCTGCTGGTGAAAATGTTACATTCACAGCTAGTGATGATGGAACAGGCAGTATCACAGCCAAATATTTCACTTCACAATATTCAGTGGAATTTTCAAATATCAAATATAATTCCAGTGTTTCAATCGATGATGTTAACTCCACTTACGGGTCTGTAATTAACTTAACGGCCAACTGTACAAATGCCTTAGGAATTGAAGCAACATTATTTAATGAAAACGGAACGAACATTTCAGGAGAGTATCTTGAAATTAACGGATTTAATATTGTGATAACAGGCATTGATGCGGGCAGCTATACTTTAAATGTCACGACCATCGTGGGCAACAATTACTATTTAAGCTCCAATTTCAGTATCATTACTGTCAGCAAAGCAAATTCCACAATCCGGATTGATGACGTTTCAGTCAGCTATGGCGAAGTTATTAATATTGTTGCGGTTTGTGAAAATGTTTCCAACATATCTGTCGTTATTTATGACGGTCTGGAAAATGTTGTTTATTCCGACATGTCCATTGACGGATTCAATATCACTATAGCTAATCTGACTGTGGGTAACTATACATTAAATGTCACGGCTATTGTGGACAATAATTACAACGGATCTTTTAACTCAAGCAAAATCATTGTTAATAAGGCCAATGCAACATTAGCTATTAATTCTACAGGAGATATTGATCCAACTGCTGAAGAAACAATTACTGTTTCACCGCCGGAGGATATTGATGGCAGTCTTGTTTATTACATTAATGGAAATTATTGCGGAATAGTTGAAAACAATACTATTGTACTGAATAATTTAACCGAAGGTAACTATACTGTTGTCATTGCTCTTGTAAATGACACCAATTATAATGAATGCTCTAATTTTACAGAATTCAACGTAGACAGACTAAATTCAACTATTGATGTTATTGCTGGTGATATCGACGTCACAGAGAATGCAACTGTATTCATACTGCTTCCTGGCGATGCAAGGGGTAATGTCACATTCGGCTTCAACGGTACCTATGAGGTCATTGATATTAATGAAAGCACAGTTTTCGGATTGAATGGTATTTTAAGCATGCCTGTATTTTTAGGTTCTCTTGATGCCGGAAATTACTCTGTTGAAGTTACATATAATGGAAATTCAAAATATTATCCGTCAAATGCAACTGTTAACTTCACGGTAAATAAATTGTCCGGAAATATCACTTATGACTATGGCAGTGGAATAATCACAATCAATGCTCCTGAAAATGCAACAGGCAATGTAACTGTTCAGATTGCCAACAGCACCTATGTCTGTGAACTGGAGGATGGTGTGGCGCTGGTTAATGTCTCTAATCTGACGAATGGTGAGTATAACATAACCATTGACTATCCTGGTGATGATATATACAATCCGATTGCTGTTTGTGGAAATTTCTCTATTTCTGATGCATTTAAACTGGAAGCTCCTGATTTAGTTAAATATTACGGAGGAAGTGAAAGGTTCTATGTATATCTCTATGATGTAAATGGAAATCCTATTTCCAACAAATCAATCATCATTTCAGTAAATGACATGTCCTATGAAAGATATACCAATGAAAACGGTTCTGTTTCAATTGGAGTGAATTTAAATCCTGCAACATATTCTGTTATTGCATCCTATGGTAATTCAACGATTAATTCAACAATCACTGTTAAATCCACTGTAAATGCCAGCGATCTGGTCAAAGTATTTAGAAACGGAACTCAATATTGGGCAACATTTTTGGATACTTCAGGAAATTATCTGGATAATGGAACAGAAGTTAGATTCAACATCAATGGTGTGATGTATGTCCGTAAAGTCAATGGTAACGGTTCTGCTAAATTAAATATTAACTTAAATCAGGGAGATTATATTATAACTGCGGTTAATCCGGTAACTGGTCAGGAATATTCCAATAACATTAAAGTTATTCCTAGAATAACTGAAAATAATGATTTGACCAAATACTATAGGAATGCTTCCCAGTATGTTGTAAGACTAATCGGCGATGACGGCAATCCTGTCGGCGCAAATGAGACAGTCATATTCAATATTAATGGGGTGTTCTATAACAGAACCACAAACGAATCAGGTCATGCAAAATTAAACATTAACTTGTATTCCGGAGAATACATTATCACTGCAGAATATAAAGGCTGCATGGTGGCAAATACTATTACTGTACTGCCTATTCTCTACGCTGAAGATATGGAAATGTATTATAATGACGGATCAACTTTCAAGGCCAAACTTGTTGACGGTCAGGGAAATCCTTTGGCTAATGAAAAAGTGGAGTTCAATATAAACGGTGTGTTCTATTATAGGGCAACAAACTCTTCAGGAATCGCTAAGTTGAATATTAATTTGATACCTGGCGAGTATATCATTACTTCCACATATTCAGCTTACAGCATTTCAAATACAATTTTGATTGCGGAATTCGGTAAATATAACTGAATTCCATCAATTCTTTTTTTTTTAAATGATAATATTTATAACATCTTAAACACAAAATTAATTTCATGGCTAAAGATGATAGAAGTCCCTTAAACCCATTCACGGGAAAAAAGCATCATGATACAGTAAACGATGACCGTTTTCTTGAGGAATGTTATCAGGAATATTATAAAATCGTAAATTCGGCGCAAATTATTGATAATACTGCTGAAGGCCGAATGATTAACAATGTTGCCACAAATCTAATCAATGCAGTTTATACTTATCTTTCATCAATTGGGAGGTTGGACTATGTGGAAGACTATTATGACTGGGAGTTCCATTTGCTTTTGGATAATACTGTAAATGCATTCTGTATTCCTGGAGGAAAGATTGCAGTTTATTCGGGAATCTTGTCAGTTGCAAATAATGAGGAGGAATTAGCTTTCATATTAGGGCATGAAATGGCACATGCATTGCTTGACCATACCAGGACTCGCATGAGCGCCCAAAACACTAAAGACACATTGGCTTCTGTTTCATGGATTGGAAGCTTCGCATTTGATTTGATCGGTATGGGTGAAGTCGGCAGCCTTACAAGGGCAGCCGTCAATACTGCAAATATAGGTTCTCAATTCCTGCTTTTGAATCCTTGGGGAAGAGACCAGGAACTGGAAGCTGACAGATTGGGAATGCTTATTATTCATTGGGCAGGTTATGACATTAGTGGCGTTCCGGCATTTTGGCAAAAGATGAGCGGTCAGAATGCAAATAATTTTGATTTCTTCTCTACACATCCTGCTGATGAAAAAAGGATTAACGTAATGAGATCTTTGGTTTTGGAGATTGAAGAGGGAATTGACTACTCAAAACCAGTATTGGCCGATGGTCCAAAAGCGAATTTCACGCCTAAAATTGAAAGTGTCCCTACAAAAACATGTCCTAAATGCGGCAGTGATGTGGCTGATGATGCGATATTCTGCACGAATTGCGGAGAAAAATTTGATGAACATCTCTTCTGTCCGAATTGTGGCGTAAACATTAAAGAAGGTGATGCATTCTGCACATCCTGCGGATTTAAGCTAACAGATGAATTGAAATGTTCTAACTGCGGTCAAAAGGTTAATGAAGGGGATGTCTTTTGTACGAATTGTGGAAATAAACTTTAATAATATGCTACAAAAATACTATTGATTTAGATGAATATTATTGAAAAGATTCCAATTCCTATTTCCGGTTTGATTTTGGCCATATTGTCTTTAGGCAACTTACTGCAAGTTTACACTCCATTTTTAAAGGTATTGTGTGGTATAATTGCTTTTGTTTTAATAATTCTGCTTGTTTTTAAAGTTATTCTCTATCCTAAAGAAGTGAAAAATGATTTGTCGAATCCAATAATTTTGTCGAATTCAGGTACTTTTTCCATGGCTTTGATGATTTCATCTACATATCTCAGTTCATTTAATAGTGATTTGGCAATAAGTGTTTGGATTTTAGGTGTAGCTTTGCACATTCTATTGATTGTATGGTTTACTTATCGTTATATTATACATAATTTTGATATAAATGTGGTCTATCCTAGCTGGTGGATAGTCTTCATTGGAATTACAATGGGTGCGATTACTGCACATGTTCATGGGCTGTTTGAAATCGGATTCATATTCTTCTTGTTTGGCTTTATATCCATGATTATTACTTTGCCGTTGGTTATCTATAGGTATGTCAAATATCCTAATGAACTGGATCAAAACAATCCGCTGATTTGTATTTTTACAGCTATTTTCAGCATTCTGATAGTGGGCTATACCAATTCATTTGCCATATTGTCCTATGGGTTTTTAATGGCCATGTATTGCATTGCATTCGTGTTGTTCCTATTCGCTTTATATAAGGTTATTCAGTACAGGAATTTGGATTTCTATCCTAGCTTTTCAGCATTCACATTTCCATTTGTTATAACGGCTATTGCTTCTTCAGAAGTCAATATCATAAATCAAAACTATATTTTTAATATTATAATTCCAATCCAAACGTTAATTGCAGGTATTTTGGTGATTTATGTCCTATATTGCTATTTAAAATTTCTACTCGATTGATATAAAATTGGTTTAACTAAATATTTAAATACTATTTGATTCATAACTAATATTGAAAATTAAAAAAATCCATATTTTTTTTAATTATTCGTGTGCGAAATTTTGATTTGGATTTGTAGATTTTCTACTTTTCTAAATTATTATCTTTTTTTATAATTAAGCTTATCCTGTTTTGGTATATTCTGGTATTTAACTTTATATATTAAATTCAAGTTATTAATTTACATAGTATTTTTAATGCTTTTATAACTTTAAGGAGGTATTTAATATCAGCAAAAAAATTATATTTTCCTTGATTTTAGTCATGTTAATATTGTCGGTTGGAGCAGTTTCTGCAAATGATGATATTTCCGAAAATGAAATTGCAATTTCAGATTCTGATGTTATTGGCGCTTCATTTTCTGATTTACAGACTATAATTAACGAAGATACAAGTGGTGAAATAAACTTAACTGAGGATTATGCTTTCGGCTCTTCAGACGAATCTATATTTATAAACAAAGAGATAACAATTAACGGTAATGGCCATATAATCAATGCCAATGGGGCATCATCAGTTTTCAATATCACGGGATCAAATGTTGTTTTAAACAATCTGACCATAACTAACATCAACATCACAACTGCAAAAACAAATGCAATTTTATGGAATGGTGATAACGGTAAGCTGATTAACTGTGATATTTCAGACAACTGTGTTTCTCAATTTTTAGGAGCTATCGTTTATTGGAATGCTACAGGCGGTCTGATTGACGGATGTACATTTACAAATAATGATTTATCAAGCAATCAGGCTCCTATTTCATATCCTGTATTATGGTTCGGTGATGATGGTGTGATTTCCAATTCCGTTTTCATCAATAACTCAGGAACAGTAAACGGCGGTGCCATCTATTGGGGCGGCGGTGCAGATAATGGTCTGGTCTATAACTGTACTTTTATCAATAATACTGCATGGTATGGTGGTGCTATCTATTGGAACGGTGCAAACGGTTCTGTTTCAAAATCATACTTCGAGTCTAACAGGGCAATCTCTTATTTAAGCAATCAATTCCAGGGTGGTGCAATTTACTGGTACTCTCAGGATGATGATGGACTGATTACCGGTTGCGTATTCACAAACAACACTGCCGCAAGCGGAGAGGCAATAGCTATTGGAAGCAATACTTTTTTAACCTTGAAAAACTCAGTATTCATTGGAAATGATTTAAACAATTCAAATACAGTCAATGCAACTACTGACACGGCTTCTGCCATAGCAAATGGCAATTGGTGGGGTAATACAATTGAAAATTTAAATGAAACTCCAAATACTTGGGGTAATGTGACTGTTGACAACTGGCTATTTTTGAATGTCACTGCAAACCCTACAGAAATTTATGTGGGTAAAAATTCTGTAATCACTGTTGATCTGACACATATAATGGATAGTGAAGGTTCAATTTCACAAGCCGAAGACTATGAATTGCATGATGCTGACCTTTATGTTGTGGATGTAGTCGGCGGAAGCGTTAACGAAACTGTCATTTCATTTACAAATGGCACAGCAGACATCAATTATGTTGCAGAGGAAACTGGAAACGGATCTTTGACAATTAATCTTTTAGGTCTTGATTTCACCTTTGAGTTTGTGATTAACATTTCTTCATTATATGTATATGCCGATAATATTTATGTCGGTCAGAATGCCACAGTTTACGCTGTTCTGCCATCTGATGCGACAGGAAACGTGACAATAACATTAAATGACAATGAAACTTTCAATATAGAGTTAACTTCAGGAAAAGGCAATATCACAATTCCTGATTTGGAAGTCGGGAACTACACAATTTTCGGATATTATGAAGGTAACGACGTCAATCCGCAAAGCAATTATACAAACACATTTGCAGTTCTATCAAAAATATCCGTTGATATTGATGCAAATGACACTACAACATATGAAAGTAAAGGTTTATCATTGAATATTGTTCTTTCACAAGATATTACGGATAATGTGACTGTTATTTTCGACAACTCTTCATATGTCGTTGAAATTGTCAATGGTAATGGTGTTTATACAAATTCCGGTGTTGAATATGGTGAATATGAGCTTATAATAGTTTATGAAGGGGACTATAAATACGAACCTGCAAATGCCACAGTCAATATCACCGTTCTGGAATCTGGAAATGTCACATTAACTGCAGACAATCTTACAAAATACTATGGAAATTCCAAAAGGTTTGTTATTAACTTGACAGATGGTGAAGGAAATGCTATTGCAAACCAAAGTGTTCAAATTTCCATAAACGGCGTTAACTATAATCGTACAACAAATGTAAACGGTTCCGCTTCAATTGCAATTAACCTGGATAGCGGAAGCTATGATGTGGTTGTTTATTATGATGGCGGCGACGGAACATACAAGGTTGCCAGTGTTAATGCGACAATAAATATTATATCAACAATAAACGCTTCAGACTTAACGAAAATCTATAGAAATGAAAGCCAGTATTATGCAACATTCACAGACAGCGACGGTAATTACCTAGCAAGCGGAACTGAAGTTACATTCAATATCAATGGTGTAATGTACGTCCGCAAGGTCAATGAAAACGGTACCGCAAAACTTAACATTAATTTGGATCAGGGCACTTATATTTTGACAGCCATTAACCCGCAAACCGGTGAAAGCTCAGCCAATACTGTTACAGTTATTCCAAAAATTGTTGAAAATAACGATTTGGTCAAATACTTCAGAAACGATTCACAATATGTTGTAAGAATTCTAGGCGATGACGGCAATCCTGTTGGTGCAAACGAAACTGTCACATTCAACATCAACGGTGTGATGTATGAAAGAAAAACCAATGAATCAGGATATGCAAAACTTAACATTAACCTGCAGGCCGGAGAATATGTGATTACTGTAATGTGCGGCGGATGCAGTGTAGCCAACAATATAACAGTCATACCTACATTGACTGCGGAAGATGTTTCAATGACATATCTCGATGGAACACAGTTCAAGGCAAAACTGGTTGACGGTCAGGGAAATGCTTTGGCCGGCGAAAAAATTGAATTCAACATCAATGGTGTATTCTACTATAGAACCACTGACAGTGAGGGTATAGCCAGTTTGAATATCAGATTGATACCTGGCGAATACATTATAACATCCGTATATGAAAATGCAGTAATAGCAAACACCATAAAAATTAGTTAAGAGGAATTAAATTTCCTCAATCTTTTTTTTTAAAATTCAATGGCATCAAAGAAATTGTTTATGTCATATCTCTGTCCTGTAAACAGTATGATGTCATCTTCAAGGAACTGGAAATCGTTGTCAATATATATTATCGTATCATTGTCACGGATTACACTGGTAATTGTCAGATTGTTTTTCTCAAACGGAAAATCGCTGATATGGGCATCATTGTAAACCCTTATGGAGTCAAGTTCCACTTCCGTGAAAGAATTGCTCAGGTATGCTGAAACATCCTCTGAAGATACGCTACGGAATGCATCGTAGTTGTCGGATCTTAAATTGTTAACGGCATCAGCAATTTCGTCCATATCCTTGTTATAATAATCCATGATTCTTGTAAACATCAAAATACTTGTTTCAAATTCTTTTGGGATTACTTCATCGGCTCCGGCTTCTATAACCTCTTCGATATTTTTCAGGTATTTGGTTCTCACAATGATGTGGATATCAGGGTTCAATCTCCTTGCAGTATCGATTGTTTTAAGAGTACCTTCATATGTTGAAGCTGATATAACGATACACTGTGCACTGGTTACTCGAAGTTCCTTCAAAACACTTTCATTTGATGCGTTACCATATATAATCGGAACTCCTAAAGCCTGCTGCTGTTCAACCACTATCGGATTCATGTCAACGGCAAGCATAGGAACATTGAACTGGTTACATGCCTTGGTCATCTGCTTTCCGATACGGCCCATACCTACCAGAATTACATGGTCTTCGATTGGCTGTTCATCCTCTATCTCTTCTGAAAGGGAGGTCAGTTCCTCATCAACCTGAAAATAGCTGATTTTTGAAAATTGCCTGATTATTTTTGGTGTCAGCTTCTGCAGGAATGGCGTTGATGACATTGTCAGGATGCTCACTCCCAAAAATATTGAGAAGAATTCGTTGGTCATCAGACCATATCTCATTCCTTCGCTTGCAAGAACAAAGGAGAATTCCCCAATCTGGCTTAAAAGAATAGCAATTGAAATGGATACCTTTGTCGGAAGTTTCAATGCCATGCCTGTTATCAATGTTGCCGTAAAGTTGATTATGAGAATTATTGCGGTCAAAACTAGGATTATGCCAATGTTATAAAGGAATAAATGCAGGTTAACCATCAATCCGATACTGATGAAGAATAGACTCATGAACACGTCCTGGAACGGCTGTATGTAACCTAAAGTCTGGTGGGAGTATTCTGTATTTGAAATGAGCAGTCCTGCAATGAATGCGCCAAGCTCCGGTCCGATTCCAATAAGGCTTGTTGCAAATGTCGCTCCCATACAGATAAATAATGTCAAAAGCATAAAGAGATCTCTGTTTTTAGTTTTAGCCGCATCCTTAAGGGCCAGTGGAATGAACCATTTAGCTCCGATGAATATCAGTACTGCAAGACCAACTATTTTAACTATAACTTCCGGAATTGTATGCAGTTCAATTGTCTGACCTCCAAGTAGGGGTGTGAGTAAAATTACAATAATTACTGCAATGTCCTGGAATATCAGAATACCTAAAGTCACCCTTCCCTGAATGGAGTGGGTTAAGTGTTTCTGCTGCATTATCTTCATTACAATAGCCGTACTTGAAAATGATACTAAAAATCCTAAAAAGATTGCACTATTTAATGCAAGTCCCATTGCAAGCCCCAATAATGTTATCAGAACAGTTGTAAGGCTAACTTGGAGTATACCTCCAATCAGGGCATAATGCTTGATTGCAGAGAACTTTTCCACTGAAAATTCCAGTCCTATAATAAATAATAAAAATACAACACCCAACTCAGATAGCGTTGAAATCATGCTTGTATCGTTAATTGCATGTCCAAGAACGATTCCGGTAATGAATAAACCAATCATGGTAGGTAATTTAAGTTTATTAAAAATTAGAAGAACTATTACTGCAGTAATCAAAATTACTGCCATATTTTGCAACAGTAAAATATTCATAATTCTTTTCCTTTAAAACTATTGTTATATTATTTGTTTTTGATATTATTTAAAAATATGTGGTGATTAAAAAAAATAGTTGGAAGTAGATATTATTTATAATCTACTTACTTTTATTAAAGATTCGATAGGCACGTCTTCAATTTCAGAAAGGCCTGCTTTATCAATCAAAACGGTAACGCAAGTTGGTTCTCCGCCTTGATCTTTGACGGTATGAATGACTTCACGGACGGTTTTTCCGCTGGTAATGACGTCATCTACAATAATGACCTTTTTTCCTTCAACGGATCCGAAGTTGGTACTTATTGTACCTTCATCGTCTGTTGTGTCCTGGTCTTTTCTATGTTTGTTCGGGTGGAAAATGGCTATTGATGTGTCAAGTCCGGTCATGTCTTCAACATAGTCTGCCATTGTGGTTGCGAACGGAACTCCACTAACTGCAATTCCTAAAACAACATCTGCCTCTCCGTGTGAAAGTGCCAAATCACTCAATGCTCCTGAAACATAGCTTAAACGGGTTGAATTTCCACCGATGCTTTTCCAGTTAATGGCAAAGTCTCCAGGTGATTCGACTTTTTCCTCATCGACTTTTTGAAGAGTTAACCATCTTGCAGTGTCCATACTGACATTAAGTTCGTCAGCTATTTCTCCGGTTGTAAATCCGTGCTGTCTTAATTCTTGAGCTTTCTGTATTAATTTATTTTTCATAAATATCCCTATTCCTCAAGTTCATCTAAACTGATTGGTCTGTGTTCTTTAGATGATTTGTTTGCTGCTATTACCATTTTAAGAGCTTTAAGCCCATCTTCACCAGTGATTTCTGGTTCTTCTTCATTAACAACAGCTGTTAAGAATGATTTCAGTTCGCCTTTCAGAGGCTCTTCATGTTTGATTTGAATGTCCTGTGCAAATTTACCGAACACATCAATGCTTTGTTTAATGTAATCGACTGAAATTATACCGTCTGTTCCGGTAAGTTCAAGTTCTCTTCTTTTATATGGTGTTAACCAGTTTACTTCTATTATACCTGTTGATTCATTATCAAAGCTTACCATAATCTCTGCATGGTCTTCAAATTCACAGTCATCCAGGATACTGTTCATCGTACCGTAGACTTGAGTAACATTCTCCTCAAATAAGTAATTCATAATATCTAAATCGTGAATAGCTAAGTCTATTGAAACACCAACGTCTTTTATCCTAGGTGGGAGCGGCCCTACTCTTTTAGCAAATGCGGAAACTATATCTCCAATAACTCCATCATCAATCAGCTCTTTTGCTTTTTGTACAGCTGGATTGAATCTTTCCACATGTCCTGTTGCAAGAATTACTCCTGCTTCTTTTGCTGCAGCAATCATCTCTTCAGCTTCTTTTAAAGTGAATGCTATTGGTTTTTCGACTAACACATGTTTTTTATTTTTTATTGCTTCCATTACGACTGAATGGTGGAAAGTAGTTGGGACACAAACACTAACTACTTCAATTTCAGGATCTTTAAGTAGTTCGTTGTAATCGGTGTAACCTTTTGCACCATATTTTCGCTCAATTTTTTTAAGTGCTCTTTCACTTACATCTGAAACAGCGATTAAATTAGCTTCTTCCATTTTATGGTACACACGAACATGGTTTTCACCCATTGCTCCTACTCCGATAACTCCTACATTGACAGTTCTCAATTTAATTCCTCCAATTAAACATAGTCTTCGAATACTCTCCCGATTTTACTGCCCAATTCAATTGCATTTTTAATTGAACCAGTTTCAGTTTGTTCTTTTAAGATTTCTCCGTCTCTTGTTAGTAATATTGAGTAAATATTAAATTTTTTATCTTTCATTTGTGCTATTGAGCCGATTGGCCATTGACAGCCGACACCCAATTCCTCAAGCACTTTTTTTTCTGCAAATGCCTCTTGCATTGAAGTGTAATCGTTTAATTTGGATATGATTCCTTTTTTATCAGAATCTTTTCTGGTAATTATTGCCAAAGCGCCTTGTCCGGCAGGTGGTGTGATGTAATCAACTGGAAATATGGTTGTGATGTTTTCAGTCAAACCTAATCTTTTCAATCCAGCTTCCGCCATTATTGTAGCATCCAAATCACTTTCAAAAACTTTGTTGACTCTCGTTTCAATGTTTCCTCTTATAGGTTTAAGTTCGAAGTCTTTTTCATAATGATTACAGAATGCTTCACGCCTAAGGCTGCTGGTTCCTAGTTTGGAACCTGGTTCCAGTTCTTCCCATGTCTTGTCGGAAATTAATACTTCACGCGGAGATTCACGAATCGGAACAGCCACGATTTCCAAATCTTCATCTAATTCGGTTGGCAAATCTTTAAAACTATGTACAGTAAAATCCACTTCCTCATCCAAAAGTGCAATATCCAATTCTTTTGTAAACAGTCCTTTCGAATCCATATTGTATAATTGGGAAGTAGTGATTTTATCTCCTTTTGTTTTAATGATTTCTAAGTCAATCTTCTCTCCAGTTATTCTGGATAGGTCTTGACAAACCTGTTTTGTTTGTGCAAGTGCTAATTGACTTCCTCGGGTTCCCACTATCAAATTTATCTCTCCACTTTTTAAAAAGCATTGCAAAAATTTTTTTTATTATTTTGCATATAAGTTTTAACTTATAACTTATTAAAAATTTACACAATATATTCTATTTTTAATTATAATTAAATGTTTCAATTTTTAGTAAAAATAACATTACCTTTCTGTCAGTTTCCTATAATCTGACCGGTAAATAAACAGCAGATTTTCATTATTTTCAATTGCCAAATCATAAACTGAGTGATAATCTTCAAAAAATCCAACCTTTTTGGTGATTTTATTCAGGATGCTTTTTCCAACTTCTCCGGTCAGTATAATTTCTTCATTTAAACTATCTATTAATGAGGCAACCGCATCCTCATCTATTTCTTCACAGGTTATTCCGTAATCGCCTCCGATTGAAATCATGTAATCTGACTTATTTTTCACCATATTGATTGATGCCTCGATGGCTTTTGTATTGATTCCAGGATTAATCTCTTCGATGATGATGCTATTTCCAATAATCTTCTTGTTTGTTCTGCCGGGAATTCCCTTGTAATTTTTCAGTCCTTCAATGATTTTGTCCTTGTCAATGTTTAGGGACAGTGCAGCTCCAACAACTCCCAGCACATTTGAAACATGATGCGGGCCCGGAGCAAAAGTTTTTATTGTCATGTCTCCGTTTATTGACTTTTTATCTTTTGTCTTAACATCGCTGAATCTTATTTCAATAATGGTTTCATCAAGAGAATAATTTACATCTTCAGCATATATGTTTGCAGTTTTCTCATTCAGGCTAAATGAATTGACTGCAGGATGTTCGATGTCATTATAATACTTATCCAATGATTCCTTTTCACAGCAGACAATATCGCAGTCAAATACCTGTTTTTTGGCAATGCTTGCTGAAGACCTCTCTTTTGCTATCGGATAATCTTCTATAATATTTGTTAGAAGAGCAACATCGCCGATGCCGCTTACTCCGAGTGAACTTTCAAAAATAGCGCAATTGTAGATTCTGTCCTTAACTTCTCCTCCGCAAACGGGATTGGCTAATTTATAGGCCAGATCTACAGTTTCCTTCATGTTTGCAGGGGTTATTGAAATGTTTTTCTTTAAAACTATCTCTTTTCTGTCTTCATAAACGAGTGCACCTAAGCTGGATAGAATCAGGGGGTTTTTATCAAGCAGAATTTCTTTGAGCATAAATGTGCAGCTTGTCTTTCCTTTGACTCCCGTAATTTCAACATTGTCAATGTCTTTACCCCATTCATTTAGAATTTCGCCAATAGCCTTGTGATGTGTTGTGAATGTGTAGTTTAGGGACGGATTATACTTTTCAATCTCTTTTTGCGTTAAAGGGAGGTGTATTGGATAAATTACTTTTAAATCACCCTCAAATTCTTTTAAATCCTCCAACTGGATTAATTTAACTTTATAGATTTCAAGCATTCTTTTATCTATGTCCTTTAAGGTGTTATAAATGTCATAGCAGTAAACTTCATTTCCCTTTTTTGCAAGACTTACCGCTATCTTAACTCCTCCGTGAGTCAAATCAATCACGAGCGTTTTCACTATAAACACCCGGAGTCTTTATTGATACCGCCTTCTTTCAGTTTGTCTTTAACCTTTTCATAGAAGTATTTGCTGCTTGTTCTGATAAAGTAAACATCTTTATAAGCCTTTTTAAATTTGATTTCTTCAAGATAATCTGCCTCTTCGTTAATCTGTCCGTCCATAACGAATACTGCACTTTTACCTTTCTTAAGCAATTTTACAGTAATTTCGCTGTTGTCTGATACGATGAACGGTCTTGCACCTAACTTATATGGGCAAATAGGTATGATAATAAATCCTTCAAGCTTAGGATCGACAATAGGTCCTCCGGCAGACATTGCATAGGCAGTAGAACCGCTCGGTGTTGATATAATCAGTCCATCAGCCCTTACTTCCTCAATTGTTTCACTGTCCACCTGTATTTCGAAGTGCAGCATTTTAGCCGGTTTATTGGTCATGATAACCACTTCATTCATTGCAGTAAACTCATGATTTTCGTGAGAAACGGCTAATTTTGTTCTTTTTTCCTTATAATAGTCTCCTTTAAGCACTTTATTTAATGCATTGAATGAGTCTTTAACTTCAATGTCTGTTAAAAACCCGACAGTTCCCATATTGATACCGAATAATGGTGTTTCCTCTTTAAGCTTGGCCTGTGCCCTAAGCAATGTTCCGTCACCGCCCAAGACAACTGCCATATCGCATCTGAATTCATTAATGTCTTTTGAAATCCTTTTGAAGTCTATATTAAGGTTCAGATTATCCAAAATCTCCTCCATTTCCGGAGATTCTTTAATGACTTTGCTGATTATTTTATCCAGTTTCGGATTTTCTTTAAGCTCTTCAATTTTAACTGCCAGTTGTTTGTCAAGTTCTATTTCAATGCCGTTTGTTAAAAAGTAATCCACAAGCTTTGCGGAAAATAATATGGCTTTTGCCTGATCAATACGGCTTATGATACCTACTTTTCCAATAATGTCAGTTTCGTTGTCATTCAGAATGTTAATTATCTGTTTGTGGAGTATTCTGTTGTTGGCCGCAACCACAATGGCCTTTTCATGGATGCTCAATTTGTTGGTCAACTTTTCCCCATGCTTTGTGGTAATTATTCCCCCGGCCTCTTCAACAATCAATTTTGATGCTGCAATATCAATAATTCTGCTTCCCCTCAAATCCAGAAAGGCATCATATCTTCCGCTTGCAACATATGACAGTTCCAGCACAACAGAACCTAAAACCCTCATCCTTCTGGCATTATCAACCAGTTTTGAAGCGGATGATGTTCCGCTTTTTGTAAATCCTCCAAGTGTCATTTTGCTGATATTGACGACCTTGCTCGGGTGAACTCTTTCATTGTTTAGCCAGCATCCTTTTCCTTTTTCAGCTTCAAAAAAGTTACCGTTACCGAAGTTGCTGATAAAACCCAATTCAACATCATCCAATGTGGCCAATCTTCCCTTAGGCACATCCGCAACAGCAATTGAAATTCCGTATGCAGGTATCTCCTTAATTGCATTGCTTGTTCCGTCTATAGGATCAACCAGGAATATGAATTTTGGCCTTTCTTCATCTTCGATATCGTCACGCCTTAACTCTTCTGTTAGGTTAATGCTTCTTTTTGTTCCTTTTCCGAGTTTCAATTCACCGACTTCTTCGCTGATGATATAAGATAATACTGGGGCATTTTTTAATATGTTAATCAGTTCATCTTCCGCTATGATGTCAATATATGATGTAGGTGTTCCGTCAGCACCTATCTTTACTTTTTCTCCGGATTCAGGTTTTCCGACATATGGCCTTATTGCTCTACTTACTTCCTTTATTATTTCGTAAGCCAAATCTGTAGCTATTTTCTTATCCTTAGCATCCATACTATCACTCTTTCAAATAAACTACTGACGCTACAACAGAAGCTATTTTATTAACCGTTGTTGTAGCCACTTCAACTATCAATTCCTTTATTTCAACATCCCGTTTTTCCATCATATACGTGACCATGAATTCTGCTTCATCAATCAAGTCATTTTTAGCCTTATTCACTCCGGTCGTTTCAACAACACAGCCTAATTCTTCTCCAATAGCTACTGCTATGACTGCAGTTATCTCGTCTCCGGGATTGTCTGAAGTAACTTCTGATAACACGCAGTTAACCATGGAACCTGCTTCAAATTCAGGCAATTCCTTAATTTCAGCATTTCCTGCAAGCATGCTGGACACTTTGATTAGATTAACATCGCCAATTCCGGCGTCACTCAATGCATTGTCGAATGCGTTCAATTTTGTGGGTCCTTCATCTTTTCCACTAACAATAGCTATTTTCATTTTATCACTAATTTTATTATGTACTTTTAACCTAATATATGATTATGATTTTAAATAAATATGTTTCATTAGTAATTACGGGAGTTTTATTTTTAATGCTAATGCTTTTATTATCATCAATCGTGATAATTGTTAATCCTGGAATGAACATAGTTTATTCAGGTATTATTATAATTGCATTTGTCTTTATCTGTAGAGCTTTCTACAATTACCTGAGAAATGATGACCAATACAAAAATACAAGAAAAAGGTCTTCCGATATCAAGGGAGAGTCCTATATAAGCAAAGGCGAAAGCGATATTAAGAAAGTATTCATTATAATTTGGGTTTTTTTAATGACAATCCTTCTGGCAATTTCAATGTATTTGGTTGCTTGAATCGAATACTTTATATAAAATTGATAATATAATTATTATTAATCTAAAATAATACTTATTATAGATTATAAAATCAGGAATTTATGGAGGAAATTGTAATGTCAACTAAAGTTGTAGAGATTAAAACATTAAAAGTCGGTAAATACATTGTATTAGGTGGAGAAGCATCTAAAATCACTAGTTTAACTACCTCATCCCCTGGTAAACACGGGGCTGCTAAAGCAAGATTAGAAGCAGTAGGTATTTTTGATAACCAAAAAAGAAGCATCGTTAAACCTGTAGATACTAAAGTAGATATTCCTATCATCGATAAAAGAGTAGGTCAAGTATTATCTATTCAAGGTGAAAACGTTCAGTTAATGGATATGGAAAGTTACGAAACTTTAGATTTACCAATGCCTGAAGATTTAAAAGACCAAATCACCGAAGGTATTGAAGTAGAATACATTGTAGCTTTAGGTAATATGAAAATCATGAGAACTAAATAAGTTCTCTTCCTTATTCTTTTTTTATTGGATATATTATGCTATTGAATACTTACGAACCGTGGAAATTCGCATTTTCCGCTGAAACTGATTTTGAAAATATTAAAAAGGATTCATATGGCATAATCGGTGTTCCGTTTGACAGCACAACATCTTATCATTCAGGTTCAAGACTGGGGCCTGTCGTTGTTCGTGAAGCGTCATACGGCTTTGAAAATTATAACATTAATTTCGACACTTCTCTTGATGCTGTTTTTTATGATTTCGGTGATGTCAATGTAGTTCCCGGAAACTGCAAGGCAACCTGTGAAATAGTTGAGGATACAGTCAAGGAATTGCTTGATTTGGGAGTCAAACCAATAACTATTGGTGGAGAGCATTCAGCATCCATTGGAGTTATCAAAGCTTTATCTGAAATGTATGATAAGTTGACTGTTGTACATCTTGATGCCCACAGGGATCTGGCATTCGAATTCATTGGAGAAAAATATTCACATGCAACAGTAATGAGAAGGGCTCATGAGTTTGGTGTTGATCTGGTTCAGATTGGTATCCGTTCATCATCTAAAGATGAAGAAGATTTCGTTAAATCGACTTATAACATCCAGACATTCAAAAACAAGGATGTTCACCGTCATATGGATGCGGTCGAATATTATTTGACCACTGTTGAAACTCCAATCTATCTGTCCATTGATATGGATGTTTTGGACCCGGCAATTGCTCCTGCTGTTGGAAATCCGACTCCTGGAGGATTATTCACATCAGAGATTGAGGATGTAATCAAAGCATTGTCATATAAGGATGTTGTCGGAATGGATGTTGTTGAAACTGCAAGCGACAGATTAGGTGACGGTACTGCTGTTGCAGCTTCCAAAATAATTTATGACTTTTTGTCCTTGATTTAAATGAATCTTAAAGCACCAATCATTATCGAAATTGTTTTCTTATTAATTGGATTTCTGATTTTTTTCATATCAGGAAATGATTTCTATATCTATAATTTTGCATATATTGGAACCGCGCTGGCAATAGGTATCGGTTTGCTTTCCAACGGATATAGATATGGCCGTAATGTTGTAATGATTGGAATCGGCTGTTATATTCTGATTTTTTTAGGAATAATGAGTCATGAAAACATGCTGATGTCCGGTTTCTGGTATTATCTTTTTTTAGGGGTTTTTGAAGCTGCCGTAATACATTATCTGGTTGCAAAAATCATCGGACCATTCCTTTTCGGACGTGGATGGTGCGGATATGCATGCTGGACGGCAATGATTCTTGATCTGCTTCCCTATAAGGTACCTCAAAATCCTAGAAAAAACTTCGGTCATGTCAGATATATATTATTTATAGCTATATTGTGTTTTGTTTCTGGTTTATTCATATTTAAAGTATCAAATCTCGAATCAATCATATATTACTCATTCATTGTCGGCAATATTATTTATTACATCTTAGGAATTTCTCTAGCTTTCGTCTTAAAGGACAATCGTGCTTTCTGCAAGTATATCTGTCCGATTACAGTATTTTTAAAGCCGACCAGTTACTTTTCTTTGTTAAGAGTGACGGTTGAGGAGGACAAATGCATCAGATGTAACAAATGCCTGAAAAGCTGTCCTATGGATGTTGACATGCTTAACAATTCAAGAAAAAGGGAAAACGGCACAGAATGCATATTGTGCATGGAATGTGTTAGAAACTGTCCGTCAAATGCTTTGGACTTGTAAAATCAGTATTCGTCTTTGACTTTATTTAGATAATATGTTCCTTTGTCTGTAATGCTGTAGAATCTGTATCTTTTATCTTCTTCATTAAGACAAACGACTAATTCAGCATCTTTTAAGGTTTTTAAATATTTGGAAACATGGTTGCTGTTGTCCCCAATATCTTTGCTGATTTTGGATGGTATTTTATCTTCAAATTCTAGAGATTTTAATACTTCAACTCTCTTTTTAGAGCGAAGTAATAAAGATATTACTCTCATATCATCTTTCATATCCATACTACTATATTAATTTCATCTTATTTTTATTATTTCGTATATGCTATTAGCAGGATAATAGCATTATTTCAATCAAATTTTTTTCCAACAATACCATTAAATATCATCATCAACTATATTTATAATATTAACTAAATTATAGGAGCAAAAATATTATGAATAAAAGAACTATCAGCCTTTCTGGCCATATTATTGATTCATTGACCTTAACTAAAACAATGGCAATAATTATGGACAAAGGTGGAGAATTTGATATTTTGGAAATAGATGTTGGAAGAAAGAAATCAGATATTAGTAAAGCGAAAATTGAAGTTTCCGCTCATTCTCCCGAACTATTAGAATCTATATTGGATGAATTATCCGTTCTTGGTGCATCAATTGATGAACTTAAAGAGGTTCAGCTGGTTGCATCCACAAAAGATAAAGTTGCTCCTGAAGGTTTTTATTCTTCATCCAATCACACTACCCATATCTTTTACAAGGGAAACTGGATTCCTGTAGAGGATATTGAAATGGACTGTCTGGTTGTTGTTGATGAAGACAAGAATCGTGCTTTTGTAAAACCGATTGCTGATGTTAAATCCGGCGATAAAATTGTTGTAGGTTTGGATGGTGTTAAGGTCACCCCTCCTCACAGGTCAAGGGATGAACAGCAGGTATTCGAATTCATGAACAGTGAAGTCTCATCCGAAAAGCCTCTGATGAACTTAATCAATGGTATTGCTAAAGAAATGAAGGAAATCAAGGCTCGAGGTGGAAAAATAGGTATCGTCGGCGGGCCTGCTATTGTCCATACGGGTTCCGGAAAATATCTGGCGTCACTGGTTAAGGAAGGCTATATTGATGTGATTATGGCAGGAAATGCTTTGGCTACACATGATATTGAATCCAATCTCTTCGGAACTTCTCTTGGTATTGAAGTTGAAACCGGTAAGATAGTTGCCCATGGCCACACTCATCATATGAGGGCAATCAACAGAATCAATCAGTCCGGATCCATCAGGGACGCTGTTGAGGACGGAACCCTGACCGGTGGAATAATGTATGAATGTATAAAAAATGATGTTCCATATGTTCTTGCAGGTTCCATTCGTGATGACGGACCTCTTCCGGATGTCATAACTGACACTACTGAAGCACAGAAGATTATGAGAAAGTATGCTCAAGAAGTTGACATGGTAATAATGATTGCTACAATGTTGCATTCAATCGCAACAGGTAATCTGCTTCCTTCAAGAGTTAAAAGTATCTGTGTAGATATAAATCCGTCCACAGTTACAAAATTGTCTGACAGGGGCAGTGCACAGGTTGTTGGTATTGTTACGGATATCGGTACATTTTTACCACTTCTATATAATGCATTGAAAGATGATTAAAATGACATTTACAACTTATATTTTGGATGTTTTAACTAATTCAGTTTATCCGGCAAGAATCACAATTGAAGACGGTGTTTTCAAACAGATCGTGCCGATAATTGTCGAAGGCAAGGCAGATGTTGATATGGAAGGCTTGATGCTTCCAGGATTCATCGATTCACATATTCATATTGAAAGTACTATGCTTACTCCTGCACAATTTGCAAAAATCGCAGTAATGCACGGTACCACTTCAGTTGTATGTGATCCTCATGAAATAGCTAATGTCAGTGGAATTGAAGGAATTGAATTCATGATTGAAAATGCATCAACTGTTCCGTTCAATTTCTATTTTTCAGCACCTTCCTGTGTGCCTGCAACTTCATTTGAAACATCCGGTGCAATTCTGGACTCCGAAGATATTGAATATCTACTTCAGAAGGATGAAATTGTTGCTTTAGGAGAAATGATGAATTTTCCTGGTGTAATTAATGGTGATGAAGAGGTTTTAAAAAAATTGGAACTGTCCAGAAAATACAAAAAGCCTATTGACGGTCATGCCCCTCTGCTTTCCGGTGAAGAATTGGATAAATACCTGGAACAATATATCGTTACTGACCATGAATGCAGTAATTTCCATGAAGCTATCGAGAAAAAGCAGAAAGGTATGAAAATTATGGTACGTGACGGATCATCTGCCAAAAATATGGAAGCTCTATTCGATTTCTCTGAACGTATCGACCATCTGAAAAATCAGGAAAGTTTCGGTATAATACCTACTGAGGTTTTGGAGAGAAGAATCCACTCACCGATTTTTGATTTTATCGTAAGTGATGATAAGCATCCCAATGACCTGATTGAAGGTCACCTGAACAAATCTGTTAAAAAGGCGGCTGAACTTGGCATTGATGTAATCAAAGCTATTGAAATGGTAACAATCAATCCTGCTTCCCATTATAATTTGGATGCGGGAGCCATTGTGACCGGTGCTAGGGCAGATTTCATCATTATTGACAACATTATTGATTTTAATATCCTAAAGACTTATATTGCCGGTGAATGTGTCTTCGACGGGGAAAATGTATTGTTCGATGCACCTGATGTCGAAACCGAAAATAGAATTAATACTCCTAAAAAGACTGCCGATGACTTTGACGTGCTGTTTGAAGGGGATGAATGTGAAGTCAATGTAATTGAATGCATGAATGGTGAATTATTAACTCAAAAGACAACCGCAACCCTAAAGGTTAAGGATGGAAAAGTCTTGCCTGACATTTATGATGATGTCTTGAAGATAGCTGTTGTTGAAAGGTATGGCAATAACAATATGTCCAATGCATTCATCAAAGGATTCGGACTTAAAAAAGGAGCTATAGCATCATCTGTTGCCCACGATTCACACAATATTATTGTTGTAGGATATGATTCCGAAGAAATGGCCGAAGCTGTAAATATGGTAATTGACAATAAGGGTGGAATTGCCGTTGTCAGTGAAGATTTCAGTGATTCTCTGGCTCTTCCAATTGCAGGACTTATGAGTAATGAGGATGCATTTACAGTTGCCGATAAACTGGAAGTATTGCATAAGATGGCTTCCGCTTTAGGCTGCAAGCTTGATTCTCCTTTCATGACCATGGCATTTATGGCGCTTCTGGTTATACCTTCAATTAAAATATCAGATAAAGGTTTATTCGATGGTGATAATTTCGAATTCATGGACATTATCCTAAATTAGAATTCAAAACCTTATTCATTTAATTTATTTTTTATATTATCCATCGCTTCCTTGTCTTTTTTAGAACCGACTTTTTTAACAACACGATATGCTTCTTTTAAACGGTCCAAATATTCTTTTTGCTGCTTTTCATCAACAATATTTATTCTTGACATATGGACCAGACTTTCCAGGACATAACTGAATGCCCTGTTGTAAACTTTCACGGCTCTGTTTACTGTTAAGTCAACCACGTCCGCCTTAATGACGATAGCCTCTGACTTTTTGCGAATGGGGTCGCTCTGCTTTACAGCCTCTTTCAAGCTGGTTACTTTACATTTGAAATAGCAGTCAATATCCTTAATTGAATTGTCCTTGGAAAAATCCTCTTTTTGAAGATTGTCAAGCAAAGACCATGTAAAAAGCAGTGGATCATGTGATATATTTACTATAAATTCCTTTTGTGAGATGATATTGTCCAGTGTTGTACTTCCTTTGAAAATACGGCACATAACCTTATCGTTTCCTCTGCAGATAATGCCTATGGGCGCTGCATTTGAATTGCCGGCAGTATCTTTTGTTGTAATTATTGTTTCGTATTGCTGGCCTTTAAGCATTCCAATTTCTGATAAATCAATTCTCATTAATAATTAATTAAACTTCATTTTTAAAAAAACTTTTTATATTGTTAGAAATAAAGTATATACAATATTATAAAAATTTAAAGGAGTTTTTTTTCATGAACTACAAAATGTATGATGAAATGATGGAACAGCCGGATTCACTTAGAAAAACTTTTGAAAGTGAATTGTCCACAATGGACGAAGTTTCACAATTGGTCAAAAAAGCAGATAAGGTATATCTGGTTGGATGTGGCAGTTCTATTTCCACATGTTATAGTGTTAGAGATGCACTTAGAATGTCTACTTCAATGAATATAGAGGTATTCTCAGGTTATGAATTCAATTACAACAAATTTTTACAGAAAGGAGAAAATTCACTAGCAATATTCACTTCACAATCTGGAGAAACAGCAGATACATTATCCTCTCTCAGGCGTGCTAACGAGTATGGAATACACACTGTTTCAATTTCCAATGAACCGGATAGTTCAATGATTAAAGAAGCTAAAACTCCTATTGTTACAAGATGTGAAACTGAAACAGCAATTCTCGGTACAAAAACATACGTGACTCAAATTGCATGTCTTTACCAGATACTGTTTGCCGCATCTGATTATGAAAATAAAGACCAGCTACTGGCTCAGCTAAAAGAAATTCCTGACATTATAGAGGAATTGCTTAAAACAACCGAAGAAGACAATAAAAAATTAGCTGAAGAGTTTAAGGATGAAGAAATCTTCTACTGTTTGGGAAGCGGTCCTAATTTCGGTCTTTCATTCAAATTGGCTATGACCATGCTTATGGAAGGGGCTATCAAACATGCATGTCCGCTATACTCTGCCGAGTTCAGGCATGGTTTAATTGAACGTGCTGAAAAGGATGTTCCTATTATAATATTCGATTCTGACTTTGAATCTGATGAGATTACAAGAAAAGCAATAGAATTTTCCAAAAATCTCGAGCTTAAAACTATCATATATAATTTAAGCGACTATGCTGATGTGGATAAATTGCTGTCTCCATTGGTTTATGTAGTTCCATTGGAATGGTTTGTCTACTACCTGGCACATTTCAACGGTGAAGATCCTGGTGCTACAAGACATATCGGTAAGGTCAGATACTGATTTTTAAAGTAGATTCAATTCTACTATCCTTTTTTTTATTTTCTATAATGGTTAATAAGTAATTAATTTAAAAAAAGAAATTAAAACAGTAGAGTTACTCTACTGTCACTTTGTGTTTTGGTATAATTAATTTTGGAATAGTTATTAAAATTACTCCAGTGCTGTATTTTGCTTTGATTTTTTCAACTTCAATGCTGTTTTCAAATCTTACAGTTTTGGAGCATCTTCCTGTAGTTAATTCAGATGCGATAATTTTTGCATCTTCAACGTCTTCCAATTCTTCAACGAATGGTTTGAATGTAGCAGTTATTACAATGTCATTATCGCCGGCTTCGATTTCAACTTCATCTTTTGAAAGACCAGGAACTGCAACTTTCAAGTAGTAAATGTCGTCAGCTTCAATTAAATCCACAGCCAAATTGCTTACTGTAGCGTTTTTGTATTCGTTAATTTTGTCATCAGCGTATTTCTGCATGTTTTTGAGGTTTTCTTTTAACTCATCAATGGTTGTGTTTAAGTCAGTGACGAATTTTTCAGAGTAAACTTTACCTTTTTCTTTTCTTTCTTCGTATTTGTCTTTTTTCTCGTTGATTTTTTCATCTACTTTTTCTTCAGCTTTTTCCTTTTTTTCCTGGAATTTTTCTTTTCTTTCATTCATTTTTGTTTCAAGAATGTCTTCTTCTACCATTTTTTTCACTCCTTATATACTTAATTTCCTATATGTTTGATTAATTAATTATCGGTTCAAATATATAAATATTACCTTAGTAGTAATCCAATTCCTCTTCGTCCTCTTCCTGCGGGGTTCTGTCTATCTTTTTAATTCCGTCAATAATCTCATTAATCTTGTCTATTCCGTCACCGTCAAGCGCTGAAATAAATAATGTATTTTCGGGATTGTCTACGAACTGATTGATATACTCCTTGTCCTGTTCAATATCCATTTTGTTGAAGAGATAAATTATCGGTATTTCACTGAATATCTTTTCAATCTGTTTTAAAAGATTGTACTGGCTTTCCAGGTGGAAACCGCAGGTTTCAGATCCGTCAAAAATAAATAATATTGCATCAGCCAAATGTTCCAGTGCCACAATAGCGTTCATTTCAATATCATTCATTTCCAGAACAGGCCTGTCCAGTAATCCTGGCGTATCAATGAACTGAATGCTTTTCCAGTGTCTTTCGGTATGGCCTATCTGAATTCCCTTTGTTGTAAATGGATAATTTGCAACTTGTGGGTCAGCACCGCTTATTTGTCTTAATAATGTTGATTTTCCCACATTAGGAAATCCAGCAATAACGATTGTTGTTGCATCAAAGTCAATTGTCGGCATGTTTCTCAGGCTTGCTTTTGCAAAATCCAAAAAGTCCAAGTCCTTTTCGATTTTATTTACAACGGATGCAATTCTTCCATATGCTTCCCTTTGGATGGAACTTGCCTTTTCTGAAGGATTTCTTTTGAACTTGTTTGAATATTCTCTTTCAAGCTGGGCTAAAATTCCGTAAGCCCAGTTAAGCGCACCCAATGCCTGTTTCATTGAGTCTACACCTACAGTAATGTCAATGTAATCCTGATAGAATGGATGAAGCTCTTCAATTTCGGGAACTGCATCAAGAATTGATTTTAATTTGTCTTTAATTACCTGGCATGCAGTAACCACTCTTCTTTCTTCAATTTTTTTACCTTTTAAATGTTTAGGGATTTTCTGTTTTCTCAATAAATCAGCAGCTTTTTTCCCTCTGCTGAATCCCTTATCTAAAATTTCATCTGGAGTTGGTATCGTTGGAATCATCATTATATCACTCTAAATATCAGTTGCTTATATGCTTTCTCTCTCAACCTTTCTATACTATAGTTTAGATTTGGCAGGTTAATTAAATTTGTGGATAAGGTTGGATATTTTAGTTGGTATATTATTTGTTTTATATAATGGATATAATAAAAATTATTTTTAAAATATATTTAAAATGAATAACATAAATTATTATTAATATATTACTAAATGGGGGGTCAATGAAAATAGTTAATTGGAAGTGTAATAGTAAATTCAGCAAAAAATTTCCAGCTATTCTTGAAGAGGATGCAGAATCTATGTAATTAAAAATGTGATAATCCGTTAATAGCTAATTCAGATGAGTATACTGATTTTGCTTCCAATTATTATCGGGTTGGTGAAAATCAAGGTTAGGGTCTTGGAATATTTTGCTCGAGATAATGTTAAATTGGAATTAGTGGATTTGGATGATAAAGGACTTCGATATTTTTAAAGTTATGGGATATGATTTAAATGAAGGAATACTCAAAGATAAATGATTTGGACAAATATTTGGATTCAAGTAATTTTAAAAACTTGTGTGAAGCACTTGATTTTCTTTCTCAAGATATTGATGAAATTAAAAGGAAAGCACGAAATCTAGATGATAAATCAGGCATTGAAGAATCATTGGCATTGATAATTTATAATCAGCTTTTAAAGTATGATGAAACTTCAAACAGTAAAGAATTCCATGAAGGAGTTAAATATTCCAGGTGGTTATCTGAAGACACTACTTGGAGTTTTGCCCGAGAAGAACTGTTTTATCAAGTTTTTATTAGAGACAATAATAAATGGGAGGATATTAAAAATAAATTAAAAGCAGGAATTTATTCAGGTAAAATTAGCAGTGATTACCTATTTGAAAAGGAATATAATCATGAATTAGAATTACTATCAACTTCGGAAGTTAAAAATGCTTTAAATATAATTTATTTGCATGAAATTCATTATTTGCTTAATTCACATAATATTAATAAGGATATTAAAAAAGCATTATTCAAAGATGCATGTTTAAATGGAGGATTTTATGAAAATCCTTTATTGTTCGATGAAGTTAAGGAATATTTTAAAAAAACCTTGGAATTAGTATTAAGCGAACCATTAATCGATGTTAAGGAATTTGGCAGGGATTCGCTATGGGTTTCTTATCTGATTATACAGGATAAGGAATTAGCTCCTCAAATTGATAAATATATCTCGAAAATCGATCAGAATTATATTTATGATTGGAGTAATAATTTATTTACATATCCTTCTTATATGGGTGGAGAAATTGTTTTTTATCTAATTACATGTGGTGATTTTGAGGGATATAAACATAGGGATGACTTTTCGAATATTTACATTATTAAAAAAGAATTAATTGAAAATTCATGGTCTTTATTGGTTCATCAAAATTCAGAGCTTGCAAATCATTTTGAAGATTATGTTGACGATAGTTTCAAATCATCATATAATTTGGATTTAAAAGAAGAAGATAGCGTTGAATATGATAATTTTAAAGTTACAAAATTTATTAATCCTGAAGATGGCAAAATATGGCATATTTTTGATGTTTTAAATAAAACTGAAGAAAGTGATTATAATCATGAAGATTTATTTGAAATTGCATCACAAAAGCCATTATCCGAGGAATTTATTCAGTTAATTTCTTCCCTTAATTTTGACATTGAATATGCATATGAAATCCAAAACACCGCTGAAGATAGTGATGAAGTACTTTTCATGATAAATAAAAAGATTTTACAGGATAAAAACTATTCACAGGATATTTTATCCAAAGAAGAACTTTTAAGCGAAGTGGATAAATTATATTTTAAGACAATCTTAAATTCAAAAGATGAGCAATGGGACGAAATTAAAGAAGATTTAATATCTAAAATCAATTCAAAAGAAGTTAAATCATCATATGATCTGCAATTTGCTTTTGGGAATATGCTTAAAGCAAACTTTTTTACAAATATTTTAAATGCGCAAATTGAAGCATTACTCGAATTTAAAGAACTTGATTTAGATTATGCTAAACAGTTGACAGACTATTTTAAAGATTTGAATGAAATGTTTGAATTTTATAATCCTAAGCATTCAGATTCTAAAAAACTGGCAAGTTATCTAAATTGCATAACTGATTGGGGATATTATCTTCCACAATATTTAAATGACTTAATTAAAGTAAATACAGAAATTAAACAAAAGGAATATCCGGATGAAGGTAAATTCGCTGCTCCTAGATGGTTAGTCTATCCTGAACTCGATGCTTACACTATGGGTTGGAGGATGGGCTATGGTGAGACTTATGCAATGAATGAACCATGGCACACTGATGATTTTTATGAATTATTCCCCAAACCTCAAAATTGGTTATTTGATAGGAGAAAATCAGACCTTGAAACATTTCCAGCATTAGGTTATTTCTGGAGAGACAATGGAGAGCAAAAATATTCAAAAATTATCAGCAATCCAATCGAAGTAAATGAGTTTATTACAATAGAACAACGAGATGAAGAGTTTCAATACAATTCAAAAATATTTAAAAGCATTGAACATGCTATTTTAACAGCCAAATATGATTTGTTTAATAAAATTGATTATTACAATACGACTTTAAATACTCTAAAAAGAGGTTTTGATTTGACTGATGATGAAATTAGTTATTGGCAGAATTTTAAATATTCCGTTCTGTTAAACGCAGCTTATTATAAGTTCATGCAGGATGAAAATCTTAAAGAAAGACTCCTCAAAACTGGAAATAAATCTTTAATCTATAACTCAGATGATGAATGGGGAGGTTATGAGAATCTATTCGGTTTTGCATTAATGGAGCTAAGAGATGAAATTAGAAGATTATATGAAAATGAGGATCTTATCGATTGGGAGTATACTGAATATCTAAAAGAAAAAGATCCTTATGAAAAACCTAAAGAAAGAAATCCTGAGGATGAACAATCTCCTGAATACAGGATAATATCTTCAATATTATCAGAATGTGAATTATATGTCAGAGATGTTAATCTAAAAGAGAATCTGGCTGAAAAATATGAAATTGGTCAGATATTAACTGAGAAGGCTTTTGTTGATGCAAGTGATAATATTGGTGGAATGATTACAACCCATAGATATTCCATTTTATCAAATCAAATGGCAGATTTATCAGGTTTTGAAAATGGCACCAATTGGGGTTTACATACAACTAAAGCAGGTTCAAAATTTAAAATTTTGGATATTTATAAAGTTGAAGATAAAACCCAAATATTATTGTTACAACTTCCTGAAGGTTTTGAAGAAGTATTTGAAAACAAAAATAAATTGATTGATGAAGTTATTGAAGATTCAAGGGAGGAATTTGAAGATTTGATAAATGAAGAACCAATTAAAGATTTAACAACAGATGAATGGCTTGAAAGAGTGTCATTTCCAATTGGAATGAATGATGCGGGAAATTTCTATTAAATGTGTCATTTAATCATATATTATAAAATTGAGAAAAATATTGTTAATTCAATGTTTTGAAAAATTAAAATAATAGGCGGTATTTTATCTTGATAAGACGTTTTATTCTAGGTCATGATTTTTTAAATAATATTCCTAGAAATTTTTTTTTAAGAAATTTGTACTCCTGATAGATTACGTCATGATTTAATACATTGGATTAAAAATGTGATAATATGGATAAATTTAAAATATTGTCTGGTAATGCATGTTTTTTAGTGCAGAATAGATCTGGTAGAATGTCTAAAGAAGATTTTGAAGATTATCTTAAAAAAGAAGGATTTGAAAAATTTCGGAAATATTTTTGCCGTGACAGAGGATCTTTTTACATTAATGTCAATAGTTTACGTTATTCAGAAGGAGTTTCTAAACCGGCTCCCCTCACAGAAACAATTATTGGTGAAAGCATAAATAATCCATTTACAATTGATGAATTTAAAACAATATGGAACATACTAAAAATGCATATTGGAAATCTAAATTCAACAAATGAAATTAGAAAAGGCTGTTCAATATTTCTTGTAGCTGATGAAATACTTGAGGAAGATTATAATGAATTTATTGATTATCTTGATGAAGAAAACTTTAATGAACTAAGTGACGATAGCTATGGAGGAAGAGGTTTTGTTGCAGTTAATGTTAAAAGCATGATTTATTCTAAAGGATTTGTAGCAAGTGCACTTGTTTCAAGTTTTGTTGGTGATAATTCATCTTGTTCTTTAACAATTGATGAATTTAAAACTATTTGGAATATTCTAAAAAAACACAAGCAAGATAAGTAAGCTGAAAAAGTAGTTAAGAAACGCCCCCACATTATTGATGTTAAATAATCTGAAATAAGCAAACTTTTAACCGAATGTGCTAAATTTAAAGATTACAATAACATAGATGAGTATATTGAGGATATTAAATAATCCTGCGAGTTATATGTAATAAATTGTTCTGTTGGTGGTTTTATGAAAGTTTCAAATTTGAAAAATAAAAATTTTGAGAATTATTTATATTCAAATAATTTTAATCGATTATGTGAATGTTTAGAGAATTCAGATGAAGACCGGGAGGATATCATAAAGTCTAGTAAAGATAAAGATTTAAATGAAATTGTTCTTTTGATTTATGATAAAATCTATCAAATTCCCAGTAAAGAATTTTCTTACAAAGGTTGTTTGCAGGATAAATTTAGCGAACTGAATTATTATAGATATATTGCTGGTGAAGACGTATGGTGGAAAATTTATCTAAATATAACCTGTGAGATTAATATAGGTAAGATTAATAGCTTTTATCTTTTAGAAAAATCTTTTTATAAATTATTAGGATTCGATAAATTGTTTATTGCAAAGACTTCTATTTTAATATCAGTTATTGAATCATTAAATAAGGAATTTTGGCCTTCTAGAAATATTCAAATATATTTAATGAAAAATATTTTAAAAAAATTTATACAGAATCCTCTTCAATACTTGGAAATTAAAGAGTATTATGAGAGATTATATGAAAAAATATCATCAGGATTTTTTATTAAACTTTCAGAGTATGATAATCAATTTGGATTTTTCTTTATTGAAAATAAGAAGTTATCTAGCTT
>NZ_JAZUMY010000088.1:0-4063 GCF_045603845.1 Methanobrevibacter sp.
TTTATTGTTCTTTTCAGGCTTTGTTTATTTTGATTAGGCATTTTGATCGGCGTTTAATTTTATTATTTTTTCAAACAAAAATGTGTGATTACTACACATCGCTTAATGAACGAATTTTTCAGTGAGTTATTTCCTTATTAAAAAAATGTTATTTATTCTTATTATCTTTAAATATTAGAATTTTTAGTTTTAATGTCAATTATTTCCATTTTTAATTAGTATTTTATTAATCCAATGATTGTTATTCGTATTATTTTTTCAATAAAAATGTGTGATTACTACACATTTAAGTTAAATATATAAATATGTTAAAATAAATGTAGTAATAACACAGGTGACAATATGCCAAAACATTTGTTATCGGGTTTAAAATATTTGACAGTAATCGAATTGAGAAAATTAGGTTTATCAACACATGAAATTGCTAGTCAATTGGATATGGATAGATCAACAGTTTCCCACTATATTCATGGCAGAAATCTATCTTCAGGTTCAATTGATGTGGCAAAAGTAATTTTGGACTTAAGTCCTCAAGATTCGTTTAGAATGATTTACGCTTTATGTCAGGATGAAAAGTTGACATTTACGATATTGAAATATTGTTCTAATAATCCTAAAATAAGTATTATAAATACTTGTATTGGATGCGGTGTTTGTGTTGACATGTGTGTTATGGACGCATTAAAAATAATTGATCTTAATTCTAAGGTTAATCTTGATTTCTGTTGTGGCTGTCTTATGTGTGTTGAATATTGTCCAACAAATTCAATTGAAATTTTGGAGGTTGAATAATGGAAAATTGTGCTTGTAAAAATTTTGAAGTATCAAGACTTGGTGCAGAACAAAGAATATTGTCCTTTGATAATGACCTTTGTGCTGCTTGTGGATTATGTGAATCTATTTGTCCTGTTGATGCAATCACATTAAATCCAACTGGAACTTTGTCTCGTGATAAAATAGACGTAAGTAATATAGTAAATGATGATTCAAAATGTGTTTTATGTGGTATGTGCAGTTGCGTATGTCCATATGATGCTTTGAATCTTGAAATTGATGGAACAAATATTAAGGAATTGGATGGATACCCTCATTTATTAAAATCTTCTGAAATTAATGATGACGATTGTATTTACTGTGGTACATGTGTAAGAGCATGTCCTCCTCAAGCTATTTCTCTTTCTAGAAATCTGCCTGAAAGATCAAAACTCGTCACTGGTGAAATTAATATAAATGGTGATGAGTGTATTTACTGTGGAATCTGTGAAGAATTATGTCCTGCTGATGCAATTGACATTGATTATGTTGAACCAACTTCCGCTGGAGCAGATATCGCTAAAGGCATCTCTGTAGATACTGATAAGTGTGTATACTGTTTAGTATGTAAAAAAGCTTGTCCTGTTACAGCTATTACTGCAGTATGTAGATCTTGTTCTTATGGTGAATACGATTTAGATGCAAATGATGCAGTTGTAACTGGAGACATAGTTATTAGCAGCAAATATTGTGTAAACTGTGGATGGTGTCAAGAAGTATGTCCTGTTGATGCTGCTAAAGTAACAAAAGCGTTTGAAGGTGAAATCACTATTGATGAAGATACTTGTCAAGGATGTGAAACATGTGTAATTACATGTCCATGTAATGCATTATCATTCCCTAAATCATCTGATTCTGGATTAAAACCTACAAAAGTTGTTGCTGATGATAAATTCTGCGTATTTTGTGGAGCATGTCAAAAAGCATGTCCTGTTGATGCTATTGAAGTTAAAAGAACTAATATTAATTGTACATCAATTAATTCCGAAGCTTGGGGAGCTGCTTTTGATTCATTAACTCAATAAAATATATTACATTTTGGAGGAAATTTTTATGTCAATTGGAATTAAGATATATCGTGAACTTTGTCATGGTTGCGGTAATTGTGTTGTTTCATGCCCAGTAAATGCATTAAACAGTCCTGAAGTTGCAGGAGGTAAAGGACCTACTTCTCCTGAAGGAATGGTTATAATGGTTGAAGATGGTGCTGTATCAATACAAAATATAGATTTATGTGGTGTTTGTGGTACATGTGCTGATGCATGTCCTGTAGAGGCAATCGTATTTGGCGAATTGGAGGAATCTGAATGAATTTTATTTTAAACACTGGTAGAACTGTTTGGCAAGGGGCTTCAATGGAATTGGGAAAAGACATCCAATATTATGTTGAATCTGCTGCTATATGTTATATGAATGAAGATCAATTAAACGCTGTTGGTGTTAAAGTAGGGGATTCTGTTAAAATTGCATCCGATTATGGTAGTGTTGTTGTTAAAGCTGTTTTGGCTAAAGAAGAACAACCAGAAGATATGGTTTATGTTCCTATGGGTCCTTGGGCTAATAAAGTAATTAGGCCAACTACTGATTCAACTGCAACACCTAGTTTTAAGAATATACCTATTACACTTGAAGCTACTGATGAACCTGTATTGGATATGCCTTCTTTAATGGCTACATATAATAAAGTTCATAACTTTTAGGGGGATTATTGATGGAATTTATTATTAAAAATGGTAATGTGTTTGACCCATTAAATAAAATTGATGGTGATAAAGTCGATATCTGTGTTAAAGATGGTAAAATTGTAGAAAGTGTAAGTGATAATGCAGAAGTAATCGATGCTAATAATAAAATTGTAATGGCTGGTGGTGTTGACCCTCATACTCACATTGCCGGTGCAAAAGTAAATGTTGGACGTATGCTCCGTCCTGAAGACAGTAAAATGGATACCGTGCCTAGAGTTATGGGTAAAGATTTCAGAGGAGGAAGTGGATTTTCAATTCCTTCAACATTCATGACCGGTTACAGATATGCTCAAATGGGTTATACTACAGCAATGGAAGCTGCTATGCCTCCATTACTTGCAAGACACACTCATGAAGAGTTCCACGATACCCCAATTATCGACCATGCGGCTTATCCTTTATTTGGTAACAACTGGTTTATTATGCAATATTTGGCTGATGGCGATATTGATAAATGTGCTGCTTACGCATCCTGGTTGCTTAGAGCTACCAAAGGTTACACAATTAAAATAGTAAACCCTGGTGGAACTGAAGCATGGGGATGGGGAGGAAACGTACATGGTATACATGACCCAACTCCTTATTTCGGCGTTACCGGTGCAGAAATTATCACCGGATTGGCTGAAGTAACTGAAAAGTTAAGACTCCCACATTCTATTCACGTGCACTGTAATGATTTAGGTCACCCAGGTAACTGGAAAACTACCTTGGACTCATTTGATTTAGTTAAAGGATTCAAAGCAAATCCTGCTTTTGGTCATAGGAAAACTACTATTCACGCTACTCACGTTCAATTCCACAGTTATGGTGGAACAAACTGGAGAGATTTCGTTTCTGAAGCTCCTAAAGTGGCTGACTATGTTAATAAAAATGACCATCTTACAATAGATGTTGGACAGGTCACCTTGGACGAAACTACCACAATGACTGCTGACGGACCAATGGAATGGGATTTACACTCATTAAATGGTCTTAAATGGGCAAATTGTGATGTAGAGCTCGAAACCGGTTCCGGTGTCGTACCATTTATTTATTCACCTAAAGCTCCTGTTCCATGTGTACAATGGGCAATTGGTTTAGAATTATTCTTATTAGTTGAAGATGCTAATAAAATCTGTTTAACAACTGACAGTCCTAATGCAGGTCCATTCACCAGATATCCTAGAGTTATTTCCTGGTTAATGAGTAACAAAGAAAGATTAAACATGATGGAAAATAAAGTCCACAAATGGGCTCAAAAGAAATCTTCTCTTGCAACACTTGACAGAGAGTACTCTTTCTACGAAATTGCACAAATTTCTAGATCAACTCCTGCAACCTTGTTAGGTTTAAGTGACTGGAAAGGTCAATTAGGTGTTGGTGCAGATGCTGATATTGCCATTTATGATATTAATGTTGATGATGTGGACCCATCACAAAGTCCTGAAATCATTGAAAACGCATTTGGAAAAGCAACTGCTGTATACAAAGATGGTAATTTAGTAATTAAAGACGGTGATGTTGTT
>NZ_JAZUMY010000089.1:0-19280 GCF_045603845.1 Methanobrevibacter sp.
CAATCTAGATTTAACGAAAGAAACAGACAGAATCATCCACTACCAAAAAATAATGAGCACACATAAAAAAAACTCAAACCGATACCGCAAAGCAAAAAGACTACTCAACAAATGGTGGGAAAAACTAAAAAACAAACAAAAAGACTATTACGATAAAAAATCACATCAAATCATCGAAAATAGTTCATTTATAGCAGTACAAAACGAAAACATCATATTCTGGAAACACAACCCATACCTGAGTAGAAAAATACAATTAAACTCACCCAGAAAATTCATGGACAAAATACAATACAAAGCACAATGGAACAACACAGACTTCGAAAAAATACCAGCCAATATTCCCACAACACAAAAATGCAGCAAATGCGGATACAAAAACACAAAACTAAAAGGCCCAAAAAACTTAAACAAAAGAAACTGGAAATGCCCAGAATGCGGAACATACCATGATCGCGATGTCAATGCAGCAATCAACATCCTTAACGAAGGATTAAAAAGATTTAGCCGTCGGTACGCCGGTGCAGTAAAATTATCCTAAAAAATAATACAAAATATTTTTTTTAGGTATGCGAATCCCCGTCGTCATACGACGGGGAGGTTCAATAGTCATTTAGCCAATCTTTTTCCCAACTCATAAGCCTTTTTTAAGTCTTTTGGAAATTGTGTTTCATTGCTTTTCTGCTTAAGTTCGGGATCAAACATGTTGTTTAGATAAGGAGAGTACTGCTTAAACTGTTTTGTATCATATGCATAGAGCGCTTCACATTCACCGAAAATGTTTGTAAGGTATCCCCTCATTATTGCAAGCTGGTCTTCACCGTTGAAATGGCTCATTTCCTCGGTAACATTCATAGTATAAATAATTGCGGTTTTTATCTCTTTTTTGATTTTGGAGACTCTGTTTCCGTCTTCATCAAGGACATATGTGTCTGCTGCAAACAAAAGCTTTTCTAGAAATGCCTGAGCATATGATGTGATTGAACCGTAATATATAGGAGTTCCGATGACTATTGCATCGGCTTTAAGGCACTTTTTAAGGATTTCTTTCAATTCATCTCTCCAGAAACATAACGGATTTTCACTGTTTTTCTTAAGGTGGCATGCAAAGCAGCTCATGCAGCCTTTAAAATCATAGCTGTACAAATCGAAGTATTCAACTTCGGCACTTTCACTTTCTGCCCCTTCAACAACACTTTTGCACAATTTGGCTGTGTTTGCCCTTTTTCTTGGACTGGCATTCAATACAATAACTTTCATGGTTTAATTTATTATTTTCATCATTATTATTTTTGATTGGGTTAGTTTGAAATTACTTCTTTCTTTATATAGGATTTCTTACCAATTATTTCCTATGAAAAGCATATTCGATAAATGTAAATTTGGGGACATGACACTCAACAGCCGAATTATACGGACAGGCCTTTGGGAATCACAGCAGAATGATCTGGATGCAATATATGGCAGGTATGATAAAATTGCTTCAAGCGGTGTGGGGCTGGTAACTTCAGAGTTATATTCGATTTATCCAAAGGATAAGTTCATTGAACATTCTTTCAGGATGGACAGTCGTAATTTTATGACCATGGCAGGCAAGGTTGCAGAGATATGCCACAGCTATGATGTTCCAATTTTAGGTCAGGTTGAATTCATCAAATACAATCGCGGAATCGATTTGGACATTCCGGTCAATGACCTGACCATTGATGATATTAGGAAAATTCAATCAGACATTATTCAGGCAGCTCAAAAACTCCAATTCGCAGGTTTTGACGGTATACAGTTATCTATAGGGAATAATTTTTTCCTATCCAAATTCATCAATCCTTATTATAACCAGAGAAGCGATGAATATGGAGGTAACGTTTTAAATCGTATGCGTCTGGTATTGGAACTGATTAAGGTGATGAAAGACAATATGGATTTGCACATCTCAGTTAAGGTAAACACTTTTGATGAAAGAAAAGACGGTTTCGATTCAGCCGAAAGCCTTGAAGCATGCAAACTGCTTGATAAGGTGGGAGTTGATTCAATACAGATAACAAGGCCATTGTCACCACTCTATTTCACTAAAAAATTGTCCGGTGAAAAGGAGCTTGTTGATTATGCAAACAAGCTGATTAACTCTATTCATACACCAGTCATCGTCGGCGGAGGATTCAATAACATGAATCATATGAATGAAATATTGAACAGCACCAGTATTGAGTTCATGTCAATGTATAGGCCATTCGTATGTGAAAACGACTTTTTAAGAAATTGGGAAAATGGAAGCAGTGATGAATCAAGATGTCTTATGTGCAATAATTGCTACAGGACTAAAAAAAGCACTTGCTATCATTTTTAATTGAATTTTCTACTCTTCTAAAGGAAGAAAAAGTTCAGAAGATAGTATATGGAATGAAGGAGTTATCCATATACTTTAAATGGAAATAGTTAATGTCAGTCAAATCAAAATAGATTGTTAGTTTTAATTATCCGTCAGTTTTCATATTAACGGCGGGATGTTGATTTTTCTCAAAGTTTGCAGATAAATCGAATCATTATTTTGGAACTATCGTGAAAAATATCAGGTCTTCATCTCCTGTGTTGATTATTGAATGAGCTGAGCCTTTAGGACATACATGACATACTCCAGGCTTTAATATTTCCTCCACATCATCGCAGATAGCTATGCCTTCTCCTTTTATTATGTAGTTAATATCATGGTTGCTTTGCTGAAGGTGGGTTCCGATGGATGATTTTGGCGGAATAATGCATTCGACAAATCTTCCAACTTCATTCACTTCCATCTTTGCATTTACTTTGCCTTCGCCATCATTCATGTTTTCAATGTCAATTCCTTTGATTTCATTAAAGTCAATAATCATGTTATCACATCTTATTATATTATTGTTTGTCTAATAAATGTATTAAAAATATTTGGCAAGGCTTTTGGTTATCGACCATTATACCTGTCATCTGCGGTATTGTTTCTTAAGTATTCAATGGAATAATCCTTCAGGGTTCGCTGATATCTTCAAGCAGTTCAGTTGCATTCATAATAATATATGCTGTTTTGCTGAATGATATTTTAAGTTGTTGAAATAACTAGACTAATTCTTAATAGCTATTTAAAAAATATTATTAATTCTATGAAACTCAGGATATATTCTCCACATTACTTTTTTTAGAAATTAATTTATATATGATGATTTATAAAAATAATTGCATAGTCCCGTGGGGTAGTGGCAATCCTTTTGGGCCCTGGACCCAAAGATAGCGGTTCGACTCCGCTCGGGACTACTTAATTATTCACTTATTTTAAAACGCTTAATGCCATTTTCATGACTTTAAGGTCGGTAACTTTCACAATTTCAAGAAATGCTTGTTTATTATCGGGTATATGAAAATTCATGCGATAGTTGTACTACTTTCCTATTATACATTACTTTTTTTTGAAATTTAACGTAAATTAAATATTTCATTCGATTGTTTCTTATGGGTCGAAAAATGATATTATGTTTCCAATAGGGATAATAATATTGAATATTTTGTTATTGAAAAAAATTTTCGTGTTTATAAATAAAAAAAGAGAAATCCATTAGGATTTCTTAATTTAAACAATTATTCACCCAATTTATAAAGTTACTGGTTGAATCACCGGTTCTTTCCGCTTGGGTGTGGCCTTGACCCCAGACAGTTGAAAACTCAACGTTATCAGAGCCGGCTTTTTGATTCACTGCTAAATAAAGATTCACATCAACACATTGTGATGTATCTCCCTGTTCAATACCAGTATTTATCCTCCAGTATTTGGCAACATCAGATGACTCCGCACCGTCATAATAATCACATAAATAAAACATCGGATTGTACATGTCAACTCTTGTTTTTATTGTATTGTTTAAACTATCTGTCTGTGCCAAATCGCTATTATATTCAGTTGCATAATTTGAGGAATAGTCACTGTACTTGGAGTATTCATCACTGTTATTGTTAAGCAAGTCACATAATATCTGATCAAAGTGGGATGAACTGTTGGCATCAAGACCAAATAATCCGTTTTCAGCTTGGGTGCGGTTTAAATCATCAAAAGCTGCTACTGATTTTGAAGGATTTTTACAGTGTTTCACAAATGATTCAAGACTTGTAATTTTTGCAGTGTTTGTACTTGAATCGTATTCAATCCATGTATCATTGCCGTTCAATGAATCGATATATTCCTGTGCTGTCTGATAAGTTTGTGAGCTATCTGAACTTTCACTACTTTGAACATCATCTGTCGGCATGGACCCGCTATCGCCGGGCGCTTCACCTGAAGGCATACTTCCAGAATTGTTTGGAGCATCACCAGAAGGCATCGCTCCCATATCTCCACCGGATGATGGAGTGTATGGGAAAGTTGTATCTGATAGGAAGTTATTCAATGATTCTTCTGTTACTTCCATCATATAATCATAGTAGCTTCCAGAGGTATAAATACCTGAATCGCTTTGTTCAAGTTTTAATGTGTTTCCATTTGGATCTTTTAGGCCTAATTCATTGATGTATGTTGCATATTCGGTTGCAAGGTCATCACTTAATGCACCTGTAAACGTTGAGTTTTCCCGTAAGTATTGCCCCATATTCCATTCATAAGCTTCATCAGCAGTGTCAAGGTTTGTTATAGGACACCAGCACATCGCCCCTTCAATTGCATTTGATAATATGTTTCCATCCTTATCAACCATTGCAGCCCCGATATCTTCAAGATATATATTGTATAGTTCACTGTTTCCTGATGCGCCCATTATTGCAGATTGTGCTCCTCCACCGCTGTGGCCGAAGGTAAAGACTTTTTCTGTATCGCCAGGCAGCACATCACCATTAAATCTATAGTAAGTAACAGCCGCTTTCAGGTCAGTGACTCCATCCGGAGCTTCTGCATTGTCTCTTCCTCTACAGCCCGCATCCAGATAAATAAATCCTGCATCAGTATAATCTTTCACACCATTTCCATTAAAACTGGTTGGTGCAGCACATGAAGAGTAACCTGGTGTATTAACAGGCATTACAATAGGTGCTGAGCCAGCAGTATAATTTCCAACATTACTGGTATCATTTATTGTACAAGTATAAGTTCCATTTGAGTTTTTCTCTCCATTGAAGTACTTTCCAGGAATATAAATTCCACATGATTCATAATTTGTATCTTCCGGGCTGGTACAATAAACTAATCCGATTTGATAGTAAATGTCATTAGTTTCATCATAATTCCAGTTATTCATGTCAATTGAGAGTTTTTCACAAAGTGCTGATTCGTTATAGGAAATTCCATCACCTTTTTGTGTGGAATTACTTCCAAATGCTAAAAAACCTCCAACAACAATCAAAATAATCAGAATAATGATAAGAATTTTATGTATATTTTTCATAATATCACCATTATCAATAATATTTATTATTGAAAAGATTTATTATTTATGACATATTTAAAATAATTTCAAATGAGCGGTTATATTGTGTATTAGATATTTTAATCAAGATATTTCCAACAGCATTCTGCGAAGCAATAATATCCTGGTTTTGGAGTGGATAATCTATTATTCGAATGCAGGTTAAATTTAATTATTTCTTCTATGAGAATTTCTGATGCCAATATTTTTATAAATTTCTAGCCATATAATAATCAATGAGGAGGCAATTGAAAATATGGCTAGTTTGAATTTTGAAGAGGAAAGGATTGAAGTGACACCTATTTTTTATTTTATCAATTACATTAATCTGATTTATGACAACTTTTTGAAGAAAAATTTCACAGATATTACTCCAAGGGATTTCACTTATCTCTCCAATATATTTTTTCATCAGAATATTTCACAAAAGGAATTGGCGGACCTGTTATATGTCTCAGAGTCAAATGTAACCCAAATAGTTAAAAGGCTTGAGAAAAACGGTTACATCCAACGTGAAAACATATCAGACAATAAAAGCAAAAAGATTCTCAATTTGACTAGTGAAGGTAAAGTAGTTATTTTTTCCATATTAAAACAGGTTTATGCATGGGAATCAAAGTTTTTAGAACAATTCAGTGCTGAAGAGCAGGAAATATTCAAAAAAATAATTTATGTCTACTGCGAACAGGCACTTGACTATTAACAAATTTTATATATTTAGTAAAATAAAACTTTTCATTACTTAAGAATCTTAAGTTATAAATTTTGTATTAGGTGATTAAAGATGGCTGATAAAGAAAAAACTATTGAAGTATTGCAAGCTATTGTAACCGGTTTATCCGCAAATTCTTTTGGACACAGAATTCAATCCAAAGTATTTGCAGGATTAGGATTTCAGGCTTTAGGAGACAAATATACAACCCACGCAACTGAAGAAATGGACTTTGTAGAACAGTTCATGGACCGTATCTTAGACTTAGGCGGTGAAATCAAACAGGAAGCTCAAGAGGCTAAACCAATCTTCACTGACATTATAGAGTTCATCGAATACGACTACAACGTATCAGTTGAAGGAATAGCATTCCTAAACGAAGTTATGGATTCCGGAATCTTTGATGCAACAACCTACGACCTGATGAAAGTGTATCTCAAGGATGAAGAGGAAGACATGTACTGGAGCGAACAGCAACTGGACTTAATAAAAATGATTGGAAAACAAAACTACCTGACCCAACTGTTAATTAATGGTCCTACTGCAGAATAACAATATTTAAGGTGGGAGAACAATGGAGATTAAAGCCGTTAAGACATTTGAAAAAGGATTCATGAAACAAACCTTCGCTTTTGGGGGAGAAGAAGGAGTGGAAAATTTCGATGCATCCATTAAATATCGTGCAAGCATTCAAAATTATCTGATCGATACCGGAGATGAAGTGATTTTAGTGGATACTGGTATTCCAGAGGGATTTAATACTCCAGAACCTGATGATTCAACCCCCATCTACAATGGTGGGCTAATCAGCAGTTATGTTGAAGCATTGGAAAAATTAGGCTACAAAGTGGAAGATGTATCAAGGATTCTTCTAACACACAAGCATATTGACCACTCAGGTGAATTGTCAAAATTCCCTAATGCTAAAATCTATATGTCAAAAACTGAAGCAAAAGAGTTAAAACTTGATGGAGACAACATCATTACCGTTGATTATGATGGAAGTTATAAGAATTTCCCGAAGGCTGAAAAGATAGTTGACGGAGTATATCTTATTGAAGCAATAGGACACACTACCGGAAACAGCATAGTCATTGTGGAAATTGGTGATTTGTTCTACATGATTCACGGCGATGTAACATATACAGATGAGGCACTCTATCAAAACAAGCTGTCCATAGTTTTTGAGGACATAGAAAAGGCAAGGGAAACATTGGACAATGTACGTGAATTCATAAAAAACAATCCGACAGTGTATCTCTCAACACACACTCCATTAGGACCTGAAAACCTTGAAAACAAATATGTAATCGATTTGGAAAATCCGCCTGAAAGTATTTATCCTGAATAAATACTTTCTAAACTATTTTTTTTGATTAAAAATGAAAATATTATATTACACATCAACAGGAAATAATTTATTTATCGCAAAGCAATTTGATTGTGATTTAATCAGCATTCCCCAACTTGTGAAAGCCAATGAATTTGATATTGAAGATGATGCTGTAGGAATCGTCTTTCCAGTTTTTTTCGCAACTTCGCCTAAAACTCTCAGAGAGTTCGTTGAAAAGGTAAACATCAAAACAGACTACCTGTTTTTGATAACGTCCTACGGAAGGGACGGTGATCAGAATGCTCTGAGAATAATGAAGGAATCATTCAACAGAAGGGGCATTACTGTTAACTACACAAATTCAGTGTTGATGGTTGATAATTTCCTGCCCGTATTTGATATGGCAGAGGAAATTGATTTGAAAAAAGATTTAAACATCATTGGGGAGATTGAAAAAATAAAAGAGGATGTTCAGGCCAAACGGGAGTATATCCTGGATAAGGAACTTTTTACGGATGTTGAAAATATTGAAGTAGTATTGGAAACTACAATGTGTGAAAAATACCACATTCAGGTTGGAGATGACTGCAGCGGATGTGAAGTCTGCACAAAAGTATGTCCGAGAGGAAACATAGAAATTATTGATGAAAAACCATGCTTTGGAGATGTCTGCGATTTCTGTCTGGGATGCGTTCACCATTGCAAGACACACACGTTAACAATAAACGATGAGGCAAATCCAGATGAAAGATACAGAAATCCGAACATCAGACTTTCAGAGATTATCAAAAGCAACAGGCAAAACGCATAGTAATGGAGATTTAAAAAATGGATAAAAAGATAATAGCGGTCAATGCGGGGCCTAGAAAAGGATGGAATACTGACACTTTGGTTGATGAAGCGATGAACGGCGCCAAATCTGCCGGTGCGGAAGTTGAAAAGTTCAACCTGTTCAGGTTGGAAAAATACACAGGATGCATTTCATGCTTTGGATGCAAAAAGGAAAAATATAAAGGGCACTGCATACGCCGTGATGGTCTGACAGAAGTGCTTGATGCGATACGCAAATCAGATGGATTGATAATCGGATCTCCAAATTATCTGGGCGATATGACTGCCTCATTCAGGGCACTTTATGAAAGATTGGTCTTTCAGAACCTGACATACAATAAGGATGTTCCGTGCTGCAATGAAAACCCTGTTCCTGTACTGATTATTATGACAAGCAACGGTTATGACCATTTCTATGATAATCTACTTAGGAATTATCAGAATTTTCTTAATCTTTTTGTAGGGCCTACAGAATACTTTGTATATGGCGAAACACGCCAGCTCAAGGACTACAGCAAAACAGACTGGTCATGGTATTTTGATGCAGAGGAAATGTATGAAAGGCATGAAAAAGTTTTTCCTCAAAAAAGAAAGGAAGCGTTCCAGAAAGGAAAACAGCTAGTTTTATAGCGGTGTTAATGTGCATTATACGGGAACCGTTTACAGAAACCCCTATGCTCCGCCTTCACCATTGCTTGAGATTACTCAAGGGTGCAGCCATAACCGCTGCAAGTTCTGTAACATGTATGCTGATGTCAAGTTCAAGCCATCTCCAATGGAATGGATTGAAGAGGATTTGGCTGAGATAGCATCCATATATCCTGAAACCACAAGGCTACAGCTGTTAAGTGCCGATCCGTTCAAGTTAAGCTTCACAAGATTAAATGAAATATGTGATTTGATTCACAAATATCTGCCGAACATCGAAACAATGACGATGGCAGCACGTGTTGACAATGTATGTGACAAAAGCGTTGAAGAGTTAAAAATCCTTAGGGACAATGGAATTGTCGAGTTGAATTTGGGTGCTGAAAGCGGGGATGATGAAACGCTAAAAAGCGTCAATAAAGGCTACGGGTCAAAAGACATTCTGGAACAATGCGACAAGCTTGATAAGGCAGGCATCAGGTATTGGCTGACATTTTTAAATGGTGTTGGTGGAAAGCCATTGACCGAGCAGCATGCAGTTAATTCCGGAAAAATATTCAGCCAGACAAATCCGATGGTTGTCGGAACAGGTGGTCTGGTGCTTTTTGAAGGAACTGGACTATTGGCATTATATGAGAGAGGTAAATTCGAACCATTGTCTGAAAGGGGACTGATGGAGGAATTGAAGTTATTCATTGAAAATCTGGACTATGATGGTCCTTTCATAACTCACCATACATTCTCTATGGATTTGAACAGTCCGGATTTCAAGTCAAATAAGAGTAAAATCCTCAAAAATCTGCAGTATGGGATTGATAATCTGGACATGGATAAATTGGCTGAAATAAGAAACAACAAAAGAGGATTATAGGAGTTTGTTATAAAACTATTTTTCATAATATGGGTTTCGCAAAAGAGGTTTTGAATAGTCAAACCTGATTGTTAATGTTAAGATGGATTTTTCTTGTAATAAATAAACTGAATTATTTTGTTCAAATATTTGAACAATTATTTATATATAATTGTTTAATCATTTGAATAAATATTTATATAAGATAATTCAAATATTTGAATAGAAAGTATTGAATCAAGGAGTTGTGCATAATGTTGGAAAAAGAAGAGTTAATCTTAAATTTCATTAAAAATGAATTGAATGATGTTCCTAATGTTTTAAGCAGAGACTTATCTAAAAATAATAAGAAATTCAATGCAAGGGTTGAATTAAATGAATTAAAAGTATATGTTGACACTTTTTTAAATGAAGATACCTCAAATAAGATTGTAGTTTTACCTGGCCTTAGAGGTGTTGGCAAAACCACTCTGATTCTGCAGCTTTATGAATATCTGATGAAAGAAAAGAATATTCCTCCCAGAAATATATTATATATTTCATTTGACGATTTAAATGATTTCGTTGAATGCAGCATTCGTGAAATGGTTGAAATATATTTAAAGGACATGTTTAATAAGAACTTAAGAACTTTAAACGAAAAGGTTTTCATATTCATCGACGAATCACAAATCGACAAGAAATGGGCAAAGACCGGAAAAATCATCTATGACAAATCTTATAACATATTCGTCATATTCACAGGTTCATCAGCTCTCCATCTCGAACAGAACGATGACCTTGCAAGAAGAATGCGCAAAAAATCAATAACTCCCCTAAACTACACACAACACCTTAAATTAAAATATGATTTGAATGTCAGTAACTTATCTGATGATTTGAGAAATCTTATATTTACCGGAAATATTGATAGTGCTGTTAAATCAGAATTTGAAGCCAATAATATGCTGACCAATTGCATCGACTACAATTCCACCGACTGGGACGAATATTTTAAGTTTGGAGCTTTCCCAATACTATTTGATAAAAAGACACACAGGGAAATATGCGAAGATTTAGTTGAAATAACCCAAAGAGTCATTACCAAAGACCTGCCTCAGATAAAAGAACTTTCCTCTGCCAATCAATCAAATGCAAAAAGAATATTGAGGTATTTTGCTCTGCAGCAGCCTGGTGAGCTGACACATGCAAATCTTGCGAATTATTTGAAAACATCCACAGCAAACGTCAATAAAATATTGGATTTGCTTGAAAAAACCCATCTGATTTTCCATTGCGAACCGTATGGGGGTTCAGCCAAAAGGGTTAAAAAAGCCTGGAAGTATTACTTTGCAACACCTAGCATCAGACACGCACTGTCAAGAAAAGTTGGAAACCCCTTACTTGGAAGCGATGATTATGAAGGACTGCTATTAGAAAATCTAATAGCATCAAACCTGTTTAATCTATCCAACATGCAGTTCACCAATTTTACAATATACTATGATGCAAACAAAAAAACAAATGTTGATTTTTTAATCCAGGAAGAATCTGAAAACATCATTCCAATTGAAGTGGGTCGTGGAAAGAAAAAGAAATACCAAATTGAAGATGCAATTAATAGATATGGCTGTGAATACGGTATAGTCGTTGCAAATAATACAAAAACAATTAAAAGAAAAGGAAATGTAATCTACATACCACCAATGACATTTTCATTTTTATAGGCATTGCTGAGGGCATTACTGAAATCAATTTTGTTGTAAGTATGGTGGATGTTATGTTTCCAACAATGCCTTTGTGCAAGTGTATTGCATACATTTAATTCGATTGGAAATGATATTGAGGATTATTAATGTTTTTATTTTTTAGGAGGCTTTTTACCCCATGCTTTCATCCCCATTCCTTCTGTTTCATTAAATCCTCGATAACCATGAACCTCAATCTGGTTTAGTGCATCTTCAAGGGCATTAAACTCTGTATCCGTCAGTTTAACATTCCATGCACCTAAGTTTTCAAGTATTCTTTCCTGGTTTTTTGATCCAGGTATCGGCACGACATTTGGATATTTGTGAAGCATCCATGCAAGGGATATCTGGGCATTTGTTGCATTTTTCTTTTCAGCGTATTCTTCAAGAAGGTCAATGATTGGGCGGTTTGCCTCGATGTTTTCCTTTTTAAGTTGAGGCACGAATTTTCTAACATCATCGCTGTGTGAAAAGTCGGTTGTTGCTTTGACTTTTCCAGAAAGGAATCCGCTTGCAATAGGTGAGAACGGAACCAGGCCTATATTGTTTTCAAGACAATACGGGATTACTTCATCTTCAACTCCCCGCTCGACCATTGAATAAATGTTTTGCACGGCAGAAAGGGGAGTTATCTCATGTGCTTTTTGTATGATGCTTACTGGAACTTGTGAAAGTCCCCATCCACGTATGAGTCCTTCTTCAATTAATTTGCCCATCCCTTCAGCTACTTCTTCTACGGAAATATTCGGATTTACTCTGTGAAGGTAATATAAATCAACATAATCTGTCTGAAGTCTTTCCATTGATTTTTCAAGGTGTGAGCGAAGTGTTTCATATGTTCCTTTTTCTTTTGCTTCGTCTGCAGGTAGGTGAAGCTTTGTGGCAAGCACAATATCGTTTCTAAATTCATTCACTGATTCACCAACGATTTTTTCGTTGTGTCCCATATTTTTTGGCAGAAGATTCGGACCGTAGGCTTCGGCAGTATCATAGAATGTACATCCGAACTCGTGTGCCATTTGTATGGCTTTAATGCTGTATTGTTTATTGGGGATATCGCCGTAACCGTGTGATAAGCCCATGCATCCCATACCTATAGGTGAGACTTCAATATCTCCTAGTATTCTTTTGTTCATTTAATCATCTCTTATCCGATATGTTGAGGCAGTGGAATTCCTTCCTCAATGCTTAACTGTTTTATTTTTAAAAACCATGCCATGTTTCTTGCAAGGTTTTTCATTGTCAATAATCCCTCACGGTCCTGCAGCGCTTCTTCTGCCTTTGTTCCATATATTACGTTCCAGTATGTTGAGCTTATTATAGGCATTTCCGCCCATGTGAAGAACCTGTTTATTGTGTCAATTGCAGTCATTGTTCCGGCTCTTCGGGCACTTGCAACTGCCGCTGCAGGTTTTAGGCGGAATATTCTTTTTCCTCCGAAAAATGATGAGAAGAAAACCCTTGTCATGAAGTTGGTCAGTGTGGGATTAACATTTCCATAATACACTGGCCCGCCGAATATGTAACCGTCATATTCCTCGGCCATTTCAACAAAACGGTTCACCTCATCATCATATACGCATTTTCCCAGTTCGCTGCATTTTCTGCAGTCTATGCATCCTCTGATATCCTTATGACCTATACGGTATATGTCTGCATAGATGCCTTCGTTTTTTAATGTTTCTCTAATCTGATTCAATGCCACGTAGGTGCAGCCTTCCCTGTTTGGACTTCCGTTAACTAAAAGTACTTTCATGTTATCAACTTCCTGTAATAATAATTAAGATTAATTGTTATATATAGTTAATTGTTAACTATGGTTAAGTATTTATAGTGGATAATATAAAACTAATTTTAGATGATTATGATTTACAGTGACAATCCGGAAAAGATATTCTTTTACCATTATGTAGAAGAAATCATTTCAAATTACGGATCATTTTTCAACAGAGTCCTGAAGGACAATGACATGACCATCAAGGAACTGTCAGTTCTTTTAAGGATAAGGTTTGACGACATCACAACCCAGCAGGACCTGGTTGATGTATTCAAGGTAAGCGGAGCATACATTGCAAAACTCCTTCGCAAATTCGAAGACAATGAATACATCAAAAGAGAGGAGGACCCTGAAAACAGACGAAAGAAAAGAGTTAAATTAACAGAAAAAGGAATAAAAAAGACAGATGAACTTATCAAAGTCATAGATGACTGGGAGATGGAAGTGACATCCGATTTAACGGATGAGGAGATAACAACTTTAAAAAACATTCTATTTAAAATCATAAGCAAGGAGGATTAGATTATGGAATTTGATTTGAACAAAAACAAGGAAGTTATTGCACTTTTAGGTGCAGGAAGCATGGGAACTGCAATAGTCAAAAGAATAGGTGCAGGAAAGATAATATTTTTAGGAGACATTAGCGAAGACAATCTTGAAAGCAGAGCCAAAGAGCTAAGATATGAAGGATACATTGTAGAAACACAGATTGTAGATGCAATGGATAAAAGCTCAGTTGAAGCATTTGCAAAGAAAGCTACAGAGATGGGAACATTAAAGCATTTCATAAACACTGCAGGTGCATCACCTAACCAGGCAAGCCCTGAACACATCATCAACCTGGATCTGGTTGCAACATCTGAAACCATAGATGTTTTTGCCGACTACATTGCAGAAGGAGGATCTGGTCTTATTATCTCAAGCCAGACAGGATACATGATGAATATTCCTCCTGAAGTTGAAAATGAAATAGCCATGGCACCTACAGATGAACTTAAAGACATTGACTTTATCAAAAACGATGCAATGGTCAACTCAGGCATTGCATACATTGTCGCTAAAAGGGCAAACCACTTGAGAGTGAGAACAGCGGCCGCAACAACATGGGGTGACAGAAGAGCAAGAATCAACACAATAAGTCCCGGAATTATCGTAACTCCACTGGCTTATGATGAGTTTGAGGCTGCAGGCGAAGGATATCAGGAAATGATAAATTCATCTCCTGCAAGAAGAGTCGGAACCCCTGAGGAAATTGCAAGAGCAGCAGAGTTTCTACTGAGCGATCAAGCCTCATTCATAACTGGAATAGATTTGCTCATTGATGGAGGAGTTATAGCTGCAATAAACAGCGGAAGATATTCTCTTCACGTTGAATAAGGATGTGATATTATGAAATACTTTAAGTTAAATGACGGTAATGAAATACCTTCAATAGGTTTTGGAACATTCCTGATTCCGGCTGACGGAAGCACATACGATGCGGTTTCAAAAGCACTGGAATTCGGAGTAAGGCACATTGACACAGCGGCAGCATATTTCAACGAAGAAGAAGTGGGCCGTGCCGTTAATGACAGTGAAATTGACCGTGAAGATGTCTGGATAACCTCCAAAATGTGGCTTCAGGATTACAAGTATGAAGATGCCAAAAAGGCAATTGATATCTCTTTAAAAAAGCTTCAGACAGATTATATGGATTTATATCTCCTGCATCAGCCGTATGGTGAAGTCGATGAGGCCTGGAGGGCATTGGAAGAAGCCAAAGATGAAGGAAAAATCAAATCAATCGGAGTAAGCAACATGACTCCAAAACTATGGAACCAATTCGTTCCCGAATTTGACACTATGCCTTCTGTAAATCAGGTGGAGTTCAATCCATACTTCCAGCAAAAGGAAATTCGTGAAATAATGGCGAAAGATGATGTTAAACTTGAATCATGGGGTCCGCTAGGTCAGGGAAGCCATAATCTTTTAACCAATCCTGTAATAACAGACCTTGCTGATAAATACGGTAAAAACGCAGGACAGGTCATTTTAAGGTTTGAAAATCAGGAAGGAATTATCGTATTTCCAAAATCCACAAAGGACGAACGCATAAAGTCTAATATGGATATTTTTGATTTCAAGTTAACTGATGCTGAAATGGATAAAATCAGAGCACTTGATACGGGCAAGGGAAGCCATGACCCTGATGCTGAAGGTGTCGGAGAAATGCTTCTTTCAGCATTTGATGTTCATGAGAATGATTAAAAATTCTCATGACTCCCTAAAACTTTTTCTATTAATATTCAAATTAACTTTTCACATGATTATGCACAGACATTTATTGGAGAATTAATTGAGGAGAGTAATTAACGCTCATGCGATAGTTGTGCTACTTTCCTCTCTACACTACTTTTTTTAACACATATGCTAATTAAATATTGTTCAATTGTCATTCAAATATTATGAATAGTTTTTAGAGAATTATAGTGTCATTATGATAATCTAAAAACGTTTTTTACCTTCTAAAAAAATACTCTCTAAAGTAAATATTATCTTCATATTGAAAAAAACTACTTTATGAAGTAGATTTTATATTTTTTTTATAAAAAATTACTTTCAATAGTAAAAAATTTATATTAATTAAATCATATAATATAACAAGTGATGCCTATGATTAAAAGAGAACAGTATCTTGAAGAAATACGCCCGTTAATTGGAAAGGAAATAATTAAAGTTTTAACAGGTATTAGACGTTGCGGTAAATCTACATTACTAAAACAAATTAAAGATGAACTGATTGAAATGGGAATTTCAGAAGAGAATATCCTAGAAATCAATTTCGATTCCATGCACTATCAGGATATTGCTGATAAAGATGATTTAACTGAATATGTTTCCAATTTCATAAAAAATCCCGATGAAAAATATTATTTATTTTTTGATGAAATTCAAAACGTTGAAGGGTGGGAAAGAAGCTTATCCGGATTCATTGTCGATTTTGATGTAGACATATATGTTACGGGGTCTAATGCAAAACTGTTATCCGGAGAGCTTGCAACATACCTCACCGGACGTTATATGGCATTTGACATTTATCCCTTCTCATTTAAAGAGGTAATAGAAATCAATGAACAAAAAGGAAATACCATTGAATTAAATAAACTTTTTGATGATTATCTGAAATGGGGAGGAATGCCATTCATACATGATGTAATTGAAAATCAGGACAACCAGAAAAAAAGGTACCTTCATGATGTCTACAATTCAATAGTCTATGAAGATGTGCTCAAACGGGCAAATGTAAGCAGAATTGATTTAATGGATAAATTAATACGATTTGTAATAATGAATGTAGGACATCATTTCTCAGCTAAAACTGTATCAGATTATCTTAAAACAAGAGCAAAAAGGCATTCCAAACGTGAAACCATATATAATTACTTGACATATTTTGATAATGCATGTTTTATAAACCGGGTGCGCAGAGAAAATATCATGGGTAAAGGCATATTAAAAACAAACGAAAAATTCTATTTAACAGATCATGGATTCAGACAGGCAATCTACGGCCACAATAAAAGAGATGCACAATTAATTCTTGAAAATATAGTGTATATGGAACTTATCAGAAGAGGATATGAAGTAACCATAGGTAATGTGGGCAAAAAAGAAATTGATTTTGTAGCCAAAAAAAATGGATTAAAAAGATATTTCCAAGTTTCCTATGAGGTTAATCAGGAAAGTACTCGTGAGCGGGAATTTGGTCCATTATTGAAAATCAATGACAATTATCCCAAATATTTAATTACAAAAGATGATAATGAATACGATTACGAAGGAATTGAGAAAAAACACATAATTAATTTCTTGACTGGTGATTGGTGGGATTAAACTAATAAATTATTAAAATATAATATTGGAAACATAACGTAGTTTGACCTAAAGTGTGGGTTAAGTTATTGAGAAATGTATCTCGAGTTATATATAACTTAAAGAAGTAAAATAATATTAATTAAATTAATTGAGGTAGTTACATGAAAACTTATGTGATAGTTGTGCTACTTTCCTCTCTACACTACTTTTTTTAGAAATTATACTAATTAGTCTTTTTTAATTCTGTGTTTATATGTACTAAATTTTTTAGTACATGTTATATCTACTATATTTTATAATACATACTAAAATTTATATTATATTAGAAACATACTATAATTTATAATATATTTTTCGGAGGGTGGTAAGAATGACAGATTTGCCTTGGGGAAATAACCAAAATTTAACGGATGAAGAATTTTACAATAGGGAAAGTGAATTAATAAACATCAAAAATATCTTGCATTCAACTAGTCAGGGTCATGCTCCAGATTTATTGTTAACAGGTATAAGGGGGGTTGGCAAAACTGTTTTTCTTAAAAAACTAAAAAGGGAACTGGATGATGAATATCTGGTAGTATATATTGATTTTTCAAAATCCAAATGTTATCAAAAAAATCAGATGAGTATAATAGGATTGATGGAACATTTCTTCAGAGAATTAATTCTTGAATCAAAAAATAAAGGATTAAACACATTAGATAAGCAAATAGAAAAATATTTTAAATCTAATGATTTTAAAATCAGAGAATTCATACAGCTTGATAAAATACCTATACCAATTTTTTCAAAAGAAACAAATGAAGAAAAACTTATAGATTTCACTTTGAATTTACCTGAAAAATTATATAATGAAAACCAAGACAAAATTAAAGGTGTTTTAATATTCATTGATGAATTTCAAATTATTAAAGAACTAAACAATTACAAAGAATCATTTTTATGGAAAATGAGAAGCTACATTCAAAACCAAAGAAACATAGCATACATATTTTCAGGATCAATGAGCTTACAAGATAAATTAATATCTGAAATTGCAAGCCAAAATGGAGCATTTGGAGGAAGAATGATTTCAATAAACATAAATCCCTTTGAAAAAGAAACTGTCAGAAGTTATCTATCAGAAAAAACACCATATATTCTATTCACTGATGATGGCTTTGATAGATTTTACAAATGTACCTCAGGAGTTCCATCATATGTAAATATATTCGCATCACTATTACCAGTTAATGAACATCTGGATGATGATGCAATAAAATTGTATTTTGATAAGAAAATCCAGGCTATAAGTTCTCATTTAATAAATATATGGGCAAGATTATCTTTTAGAGAACAAACAATAATCATAATTCTGCTTGAAAAACCATTAAGGAGAATAGATATAGCAAATGAGTTTGGAATATCAACAGGGTCACTAAGCAATTATTTAAATAATCTTCAAAATCAAGGATTAATACGTCTAAATAATGGAGTATACGAAGTTACTGAGCCTATCCTTAAAAGATGGTTAGAATTAGAATTTAAGGAAAAAGGGATATATCCCTACAGGAACATATAAACTAACTATTAAATGAAAAGAAAAAAATAACTATTTATATATAACTTAAAAAAGTAAAATAATATTAATTAAATTAATTGAGGTTGGTTATATGAAAGGGCATGCGAAAGTTGTCATACTTATGTTCTCTCTACACTACTTTTTTTAGAAATCATGATAATTAAATATTTTCATCTATACTGGGTGAAACTGGGATGGTGGAAATACAAATCCTGAACATCTACTATAATCACTGACATAACCTGAACCAACTAATGATGCAAAGGTAACTACTTGAGTATTATTGGAAAAGTTGAGGGTAAGATACTGAAATTATTTATAAACAATTGATGACAAGCAATTATTGTTATGCCAACAGCAACATAAATCTTGTCAAAAGGAACCAAAAGTTACATAATCCTAATTCGCCATTGTTGATTGGTGAGGTAAAAGAGAGTGATGTTGTACAAGAGGTTAATGAACCCAGCTATATCGATGCTCAAACTAGATTAATTTAATGGTATTTTTATAAAACCCATAAAAATTGTATGGATAACTATTTTTTATGAAAAATAAAAAAATAATATGGG
>NZ_JAZUMY010000090.1:0-5474 GCF_045603845.1 Methanobrevibacter sp.
ATAACTATAAAAAAAGCATAATTTAAGCTTATTTTAATCAAATACCAGTGATTTATTGATATTGAAGTAATTTAATGTTAATATAAATTAGATATGAATTATATAATATAAATATGTCTGTTATAGTATAAATAGATGTAGCATCGCTCTTATTTTTATAAATTTTAATAAAATTTATTAATTTTTATTAATTTTTATAAAATTTTAGCCTCATTGAGGGAACCAAATTAACAGAAAGAAAATATTTTGTGTAAAATGATTGGATTTAAGTAAGTACATCTATATGTAATGGTTTAAATTTGATAGTTTTTAAATAAAATCAGTATTATTATTTTTGGAATCATTGCCATATTGCACAGTGAAGTGCAATATTTCGTATACAGCAATGATTCTTTAACTTACCCAGAGGGTGTGAAGTTTTACTTCAATAATATTTTAATATTCTATTCTATTTATAGTTTTTTATCATTTTAAATAATTAATGATTGGAAGCCGTTTCACATAGGAAAAGCAAACCTCGGTGAGAATACGAATTCTCAAAAAACCTTACGTTAATAACTTCCAAATCAATTAATTATCGTGGTTCCATATGAATCACAAATAATCTAAGTAACATGACTATGATGATACCTTGCACATTCATGCTAGATCCGAAATAAATTATCAGTATATCTAATGATAATACTTTAAATAATTCATTTACATCACATGTGATGTTACAATTATTGTTTTTCATAGAATACCTCTATTGGATAAGTAAGGGGAAAATATAGATAAATAATTACATATAATAATTCTATCATATTAACACCCCCTATTAAATTGAGGTTTGATTTAAGGTTAATTCATTGAATTATCCTATGGAAGTAGTTAATATTTCTTCATATTTAAAATAAGAGGTTAAGTGAGAACAATATTTATCAGTCAGAACAATTTTTAGAGTAATTTTTTGCAAATTTACTTTTAATTTATAAAATAAACTCTAATAAACTAAATATTTGAAATATAAAAGATATAATAATGAAATTTTAAAAATAAAGAAAAATAAGAAAATTAAAAATAGCTAATAAAAATCAGCTACTTTTTACACAGGACAATTTCAATCACTGACATTAAGTTTCGTTAGTCAGATTATATGATGTTGGCTGAACGGAAGTCAGTTTATTCGTATTCATTGTCGTTGTAAACTCATCTAAAACGGCATTGTCCTTAATAACCTGAACCGTGATGTGGTCAACTTCAACATAGTTCTGTGTAATGTATGTACTTATTGTTGCCGGATAGTCACTGTCCTTATAGTAATCATAGTAAGACAGCTTGTTTGTTGTTGATGTAACTTCATTTCCGTTGGAATCATAATAGATTGTCTTAATCATATAACCGTTCATGTCATCCGGGAAATTGTTGATATATCCTGAAACGGAGTATGAATAGTATAGCTTTCCGCTTGAGGTGTAATCATGAACATATACCTCATCAAAGGTTATTGTAATGTTTTTTTCTGGAGTTTCATTATTTCCTGAATTGAATATGAAAAATCCTGCAGCGACAATCAGAATTACAACCACAGCAATCATTATGATGCATCCAAGAGAAGATCCGCCATTATCTGAAGCAGGCTCAACTTTCGGTTTTGCTTCCTTATTGATTGGAACGTCTTCAATGTTTTCTCCGCATTCTATGCAGTGCTTTGCATTGTCCGGTGAATTGACACCGCAGTTAGGACATGTCTTGCTCATAGTTCATCTCCATAATTTTGTTAATATGATATATGTAAGTTATTATTAAAATAATTTCTCATTACATATAAATACTTTCTAGAATATAATAATAAACATAAAACAATCGGAGAGTAATATAAAATGAAAATTATAGCACTTCAAGCCAGTCCACGTGTAGGTGGAAATTGTGACGTATTAATGGATGAAATGATTAAAGGCGCTGAGGAAAACGGCGCTGAAGTAACCAAATACTACCTTGAAAAAGAAGATATTGCACCATGTAAGGCATGCATGTTCTGCGCTGAAAATCCTGACTGCGTAAGGGAAGATGACGGAAATAAAATCATCAATGAACTGGTGGCTGCCGATGGAGTAATATTTTCAACACCAATCTACTACGGTCAGATGTCAGCCCAGGGAAAACTCATAATCGACCGTTTCTACGGCATAGGCCAAAACCCTGACAAAAGCCTAAGCGGAAAAGCGGCACTTATATTTACCGAAAATCAGCCTGAAGGAACATATAAGGATTATATTGAACTTACAAAAGCATCCCCATTCTCATTTATGGGATATGATGTGATCGGTTATGTTGATGCAGGCAGTGCAGGTCCTGCAGGTATCGTAAAAGATGAACAGCCTGACAAGTTAAAAGAAGCTTACGAGCTTGGTAAAAAGTTTTAAAATAGCTCTTAATGAGCTATCTTCTATTTTTTTTATTTTTTTGTGTACCCCAGAGGTCTTTGGTGTTTCTGCTGTTTTTTGAATTCCAGAGACTTGCGAAATTTTTTGCATTAATCTGATGCTGGATATTTCTGTTGTCCCTTCTTGCATATCTTATTTTATTATATGTTCTTATACCCAAAACAAGTATGATTAATATTAAAATAATGGTTGCAATATATCCTAAAACAGTTAAGATGAAACCTAAAATGTCATTGCCTTCATCCGGAAACTCAACAGTTCCAAAGGCTCTGTATGTAGGTGCAATAGGAAGTGTTGAACCCTTGATTACTGAACCGTTGAAGTGAACGTTGTCATATGATCCTCCGGTGTTCATTCCGTAAAATGATCCGTCATCGTTTGATATGAACATGTCTGTAACGTTTCCCTTGAATGTGTCATTGTCAACATGGTGGAAATAATATGTTGTAATGTCTCTTCTTTCAAGCCCGTATCCGTCTGAAATCTCCAGTTTATTCATGATTTTAACCTTGTCTGATGCGTTCAGCTGTATGTCGCCTGACCTGAAGTATGAGTATTTGTTCGGAACTGATAGGTAATCTCCAGGTTTCAGCTTGCCTGTGAAGTGTGTGTCGTTTATTACAACACCGTATTGTCCTTCAGGTGATTTGATGACAACATGCCCTCTTCCGTATGCAGTCTTTATTTTTTGAATTTCTTCCAGACCGCTTTGGGAGATATTATTGTTTACAACCATATCTGCAGTGATGTTTTCAATGACCTCATTGTCCTTTCCGTCATCCAAACCGCCGTAGCCTATTGTCCAGCCGTCGCTTGTAACGATAACCTGACAGAAGTATCCTCCCTCTTCCTTGTACTGTTTTATGGCCTGCTTTCCATGCCAGTCGATTTCTTCAATGAATATGTCTGCGGAGTATCCTGCATCCCTTCTGAAAGTCATGAGACTGTCGTTTCCTTCAAGCTGACAGACCACTGAACAGCAGCCTGTAAGGTCACTTGCGTTAGCGTTTTGAAGTAATTCAACGATTTCATCATAGGATGAATGGTCATTTGCCGAATATGCACCCATTGCAAACAGAAGAACAATGAAGATGCTTAAAACCAATAATACTCTCTTTATATTCATTACATACACTCTAAAATTTGATTAAAAAAATATATTACATATATATTTATTCAAAGGAGTATAAAAACTTATGTTTTAATTAATATTGGTGTAATTTTTTAAACAAGCGTTTAATTTGTATGGCGAATTTTTGAATTATGAAATATTGAAATGAATGAAATTATATGATTTTCATCATTTTTGCAGATAATGTATATCAAAACCAAAATAGGTACTAATATAAGCTATGAATGTGAAAATATTATTATAAAATCATTTATATATTGATTTTATTTAAGTGCTTAAGTAATTTCCTAGTGGTTTTATAGAAAGTTTTTGTGTGATAAAATGAAAACAAAATCTGTTCTAGGAATATTGTTATTAATCCTTGCATTATCCTTGACCTTAGGTGCTGTAAGCGCTGAAGATGTGGCAAGCGATGATGCTTCAGCAGACGTAATGTCTGTGGAAGAAACTGCTGTTGAAGAAGTTTCCAGTGATGTTGGAAATGCTGCCGGTGAACCCGTAACAGCCAATGCTACAGCAAACATTCCAAAAGCCGATTTGGCGGTTGACGTGACTCCACTGCAACAAGTTGGAGACATGAACACCTGGAGTGTTGTAGTATACAATTACGGACCAGATACAGCTAAAAACACTTTAGTTGCATTAGGTTCAGACAATTTGATTTATTACGATCACATTGCATTTTCCGGAACATTTGACCCTGAAACTGGTATCTGGGATGTCGGTGACTTAGCAAAAGGCACTTACACTGAGTTAGTGCTTGCAATGTACAAAGTTGCTCCTGGCCCAGCATTAATTGAAGCAGTAGCAGTAAGCGATATATTTGATCCTGATACATCAAACAATTATGATATTGCTTACATTGACGTAGAAAGCGCATCAGCAAGTGAAGAAACTTTACCTGCTACTGGTAATCCTTTAGCTATGGCTTTACTTGCTTTATTTGTAGTTGGAGTAGGCGGATTGAAAAGAAGATTATAGGTTTATTTCAAATCCTTGAAGTTTCAATGCAATGATTTGATTATTTTAATTGGAATCACCAAGGCAGTATCTGGCTGATAGGTCTGTATTGTTTTGTTTTTTCAGTACGGATAAAATGGTTTCATTGTTGTTGCGGAGCCGATGGGATTAAAATAAATTTATAAGGAGTTTTTTAATCAATTAAACTCCTCCTATTTTTTAAACTATTATTTTGTTTGTTAATAAATGAAATAATATTACTTTAGACAACCAATTGGTATGACTTTAACTCCATCTTTTCTGGTTTTTGCTACGTCTCCACCAGTTAAAACTGCTAAAAAACTTGGATTTCTAACTTCATCATTAGCTTCAATAATTTTATTAATTTTTAGTAAGTTTTGAGCACCTTCTTCTATTTTTGTTTTTCCCAACTTACATTCTATTAAAGCGTATCTTCCATCATTAAGATGTACAACACAATCAACCTCCACATCGGAATTATCATGATAATATGATATTGAACCTCCAAATTTGGAAGTATATACACTCAAATCACGGATACATAAATTTTCAAAAATAAATCCTGCATCAACCATATTTTCATACAAACCTTCGGGATTTAAATTCAAAGCTTCAACTGCAATTGAGGGATCTGTGAACTGTTTTTTTCATTTGATCGGATTTATGTTTTTCGATTTGATATTTGGCGACCAATCAGCAATATTGTCTATTACAAATAGTTTTTTCAATGCATTAACATACGAATAAAATGTTGGTTCGCTTATCTGACCGAAATGCTCATTAATATCTGCCATAATTGTCGTATTTTTTACATTTGTTGAAATATGCCTAGCATAAGACTGTAATAGGAACCTTACCTTTTTAGGATCATTCTTATTATCATCAATATTACTCATATCCTAATTAGAAATCACATCCAAATGAGTAGACTAATG
>NZ_JAZUMY010000091.1:0-8876 GCF_045603845.1 Methanobrevibacter sp.
TGTATTTTTTTATGGTAATTATTATGGTCTGGTAGCAATTTGGTTAGGTGTTAACAGTTTGCGTGAAATTGTACTGATAATTTAATATTTTTATCATATTGGTTTGTATTTATAAGTATTGGGGTCATAGCATGGCGGTTATACCTGGTCTCGTTTCGATCCCAGTAGTGAAGTCCTTTTGTGTTTTGTTTGTGTACTATGGTTTTCTATGGGAATTTCATTTCGCTGCAAGCCTATTCTAATTATAATTATTCTTATTTTAAAAAAAGATTTTTAATATACTGTTATTTTATTTGATTTTGAATATTCATTCCAATATGTGGAAATAATATATTCTCCTTTAATTAAATTAATCCTTAGTTTTGCTTCTCCATTTAAATCAGTGGTTCTGTTGTAGAATACTCCATTGATATTGAAGGTTATATTTTCATTCGGTGAAGCTTTTCCTGTTTTGTTTAGAATTTTTACTTTAAACTCGCTTCCGTCCATATAATTCATTGACATGTCTTTTGAGCTTATCCTTTCCAGCACGTTTATTTTATTGCAGACTGATGCGCCATTATACTGTGCAGTTATGATGTATTGGCCCGGATTTAAATTAATATTCAATTTTGCCGTTCCGTTTTCATTGGTGCTGCGAGTATAGAATACTCCGTTTATATTAAAAGTTACTGATGCATTTTCAAGAGCATTTCCCTCACCGTCAAGTACTTTGAGAGTATACTGTGATGCATTTCTATAATATTTAACCAAATCTTTATTCTCGACAAGTATTGGCTTGACGACTATGACATTGCTTGTTCGTTCTCCGGTATCCGTATTGATTGATGTTATTGTGTATGTGTTGGCTTCGAGGTTAATGTTTAACTTCGCGATTCCGTCATTATTGGTTGATCTTGTGTATATCACGCCGTTTATGTTGAATTGAATGTTGGTGTTCTTTAACGTTTTACCGTTTTTATCCAAAAATGAAGCGTAAAATTGTGTTGCATTCTTATAATATTTTTCAATATCTTTGCCGAATGCTGTTGGCTTTATGGTTATTTTTGATGTGTTTTGACTTTTGCCGAACTTGCCGTTATAGCTTATTACGGCCTCATATTCTCCGCTATCTAAATTTATTGCCATTGATGCGTATCCCTGCTGGTTAATCTCCCGGGAATATGTCTTTCCATTAATCGAGATGCTTACTTTTTCTCCGATTAATGCCACATCATATTTGTCTTTCAATTGGATATTCAAACCCTGTGATCCGCCCTTGAATTTATTGATGTCATTGACATTGATATGAGTTCCATAATCTGTTATGTAATATGTCACATCAAGCTCTTCATGCATTCCATCGATATATGCATGGACATTGTGATTTCCCACTTTACCTGATTTTAACGTGATGATGATGTCCCTGTTGTCTTTGGCTGCCGGAATGCTCCAGTATAATGTTTTCTGCTGTGAATTGTATGAGTATGTTCCATGTGATGTAACCGCATTTACGAATTCAGTGTCATCATTGAAATTGAACACCATTGTTCTTCCGCTGACAAGATGCTTTACCCTGTAATAAATCTGCACTTCATCTCCAACTAGCGCATTTCTATCAATATTGAGCAGACTGATTACAGGACTTAGTCTTTGTGTTTCAAAGATATGGCTTCCAGCAAACATTTTTCCTGGATTTTGAGGAATGACGCTTGGCGGATAATATTGGCCTTTGAAATAAAAATGAGTTATATAATTTGCAGTGCTTCGCCCCACATTGCGTCCGTTATCGTTTGTTGCGAATACATCAACTCCATAGAATACTCCGTTCTCAGTGTCATGGGTTTTATAATCATAAGTCATGATGCTTTTCCTGTGGTATCCTGAGCTTTCATATGAGCAGATTATTATTATTGCATCCACAGGATTTGAACTGTATCTGTTATAATTCACTTTATAATAACTTGAATAATAATTCGGAACAACTAAACACTGTCCTTTTTGCAGTGTTCCTGTTAAATACGTGTTTGAAAATGCTGCGCCATATCTTCCATCAGGGGATTTTATAACAAAGTGTCCATATCCGTATCTTGAAAGTATATTTTTTATCTGGCTGAGGTAATTTGGTGAAATATCATTGTTAATTATCATTGTAGCGGCAATCTGTTCTATGCTTCTTGAAGAATCGTTATACTGGCTTCCTCCTTCACCGATCACCCATCCGTTTTCAGTAATTATTCCATGGAAAAAGTATTCGTGTGGCGTGTCTATTTCCTGTTTCAGTATGTTCATACCGTTCCAGTTCTGAGGGTTGATTTCTATTCCATTCCCTGTCATCTGTCCGTCCTGTCTAAAAGCAAACACTGTTTCATCATCTTCCTGGATGATTAAAGAACAGCATTCGCAGTTGGATGCATTGAACTCTTCTTCTGATGTTACTTCTTCGTAAACTATTTCATCATCAACCGTTATTTGTGAATCACTTAAGATAAGTTCATATGATGAATCTGGGCTTTCTGCATTCACTGCTGAGATGCATATTATTAATGCAATAAATATCAAAATCAGTTCTATTTTTCTCATTGATATTCTATTTATTATTGATTTATTTATATTTTAAGAAAATAATTAAATATAATTTTTTATAAAATATTTAATGTCATATCATATTTGACTAATATTAATTAATTATTTTATGAGAAAGTGTTTTTTGCTTGCTGTGATTAAAAAAATAGTTAATATTGGATAGGCTGCCCGTTTCGAGGGTTACTCGAGGAGCGAAGGGTAAGCTAGCGATGATTCAAGAGAGTTAGTATACGGGCAAAATCCATTTTACAAAGTTTTTTAAATTAATAAAACAATATTTTTATTTAATTTTACTTTTAATCTATTATAATATTGGTGAGAAGTGCATGGAAGAATATTTGATGGAAACACCAAGCATTGATTACATGAATCCTCTTTTTCAGGATAAGGTTCGGGAATTGATGAATCAATCTGAAGATAATCTGGATTATATAAAACGATGTTACATCTTTGTTAGGGATGAAATTTCTCATTCATGGGACATTAAAACAGATGTGGTTTCAAGAACTGCCAGTGAGGTGCTTGAAAATAAAACTGGAATCTGCTGGACAAAATCTTGTCTTCTTGCAGCACTTCTAAGAGCAAATCAGATTCCATCAGGCATCAGTTATCAGTTGCTTACAAGAGCGGATGATGCAAGTGAAGGTTATATGATTCATGCTTTAAACACTGTGTATATAAAGGATTTAGATAAGTGGATCAGACTTGATGCTCGAGGAAATAAGAAAAATATTAATGCATTTTTCAGTTTGAATGAGGAACGCTTGGCTTACACAATCCGAAGTGAACTTGGTGAAATTGACTATCATGATAACCATGCAGATTTGGATGAAAGATTGGTTAATATTCTGATGCAAAGTGTGGATATCTTGGAGCTTACAACTGATTTTGAGTTTTAGTTAGAATTTCATTAATATGTGTTTTTTCATAAAGTCGCACTTTTGAAAATGTTTATTATTAATAAAAATTATAAGATTAAATAACGACCATTACATTATGGTGATTTTTCATGGTTTTTACTATTGATGATATTAGAAAAAGAGTTATTCCAATTGTAATTAAATATGGTATAAGTAATTTTAGTCTTTTCGGATCTTACGCTCGGGAAGAGGCCAATGAAAATAGTGATTTGGATTTTGTAATGGATAAAGGTGATTTGAAAGGTCTGCAATATGTTTCTTTAGTCCAAGATTTGGAAGATGAATTTAATTGCCATGTTGATGTAGTTAGTAAAGGCAGTTCAAATAAAAAATTTCTCGAAGCAATAAGCAAGGAGGAGGTTCTTTTATATGAACGAGAAAGATAAAAGAAGTGCAGAAACCATAATTGACTATTGTGACCGTATTGCTGATTATTTAAATAGATTTGATGATGATAAAGAAATTTACATGTCTGACAGTTTATATAAAGATGCTTGTGCATTAGTTATAATCCAAATGGGAGAATTTGCCAATAGATTTTCAGATGAATTTCTTGAAGAATATGATGGAATTGAATGGGGTCAATTAATTGGATTGAGAAATGTCACTGCCCATAATTATGAAAATATAATTGATGATATAATTTGGGAAGTTATGCATGATGATGTTCCAGAAATTAAAGAATATTTAGAAAAAATTCTTTATCATTAAAGTTATCTTCAATTCAAATATTAAAAAAGTAATAAATATTTTGTATAGTATACCGGCAAAACATTACAAAATATTTATTACTTATCATTTGCTCTTGGCAAAAAGAGATTTGATATGGAGTAATAAATATGATTATGCACGAAAAAGATGAGCAACTTTTAAGAAGCTTTTGTGATGAGAGATGTCTTAAAGATGTAACATATGAAAGCTACGCCACCGCCATTGGTTTGTATTCCAGATACCATAAAAAACCATTTTACCAGCTGTTAGAAGAAGCCGAAAAGGAAGAGCAGAAGAAGTCAAATGGAAGCATTCAAAATTGAGGGCCAGACTTCTGGGATTTCGAAACCATCTGATGAAGAAAGGTCATCTCGCCACAACAGTCAAAAATTATGTCAGTAGGGTTATTACCGTATATGAAGAATGTTTTGATGTTGAAATCGGCAAAATGCCGAAATTAAACCAGAAAAATGTCAAAAAACCTAGGCCTATTTCTTATAATGATTTGCCCGATAAGGAACTGCTTAGACATATCCTCAAGATGGTCAATCCGCTCATGAAAGCAATAATTCTTTTCATGACAAGCAGCGGATGTGCTAAAAGGGAAACCTTAAACATTACCATTCAGGATTTCATTGATGCTACCTATGAGTATCATCAAAAGGACAATATAGATGCTGTTATTGAAGCCCTGCACGGCCGTGATGATGTGGTTCCGTCCTGGAGACTGAGGAGGCAGAAAACCAACAAGTACTACACCACCTTTTCAAGTCCGGAGTCCACAGCGGAAATAATTCACTATCTTGTGATTGATGACAGGGAACTTACAAATTCAACACCGCTTTTCAATATAAGTTCCACTCACATGAACAATACCTTCGGCAAGATCAACAACAAGCTGAACCTTGGAAAGGCAGGTTCATACAACCGTTTCCGTTCCCACATGCTGAGGAAGTTTCATGCAAGCCAGCTTTACAATGACGGTTTGAGCATGGATGAAATCGATGAGCTTCAGGGAAGGGGAAAGGATCAGACCAGAACTTCCTATTTTATGGAAGATCCTTTGCGTTTAAGAGAAAAATATATTGAGCATATGGGTGCAGTCACAATCAATCTGGATGTTGAGAAATTATCCATCAAATCTCCGGAGTTTCAGGCAATGGAGAGTGAAAATCAGAAATTGAATGATGAACTGGCTGGTCTTAAAGGCGAAATTAATTATATCAAAAGATATTTGAGAAATACGCCGTAAAACTTTTTTCTATTTTTTATTTTTTTTATTTTTTTAACTACATTTTTTCAACATGATAGTCCCATAATGGGAGTTTCGTATTGTAGGTTTTTCTAGTTTTTTTCATATTTTTTTTGTTTATTTGTTTATAGAATTTTGGAAAAATACATGCCTTATCTTCAAGTATAACACTGTAATAATTAAACAATTTAATATCAAATAAGCAATAGTAATGTTTATATATTCATTTTGACAAACTATGATTACCCATCACTGAATGAAAGCAATTTTTATGAGTGAGAACAATTTTTCACACTCGTACAACTTTTTTTCAGTATGGCATCAAAACATCTTTAAGGAGGTAAAATATCAAAAAAACAGAAATCATGAAAAAAATAAGCAGAATATAAGTGGGCCAGTAAGAAAAATAAAAATAATTAGACACGCCGCAAAACAGTGTTAAAAATTAATATTTTCCAAAACTTAACCCAATAATAGTTTATTTTAAGCAATATATAAAGATTTTCAATTAAAAAACTTATTTTATTCTAAATATTCGGTAAAAAATGGAATATTGATTTTACCAAAAAACTATTTTTATTTTCAAAGACTTCTGGCCACATGTGAGTTTTAGACTGTTGATCACTAACTCCCCATGAGGGAAAAAGGAGATTCAAAAGAATGTGTGAACTAGCAAAACCCCGGCCCAATGAAATAATAATTTTCAATAATTTCAGGGCACTTGAAGAAACAATCTCTGAAATTCAGGAATCAGAAAACATCCGAAACGAAAGGGAATTCTTCGAGTCATACAGAATCAAGATAATAAGACTTGATTAAACACGCTAAGACGAACTAAAAATTTAAGATAATATCAGGAGCCTAAAAATAATGTTGGAACAAGAAGTAAACGGAGAAGTCCATGTTTTAGTCCCAAAAGACCTATGGGCTAGAATATGGCTGGTCTTTGACAGAATCGAACACCTGGGTGAATTCCAATGAACAGCAATTCATCCTTTGCATTAACTGAGGTTGATACATTATGACAACCTCAATTAATCAATTTGAAGATAATTTCCATGGCATTTTAACTCACAATGGTGAAATCAAAATTGCCAAAGGAGATGTTGAGCACGAAATCCTCTACATTGACGATGACGGTATCGTATTGGTTGATGGCGGTAAAAAAGCATACCAGACAATAATACATGAGAAACTATTGTCATTAATCCAATATGCTGCTGAAGGAGATATCGGTTTAATCAAATTCATAAGAGGAGAAGCGTTTATTGTCGGATTTCGCAAACACAAAAGGGATGAGAAATATGGAAAGTACAATTCTTGAAATGCAAAGAAATCTTGATGAAGGACATTTCATCGCACTTGTATCTGCAGATGAAAATCCGTATTGTGTAGTAATGAAATCAGATGAATTGAATTTCCCAGACAATAAAACAGTTGTTATTCACAAAAAAGGCGGAAGGACTTCAATAATCAATTTGAATTTCATTATTGAAGTCTGCATCAGGAGAGTTGGTCAGTATGCCTAAACCAGCAAGATTATATCCGAAAGAAGAACCGATGGATCCCAATCCAAAGATGATTTTCATTGGAAGCATGGTAGTTGCTGCAGTTGTCGGCTGGATTGGAATAGCAACAAGTACAGGGGGATTATAAACTAATCCTCCAAATTTTCAAGGTGATGATAATGGTAAAAGCAGAACTTATAGAAGAACCGCAGGTTTCACAGGAAACAGAATTAGTTAAAGTGGATAATGTCCCTGACGTTGATGTGGCTATTGAACAATGGGACGCTTATCAAAAACTCTGTAAAGGATTACTGAATGATACAGAATATCAGGAAATAATTGTTAAAGAAAAAGATGAGGAAGGAAACTACGTTAAAGTGAAAAGACACTTTAAGAAAAAGTCAGCATGGCAGAAATTGTCCCGTGCATTCAATGTTGATACTGCAATTGTTGACCGTGATTTGGAAAGGACAAAAACCGGTAGGATAAAAGAAGCCTACTACTGTGTAAGGGCAACTCTACCGAATGGCAGAAGCGTGGAATCAGATGCACTATGTTCCAGAAGTGAAAGAGGTAAGGACAAAGTTTCAGACCACACTATCATGTCAACTGCTAAAACACGTGCAACCAACCGTGCAATAGCTGAACTGATTGGAGCAGGAGAAGTGTCAGCAGAAGAAGTGTCAGCTGAAAAGATTGTAAGTCAATCAAGATTTCTAAAAGAGGATGTTAACTAATCCTCTTTAATATTTTTAGGAGAGAATTAAAATGAGTTTTGAAAACACAAAACAGACAATATTTACAGGTACAGAACTAGATTACGAAGAAATTGTGGAAATCCCGGAAGGATATGAAAAAGCAGAATTAAGAGACTTTGAAGACGGAACCTTATTAAGAGGCAGACCTGAAATGTCTTCAGTTACCTCATACACCTTTGATGATGACGGTGAAGAAAAAACCGTAAACAGATTCAAACTCTACATCTTCCAGGATGATGATCAACTTTACATTGAAATCAACGTTAATCTTAAAAACGATGGTGACATTCACAAAAACATCAGAAAAGGAAGCGTACTCTTTGACTTTATCACTTCAATCCTTGAACTTGAAAATGCAGGTTCAGTAGGTAAATCAAATATTTTAAGAAGTGTCAACCTTGCTGAATACCGTCAATTTGTAAACAATTTAGGTGAAATGACAATTCAGGTCAAAGAGAAATCCGGAAGCTATGTCTATTACAGTTTCATTGTACGTGACGTCCAAGTAGAATAGATGGGGAATAAAATGAGTAATGTAGCTGAATTACCTACCAAAGACACAATAACTCTTATTATCAACAGAAAGAAAGTTAACAGTGTCACTTATGTATTTAAGAATCAAGATGGTAATAAGATTGGAGAATACTTAAATAAAACTCCAGCTACATTATCTTCCCAAAGTAATGTCGCAAGACAGTTCAAACAGATTGTAAATCCAAAAGGTGACATGAATCCGAAGATTGTCAACAATCAGTTTGCAGAAGTAAAACAGCTCCTTCAGCTTCACTATGAAAATGAGCTGTCTGTCATCGAACAGGAAATAGCTGACAAGAAACAGGCCGAGCAGGAAAAGGATAGTGTTAAATTGAAGGAAGCTATTACTAAACTTCAATCATTAACTAAACCTTTGATTTATATCGGCAGTATTGTTGAATGGTTTACAGCAGGTGAACGCAACAACATATTGTATGCATCTGCCGTATATGCAGGGCAAGTCGTCTTGGGAAATCCGGTATCTGTCATATGTCTTGGTGAAGCAAGCAGCGGAAAATCCCATATTCAGGAAGCTGCTTTAAAATTGATTCCAAAACGTTTTGTTGTCAATGAAAAGAAAATTACTGAAGCTGCACTATTCAATCGTGCAAAAACTGACAAGTATTTC
>NZ_JAZUMY010000092.1:0-10038 GCF_045603845.1 Methanobrevibacter sp.
ACGAGCGTAATCTCCAGTTGCAGTGTTGTCAGTAAAATTACAATTTGTCACTTCACCATTTGTATTAAATAAAACTGCACCACCATGGTAGGCGTCGTTATCAGCAAAATTACAATTTGACACAGTACCAGTTCTATGGAAGTAAATTGCACCACCATTTCCAGTTGCAGTGTTGCCAGTAAAATTACAATTTGACACAGTACCAGAACCACTGAATCTAATAGCACCACCATCACGAGATGCATTGTTGCCAGTAAAATTACAATTTGACACAGTACCAGAAGTCATCCAGACAGCACCACCCTCTTCAGAAACAGTGTTATCAGTAAAATTACAATTTGTCACTTCACCATTGATATTGAAGTAAACTGCACCACCATTTCCAGTTGCAGTGTTGCCAGTAAAACTACAATTTGACACAGTACCTTGATTCAAAAAGTAAACTGCACCACCACGGTATGCAGTGTTATCAGCAAAATTACAATTTGACACAGTACCAGTAACAAACATGATTGCACCACCATATCTAGTTGCAGTGTTGCCAGTAAAATTACAATTTGACACAGTACCAGAATACATCCTGATGGCACCACCCCAAGAGTCAGTACCGGTTGCATTGTTGTTAATAAAATTACAATTTGTCACATTACCAGAAGTAGCTGGACTAAAGTAAATTGCTCCTCCATTACCGCCATAGTTTGCATTTATAATGGTTAGATTGTTAATTGTTACACCGGAAGCAGTTACATTGAATGCCCTGATTGTTGATCCGTTCATGTCAATGACTGCGCCGTTACCATTGATAACACCTGGAGTGTTAATTTCAATTGTGTCACCATCGCCAGCATTATAACGATAATGGCTTTTTGTTAAGTTTCCACCAGAATTTATATCATTACGTAAGTCAGAATATGATCCTTCACCACTGGTGAATATTTCAGCATCCTCTGTTTGTGTCAGCATATTGTCATTTTCATTTGTTTGTATTTCATCTTCAGTTAATGTTAATTCCATTTGATTATCTTCTTGGGTTGCTATTGTTGTTTCGTTCACATCACTAGCACATACGCTTGCCACACCGAATATGAAGATGGCAAGCACCAGCAGTATCATGGTTTTCTTGTATTTCATGGTACCGTTTCTCCTTATTATTCTAATATATTTTTTCAAGAATTTTGTTTTATTCTAAACAAACAATCTAAAAGACGATTTTTCCAGTTAAAACATTCAATTCTTGATATTGAGTCTATAAACTGATATTAATATACCTATTCATTTAAAAAGCGTGAATGTAATAAATATATTCCAATCATGGAAAAATTAACTCCTAATCATGAAAACTGATATTTATATACATTTATTGTAAAAAAAGATTAAAAAATGATATTTATAAACCTATTCATTTAAATTAATGCAATCTATTTAGACCCTATATGAATTTCATATTTTAGATAAAAGTTAGTCTTATAATACTAAAATATTAAAAAATTTAAAAAGTTAGTCTTATATACCTAAAAATATATAATATTAGTATGGTTCAAAGAGATTTATATATGAAACAAATTATCCCATTAATTGATAATGAATTAATCAAAGTGATTACAGGCATTAGAAGATGTGGTAAGTCATATATGTTGGGATTGATTAAAGAAGAGCTTATTAAACGAGGAATAAAAGAACATAATATAATAATCATTAATTTTGACAGTAAAAAATACAAAAACATAAAAAACAATAATGAACTGGACAAAACAGTTGAAAAATTAATTAAAAATAAAAAAGGAAAAGTATACTTATTTTTTGATGAAATCCAAAATGTAGGAAAATGGGAACGCTCAATTGCAGGATATAAAATAGATTATGACTGCGATATTTACATCACAGGTTCAAACTCAAATCTATTATCCGGGGAGTTGGCAACACACCTAACCGGAAGATATTATGAAATAAAAATGTATCCCTTTTCATATCAGGAATTCCTTAACTTTCATCAAGAATCCAGCAGTTTAGACTTATTTAGAGAATATCTTCAATATGGAGGAATGCCGCAAACATTTTCGCTTGATGACGCGCAAAAAATAAACTATCTCGATGATTTATTTAACTCCATTTTCTATAAAGACATTGTCAGAAGATATCAAATAAGAGATATTGATATCCTCGAAAGACTAACAACATTTATTTTCGACAATATTGGAAACATATTCTCTGCTTCAAGCATCGCAGAATACTATAAAGATGAAATGAACATTAAAATCTCAAATAAAACCATAACAAACTATCTAAAATACTTGGAAAATGCCTGCTTTATAAAAAAAGTAAAAAGAGAAGATTTAGAAGGAAAAGGTATTTTAAAATTCAATGAAAAATACTATGTAACCGACCATGGTTTTTGTGAAGCCAAAGCTAAAGGAAATATTGACAATATAGGACGAGTCATGGAAAACATTGTTTATTTTGAGTTTTTAAGAAGAGGATGGAAAATAACAATAGGTAAAACAAAAGATTATGAAGTTGATTTCGTATGCAGAAAACACAAACAGACAATATACGTACAGGTAAGTTATATCCTTGAAAATGATGAATCAATTGAAAGAGAATTCAGACCGTTTTCAAAAATCAAAGATCATTATCCAAAATACATAATAACAATGGATCCATTTGATAGATCCCGTGATGGAGTAAAACACATTAATCTTCTAGATTTTCTAACAAATGAGTTATGAGTCATAAACTGATATTTATATACCTACCGATTTGATTGAATAGGTGAAATATATTTCAAACATTTTTTAATATAAGATTATCTGATTACTCAATCATTAAAAGCGATAATTATCTATTCAAAACCCCTTTAGCAAAATCCATTCATATATATTCAGTGTAAACTCCAAACCAGAATCCAGGAACACTGCCGTTAATGTAAATGATGATTTGAGCAAATCAAAAAAAAAACAAGACTGATCAGACATACTTCAGGATAAACCCTGAAGATTTAAAATATACATATATCGAACATTTATCTGCTGTAATCATCAACACAGAAGTCAGAAAAAACTCCATATCAAATCACCTGAATTTATTAAAATCAAAAATGAGAAAAACGAACTAATGCTGAAAATTGACAACCTTAAATTCGACTTGACGGCCTTAAAAGCATGATTGGGAAATGATTATATTTCCCAATTTTATTTACATTAAAGAAAATGTTTTTATTGGTACAAATATTATATTGTCCACTTTTTTAATTGTTTTTGTCGTATCTGATATAATAATTCCATATGATGCTTTATAACGTCTTATTGCATCTTTAATTTGATTAGTATCCTTATCACCATGACCCACTTCAATTGGAATCACTTCATCAAATTCTTTTTTTATTATGAAATCAACACGTTGTTTTTTTACTTTATGTGTGTCGTAGAATATGCTGAATTCAAAGAATTGTTCACTATTCTTTAGATTGACGAGGTTTGAGCCGACTAATGTTTCAAGCAATATTCCTTCATATTCGGTTAAGTTTATTGATGAAAATCCGAATTTTGTATTTATTGCATGCATTATACTTGGTGTTGCAAAATAATATTGCCATGATCTTTTTGCCCTTGAATTTGCACCGGAATACGGTTCTGTGTGAAATATTAAATGGGTCTTTTCAAGTAAGCCCATTATTGTATTTACTGATCCTGCAGAGGTTTTGATTTTGTTTGCAAGTGCATTCTGTGATATGTCACCCGGATATTTTTCAGCTAAAAATTTCATTAACCTCAATGCATTTGTTTGAGTATTGGCTGTTAGATTATTCATTGTTCCCAAATCTTTTGTTATTACACTCTCAACCGAGTAGTATAATTTTTTAGAAGCATTTCTGTGATTTGTATCATGCATTACTGATGGAAATCCTCCAAATTTAAAATAATTATTCCAATCCATTGAATTATAATTTTTTAGATTTAATAAATCCCGATTCACCTGTTTTTCTTTCATTATGGCATTTTCAACATTACCATTAAATACTAAATCTATTAAATCATTGGAAATGTCTGTGTGATAATTATATTTTAATTTTAAGTGTTGTGAATAATTTAGAGGTGTTATTGGGTATCTTATCATTCTTCTTGCGGCTTCTGCGTTGTATTCCAGATTTATTGCTGATGAACCGGTGAAAATAGCAAATATGTTTTTTGATTTATCCGTGATTATTTTACCTGAAATTGACCAGTCTTTGTCAAAATGGGATTCATCGATTAACAAGAATATTTTTTCATCAAGTGTTAGCAGTGATGAATTGTGGAATGTTTTTAGGTAATATTTGATTGTATCGTAGATATCGCAATCTTCTATTTTGTTTAATTCTTCGCAGGAGAAATACAGTATCTGCTCTGGATTGATATTTTTTTGATTCATTAAATAGTCATATACCTGAAATAGGATTGTTGTTTTTCCAACACCCCTAATACCAGGCAAGACAATATATCGATTAACATTATTTCCATCTATAAATTCATCAATAAATGTTGTTATTTCCTCAAAATCATCCCTATGATTGAATCTAACGCCCATATTTGATAGTTCATTGTTTAATGACAATGGAATGTCAGTAATTTGACTTTGTAAAAAATCATGAATTGAATCTTCATTATCTGAATTCATTATAAAAACACCTCTTAGATAATATATTGAATACTATAATATAAATACTTATTCAATATATTGAATGATAATATATAAATGAACATTCAATAAAATATGAATCAAATTAAAAACCACCTATTAAAGAAATGATGTATAGACAAGGACCCAACTATCCTTAATGGAAATGCCTATAAACTGATATTTATAAACCTACCGATTTAATTGAATAGATGAAAAATATTTCGGACATTTTATATTCATTATAAATTAGACATATAGTAATTTATCTGATGTAATATGAAGTGTGTTTTTCATATTATAATGAAGTTTCCATTACATAATGTGATGTGTGTTTTTCGCATTATAATGGAATTTACATTACATTTATATTAACAGTTAATCATAATATATTATTGGAGAGGATTAGATTATGGCAAGTTTACCCTTAGGAAATGACAATGACTTAGACGACTCACAATTCTACAACAGAATAAATGAAATCAGATTCATCACAGACAATCTTGAACTGACACAAAAAGGCTCAACACCCACAATACTTTTAACAGGAATCAGAGGGGTGGGAAAAACAGCGCTGATGAAAAAACTAAAAAAAGACTTCAAAGATGAATATCTGGTTGTCTATATGGACCTGACATCAATGGACAAGTTTAAAAAGGACAAACTGGACCGTCTGTGTTTTATGAAACTTTTCTATGAATCCATCATAAAAGCATGTGATGAATCCAACATCATCACAATCGACAAAAAGATTATGAAATACTTTAAAACACGCAATTTCCAGCTGGACAAAATCGAATCAATTGATAAGATACCCATCCCAATTTTCAAATCAGAAGAGGACTACACCAAATTCACAAGCTATGTAATGGACTTACCACAGCAGTTATATGATGACCATAAAGAAAAGCTTAAAGGTGTTTTGATATTTATAGATGAATTTCAGATGTTAAAGCAACTGGAAGAAGACGTTAACGGATTCCTATGGTACATTAGAAGTGTCATACAATCACAGAAACACATCGGATACATATTTTCTGGAAGCATGAGCGTGAAAGATGAACTGATATCCGATATTGCAGGACAAAATGGTGCATTCGGCGGAAGAATACTCAACTATGAAATCAAGATATTTTCATATGAAACAACCAGACAATACCTAACCGAAAAGGCAGATTACCTGAACTTCACCACCGACGGCTTTGAAAGATTTTACAAATGCACCAACGGAATACCATATTACATCAATAGCTTCGCAAGATTATTGCCGCCAAACGAAGAGCTTAATGAAGAAAAAATAATTTCTGAATTTAAAAAATCTCTGGAATACCTGTTAATTAAATTAACCAATGAATGGTATAAACTAAACAAACAGGAACAAAGAATAATCACCTCCCTTGTTGAAAAGCCATTGCGAAGAATAGAAATAGCAAACAAACTCGGAGTCACCAGCGGAGCCATTGGAGCATCACTGAAAACACTGCAAAACAAAATACTCATCGAAATGGACAACAACAAATACAAAATATACGACCCAATATTCAAAGCATGGCTTAAAAAAGAATACGAAGAAAAAGGAGACTATCCTTACTAAAAAAATATCTTACCAGCAGATTAAATCCAACTATCCTTAATGTGAAAGGCCTAAACTGATATTTATAAACCTACCGATATGAATGCAAGATTTTTTGAATAGACCATATTGATATTACTCATATTATCGCAGTGCACAATTCAAATCCCGAACAGGAAATGATACGTTTAATGCCAAAGCCAGATAATTAAATCAAATAGCCATTAAAATTTACAGTTATACTTTGAAATGTGATTGCAGCAGAAAACATTTCAATCATGCCCTGACAAAACCCTACAAGACAACGATTGAAATTGATGATGACAACAAGCAGTTTTTAGATTATGTGCTGCAGATATCAGAAGACATTTTAGTTGACATTGAATTTCACAGCACGGTGCTTACGCTGAATCATCTGGGAAGATACGGAACTTACAAGATATATTTGAGAATAGATTCAAAAAAGCTAGTTTATCAATGCATATTATGTACGGGAGATCCCAAATCATCAAAAAGGCATTTCTGCTTTAATGATGAGGAAGAGATGAACCTGCACATAGTATTTACACAGGAGGATGATGCTGATGAAAAAATAAAAATACTTGAAGATGCCATAAGTAATAATAGAAGATTAACCAACACAGACATTGAAATCATCTATTTAACTGTAGCGTTGTTTATGAAATCCGAATTAACCAAATCAGAATTGATTTTAAAAATAGCAGAACTGACAAACCAGGTTCAGGGACTGACTAATGAAGAACTATACGAAATAAAATCATTTCAGAAGGTCTTCATGAAAAAATTTATAGCAGAAGACGATAAATTAAAAAAGGAGATTGAAAAATGATATCCATCGAAGCAATGGAAGCAATTAACAAATATTTCCCAAAAGAATCCAAAGAATTAATAGAAAAAGGAATGGAAAAAGGAATGGAAAAAGGAATGGAAAAAGGAAGAGAAGAAGAAAGACTAGAAATCGCGAAATCTATGAAAAATTTCGGATATGGCATCCAAGAGATTTCACGACTAATAAACATCAATATCAAAGAAATAGAGAAGTTATAACCCACAAACCATAACTTCTCACAAACCACTCACCTACCTGACAAAAACAATACTCAAAAATTCCAATTAACCAAATCAGAACTGCTTTTAAAACAGCACCACAACACAATCATTTCTAAAAGCAGAAAAAAACTAAAAAGGAGATAAAAAATGATATCTGATGAAGCTATGGAAGCATTGAACAAATATTTTCCCGAAGAAGTCAAAAAAATAAGAGAACAAGGAAGAGCAATAATATCTTTTACAGTTGTGAGAAGAATGAAAAATCACGGATGCGGCATCCAAGAGATTTCACATGTAACAGGCATCAGAACAAAAGGAATTAAAAAGTTGTAGGAAGCAAAAACTATAACTTCTCACCAATTTTACACTTGAAATGCATGTCTGAAAAAATAATATTACATTCAATGGAAATATTAAATTAAGAGGCAAGAAACTCTTCAAGCTCCTGCTGTTTTTTGCGCCTGATTTCCTCCTCTTTTTTAACCTTTTCAAGACGTATTTTCTTATCTGATTCTTCTTTCTGCCAGGTTTCCTTTAAGGTATTTATTAGCGCATCATCTTCAAGATATTGCGAATACTTGTCATGGATTACACCATACAATTCCTCAGACACCGCATCACCGCACTCGGCAATTTCATCATAGGTGAAGTTGCGGGTGAGCTTTATTGCCTGGGGACCGACGCCCTTGATTTCAAATGAGTAGGAATCACCGAAATATTCGACATCGACTTTTTTCTCAAAAAGATTGAACTTGTTGTATGCAGCCTCATCCTTCAGCTCATCGGCTCTGGATGCGCCGGAATCAATTATCTGATGGAGCTGCCTTTCGGTTATATCGCTGTCATGAATGATGTCTCTGTATTTGCAGTATTTTACAATGCCGAGACCGTTTTCCCCTACGAATTCGACAGTGAAGTTATCGAAACGGTAGTTTTCAATTTTTGATTTGCCTTTGAAAATGCATCCTCTTAATTTGTATCCTTCAAAGTTCATGTTATTATATTGTGTATATTAGGTATATAAACATTGTGTGAAAAAAAAGCCGCAATCACCTTTTGAAATTAAAGGCGCCATACATATCCTGATTCAAATCAAAAATGACAACACTGTATTTTGTATCATCAAGCGGAACAATCGGACCTATGACAAACTCGGTGTCGTTGATTAATGAATATATCGTGCTTTTGGCTTCAACGCTTAAAGGTGATGCGAATCGGGAACTGATATCGATTCTGTTCGAAATCATCATGCCGTCATGCATTGCGGTTATGATATAGCTTCCCTCATCAAGATTGATGTTGAGTCTGGCCATACCCCTGGCGTCAGTTGTCCTGTTGTAGAAAACGCCGTTAATGTTGAATGTCACCTTTTCACCGGCGAGCCTTTCACCCTTATCGTCAAGAAGCTTGACTAAAAACTTGGATCCGTCCCTGGCAGACATGTTCAAATCCATTGCAACCAATCGTGTGAGAACCGTAATGCTATTTGAGGTGACCCACTCCCCGAAGACAGTCGTTATGATATAGCTTCCCGGAGCCAGGTTGATGTTGAGCTTTGCATGGCCTGTCTGGTTGATTTGTCTTGTATAGAAAACGCCGTTAATATTGAATGATACAGTGCCGGAAGTTTTGTTCAGGATTTTTACGACAAACTGGGAATCGTTTCTGCAATATTTAACCAGATCACTGCTTTCGATTTGTGAGAGAACTGTGATATTGTTGGATTTCCTCTCGCCAGTCAAAGGATTGTAAGTTGTAATGACATACTTTCCAGGATTGAGATTGATGTTCAAACGGGCGATGCCGTCTGCGTTTGTCTTTCTCGTGTATAAAACGCCGTTAATGTTGAATTTCACATCCGCTCCGCTTTCATTAGTGTCAAGTAATCTGACTTCGAATCTGCCTGAATCTCCGAAATACTTTGTCAGATCGCTTGATTCTATTTTCGAAAGTACACATACAGTATTTTTAATGGAATCCCTCAGCTGCGGAGCGCTGGTCGTTACAGTGTAGTTTCCGGGCATCAGGTTAATAGCTATTGAAGCGCTATTGTTTACAACAGACCTTTTATAGTCAACGCCGTTGATATTGAAAATCACATAATCGCATGAACAGTTAGGGAAAATATATGCAGTAAACCTGTCTGCGTCCCCGTAATACTTGATTAGATTATAAGCCGCAACAACATGAAATAGATTGTAAGAGTAACAGGAATTGTTTATAGGGGAAGCATATAACTGATATAGTGCCTTTAAATCCACATCATAATAGCCAATACCTTCAAGTGTATTCTCGATAGCTCCTTTTTCAAGATTTTTAAGAAACTGTATGTAGAAAATATCATCGGTTGCGTTGAGTTCGCTTCGAACATTTTCCAGGAATCTGGATTTATTTCCCGGCAGAACAGGAACATTAGGGAGAGATTGGCTGTGATATATTCCGAAAGAAGCTGAGGACAGCATATAATCATTTTCCTTCAATATGAACATGAAAAATGGAATGATAGAAAAGTCATCATGACTGTAACGCATTGTCAAAAACACGGATTCATTGTTCTTTAAAGTGCCGTTTAAGAAAAATGTATGATTGGCATGACTCCAGTTGCCGAAATACTGAAATTCCAAATCAGTATAATCTGACTGGTCATTCACGACAACATATGACAGGGACACATTCCTTAAATCGGATCCGTTATTTTTGATGCTGACAGTGACGTCATAGTATTGATCTGTTGAATTTGC
>NZ_JAZUMY010000093.1:0-10280 GCF_045603845.1 Methanobrevibacter sp.
GCACTCCCGCTAATAAACGAAAGTGAAATTTAGAAACCATTAAAAATCTTAACAAATTTTTTAAATGCTCCGGCCGGGATTCGAACCCGAGTCTTCGGCTCGAAAGGCCGAAATGATTGGCCGGACTACACCACCGGAGCACACAAATGAATAAAAGTTTAGTAACATGGGCCCAATGGGGTTCGAACCCATGGCCTTCCGGTTATGAGCCGGACGCTCTACCTGGCTAAGCTATGGGCCCTCGAAGCGCCATCGACAGGGCTCGAACCTGTGACCAATCGGTTAACAGCCGAACGCTCTACCTACTGAGCTACGATGGCATATATAACCCACCATCTTAACCAAATAAAACCCATGTTTAAAAATCAAAAGACTTTAAACAGTGTATTTTATAATTATATTTTTACTAGTATATAAAAGTTATGCTTTTTCCACATTATTTCAAAAATAATAGGAAAAACACTATTAATTAGTTAGAATATACTAATATATAAATTTAATTAAAAAGTTGAAAATCATGGATTCAAATATATTCGATTTAATAAAAGATGCCAATGAGATTACCTTGAAAAATCACGGTGATTTAGTCACATTGGAGCGGGCAGTCTTTTTATCCTGGTGGTGCGATAAGGGAGACTGCGCATTCTGCTACATGTCAACACAAAAGGACAAGATTAAAGATCCGACAAAGGCAAGACGTAATGTAAACAACATCTATGCCGAAGCCGAAATGTGCGCCCGCCTGGACTGGAATATCGAATTTTTATCCGGAGGATACAAGTCATTCACCACACAGGAAATCAAGGAAATAGCCACAACCATCAAAAGCATCACCGGTGATGGCGTCTGGCTGAACACCGGAATTACCGATGAACTGGCGCAATACGGATCAGAAATTAAGGGAATCACAGGTGCCGTTGAAGTTGCAAATCCGCAGATTCACAACAGAGTATGTCCAAGCAAAAGCCTAGATGACATAAGCAACATGCTGGATGTTGCAGGAGATTTAGGATTCAAAAAGGCAATTACGATAATATTGGGTCTTGGTGAGACACTTGATGATGTTAACTACGTTATTGATTACATTAGAGAGCACAAGATTGACAGGGTGATATTCTATTCACTCAATCCCCACAAAGAGACAGTTTATGCTGACAAGTCCCAACCGGCATCACTTTACTATGCACAGGTTGTTGCCAGAGTCCGTCTGGAGTTTCCAGAAATTGAAATCATCTGCGGAACATGGATCGATAATCTTGCAAACATTGGAATCCTGATTTTAAGCGGTGCAAACGGAATTACAAAATTCCCTCTTTTCAAGATGTTTGGAACCAAATACGGAAAAAGAGTTGAAGAGGAAGTTAAATGGGCCGGAAGACAGCTTAAAGGAACATTCACAGATAAAGAGAAATTAGGTGAAATGAAAAGTGATGTTTCACCAGATTTGGATAAATTCATTAAACGATATATTAAAGAATCATTAAAGAACAAATATTAATTAAAGAAACTATCATCAATATTAACCGGTGTTTTTATGTCTAACTTCAAATCTAGTAAAGAAGAAATAGAAAAATTAGTTAAGGAATTTAAGGAAAACGAACATATTTACAAAACAGCAACATTCGATGAAGAAAACACTAAAATAAACTTTATTAACAAATTTTTCATCGCATTAGGATGGGATGTTTACAATGATTTGGGTGTTGCACCACAATACAAAGATGTTGAATTTGAAGATACTATTCTTATTAATGGGAAGCCAAAAGCACCAGATTACTGTTTTAGAATAGGTGGAGTAAGAAAATTCTTTGTTGAAGCGAAAAAACCAAGTGTTGATATTGAAAACGATAGAAAATATGCTTTTCAGCTTAAAAGATATACTTGGAGTGGCAAATTACCTGTCGGATTATTAACTGATTTTGAAGAGCTAGCAATTTATGAACCAAAAAGCGCTCCTAAAAAAACTCATAATACAAGTGTTGACCGAATAAAATATTACCATTACAGCGAATATGTTGAAAAATGGGATGAAATATATAATATATTCAGTAAAGAAGCCATCTTAACTGGAAAATTTGATAAATTTGTAGAAAACAAACATGGAGATAAAAAAGGAACATCAACAGTAGACTCTGAATTTTTAAAAACAATAGAAAAATGGAGATTAGAACTAGCACGCAACATTGCAATAAGAAATAAAGAATTAACAGTTGATGAACTGAATTTTGCAGTGCAGTTAATTATTGACAGAATCATATTTTTAAGAATAGCTGAAGACAGAGGAATAGAAAGATACGGACAATTAAAGAAATTAACTGAACTAGCCAAAAATGAAAAAGACAACTATCCTGTCTATGAAGCATTCATTGATTTATGTAAAAAAGCTGATGCAAAATATAATAGTGGTTTATTCCATTTCAGCGAAGAAAAAGACATTAGTTTAAGTGCGGATACATTAACTCCAGGATTGCATATTGACGACGGTAAATTGAAAAAAATTATTGATGGACTGTATTATCCGGATTGCCCTTATGAATTCAGTCTGATTTCAACAGAAATCCTTGGAAATATCTATGAACAGTTCCTTGGAAAAGTTATTCGCCTAACAGATAGCCATCAAGCAAAGGTCGAAGATAAACCTGAAGTTAAAAAAGCAGGAGGAGTATTTTACACCCCACAATACATCGTTGATTATATTGTTGAAAATACAATAGGAGAGCTTTTAAAAGATAAAACTCCAAATAAAGTTTCCAAGCTAAGATTTGTTGATCCGGCATGTGGTTCAGGAAGTTTTCTACTAGGAGCTTATCAAAAGCTTTTGGATTGGCATTTAGACTATTATTCTAACTTAGAACAACCTCCTAAAAATGTTATTTATATCGGATCTGATGGAATTCCTAGATTAACTATTCAGGAAAAGAAAAGAATACTTTTAAATAATATTTATGGTGTAGACATCGATTCACAGGCGGTAGAAGTGACAAAATTGAGTCTGCTTTTGAAAGTGCTTGAAGATGAAAATAAAGATGTTTTAGAAGCTCAGCAGAAATTAATACAGGAAAGAGCTTTGCCTTACCTTGGAGATAATATAAAATGTGGAAATAGTTTAATAGGTACAGACATATTGGATTCTAATGAATTATCAATTGAAGAACTTCATGAAATTAATCCTTTTGATTGGGAAGATGGATTTTCTGAAGTATTTGAAAATGGAGGATTTGATGCTGTTATTGGTAATCCACCATATGTTAATGCAAAGATATTAACAGAAATAATGCCTATTCAAAGAACATTTTTATCAAATTGTAATAATTATTCCACTTTATATCAAAAATGGGATTTATATATCCCATTTATGGAAAAATCTCTTAACATACTTAAAAATAATGGAATCATGTCAATGATTATACCTTATCCATTCATTGATCAAAATTATGCAAAAGTTTCAAGGAAATATATTCTTAATGAACATAATCTCATAAAAATGGTTGATTTGTCATCCCAGAAGATATTTAAAAATGCAACTGTGTCAAATTGCATTCCAATAATATCTAAAGGCAAAAATACTAAAGACATTACTATTGCATCAATATCAGACGAATTAAAAATTAATAATGTGGGTAAAAAATCAGTAGATGAAATTGTAGCTAATGATAAGACATTCATATTTGATTTAAGAATACAAGAAAAATTAAATAAAGATTTTTCTTCATTTAAAAGAATTGGAGATTATTGTTTTATTAGCAAAGGCATGGTTTTAAATGCTGATGAGAAAAAAGCTAAAGGTAAATTCAAAAAAGCTGATTTGATATCTGACACCGAATCCAACATACATATTAAGAAATATATTGAAGGAAAAAATATTGACAGATATAGAATTAACAAAATTCGATATTTGGAATGGGGAACTAGAAGAGTTCCTTCAAAAATTAGTAGACCTACATTTAAAGAATTATATCATTCTAAAAAAGTCCTAGTAAATAAATTAGGTGCAATAAAAGCTATCTATGATGATACACAGATATTTTGTGATCAAACTTTAAGAATACTTGTATTATGGGATGATTTAAGAAAAGTTAATAATAGAAGTATTAAAAGTAGTATAACCAGATATGCTAATGAATCTAGGGAAAATCTTGAGAATAATTCCAAAGAAATAGATTTAAAGTACATTTTATTAATTTTAAATTCAAAAATGGGACAATATCTTTTGAATGAAATTAGAGGAATAAATAATAAAGACATTAATCCTGAATATCTAAAAGACATTCCTATTCCCAAAATATCTCTTGAAACCCAACAACCATTTATCGAACTAGCAGATAAAATGTTAGAGTTAAATAAAACTCTTGCAGACTGTAAAACTCCAAAAGAAGAAAAATTATTAAAATTACAAATTGCTAAAACTGATGAAAAAATAGATCAATTAGTATATGAATTATACGAATTAACCGACGAAGAAATAGCTATCATTGAAGAAAGCTTGAAATAAGGAGAATTAACCATGAACTTAACTATCAGCAAACTTAAAGAAGAAGCCATTGACTTTTGTAAACATGAAAGTAACACCACCCATGACGATTTAGTTGGAATAACTGACGGTAAAGCTGTCGGTACATACATTGAACATGAATTTGAAAAATTCTTAAAAAACAAATATGAAATTACTATCGGTTCTAGCGCTAGAGGGATTGATTTGCCTGATGCTCATATTAACACGGACATTAAAGTTACTTCCGTTAAAAAGCCGCAAAGTTCATCCCCATTTAAAAATATTGAGCAGAAAATTTATGGTTTGGGCCATAACCTTTTAATTTTTGTTTATGAAAAGACAGACATTAATGATAAATGCTATCTTGATTTTAAACACTGCATATTCATTGATGCTGAAAAAACTGGGGATTACAATCTAACTAAGATACTTCGTAAATTAATTAAACTTAAAGCTGATAAAGAAGACATTGTCGACATATTAAAAGACAGTAACGTTCCAGGAGAAGATAAAGCATTAGAAACTATTGCAGATAAAATAATGAAAAACCCTCCAGAACAAGGTTATTTAACAATATCCAATGCATTCCAGTGGAGATTAAAATACAATAACGTCATTAATCTGAATGAAGATGTTAATGGTGTTTATACTTACGAAAAATTCAATGAAAAGGAACTGGGCGATTATCAAACCCCAATATACTTTACAGACGAGATCTGTGAATATCTTAAAAATGATTTGAAAATTAACCCAGACGTTATTATTGAACCAACCTGCGGAATAGGCAATTTTTTAAAAAGCGCTTCCAATACTTTTCCAGAAAGCAGACTAATTGGAATTGACATTGACAAAAATAAGTTAAATAAAGTAGATTCCGCAATCCCGAACCTCACATTAATTAATGAGGACATATTCACATTTGAATTCAACAATATTGCTCATGAAAACTCTTTTTTAATCCTCGGCAACCCTCCATGGATTACAAACACTGAATTATCAAAAATCAATTCAAACAATGTTCCAAACAAAAGCAACTTTAAAAATAAAACGGGTTTTGAAGCACTGACCGGCAACAGCAACTTTGATATCTCAGAATACATCATCTTAAAGATAATCAATGAATTTAAAGACACAAATGCAACATTAGCATTTCTGTGTAAAACCACGATTTCAAGGAATGTTTTCATTGAGCTAATTGAAAATGAGATTCCATACAGCTTTATTAAACAGATAAACTTCAATCCATATAAGGTTTTCAAAATTGATGCTGACACATGCTTATTTGTAATTCAGTTTGGTGGAACATCATTAACCGATAAGGCCTGTGAGGTTTCAGACATTACAAATCCATCTGAGATATTGTATAAATTCGGCTTTAAATCCGACAAATTCTATTCCAATGTTGATGACATTCCTGATTTTGACGGAAAATGCCAAATCGAATGGAGGCAAGGCGTTAAGCACGACTGTGCTAAGGTTATGGAGCTGATGTATGAAAACGACAAGCTAGTTAACAAGAAAAATGACGAAGTCAATATTGAAAATACTCTTGTATATCCCTTATTGAAAAGCAGCAAACTTAAAAAGCCTGTCATCACCGAAACTTCAATGTTTACAATAGTTACCCAAAAAAAGATCAGACAGGACACAAAATACATTGAAAGTGAAGCTCCGAAAACCTGGAAATATCTGAATGCCAATAAGCAATACTTTGATAACAGGAAAAGTTCCATTTATGAAAGGGCACCTGATTTCAGCATTTTCGGTATCGGCGATTATTCATTCAGAAAATATAAAGTGGCCATTTCCGGATTTTATAAAAATCCAATGTTTTCATTAGTATACAGCGATAAAACGATGATGCTGGACGATACATGTTATTTCCTCTCCTTTGATGATTATGACACTGCATACATTACAATGCTAATACTGAATAGTGAACTGGTAAAGAAATTCCTTAAAAATATTGCATTCCTTGATTCAAAAAGACCATTTTCGAAAAAGGTATTGAAACGCATTGATATCAGCAAATGCCTGGAATTATTATCCTTAAATAATTTGAAAGAAACTGAAAGGCAGTTGGAATTAGACGCCTACATAAACAAGGATAAATTAATAAAATACGAAGAATTATTCTCCTAAAAATTTACACATCATCAATAATCTTTATAAGTCCAATATCATATATATTATATTAATATAAATTATTATCAAAAAAATTTCCAATGGAGGAATTATTATTAGCGACGATTTTAGTATGATGTGTGGACTTGAAATCCACGTACAGTTAGAAACTGAATCAAAATTATTCTGTGATTGCCCAACAAACTTTAATGAGGCACCGATTAACCAAAATATTTGTCCAGTATGTTTAAATCAGCCGGGTGCAAAACCTCATCCGACCAATGAACATGCTATTGAAAACGCACTGATGATTGCTTTGATGCTTAACTGTGAAATTGATCAGGGTTTTACCTATTTCATGAGAAAGCATTATGATTATCCGGATTTATCTTCAGGATACCAGAGAACTTCCGTACCTATCGGAATCAACGGAGAATTAAATGGTATCAGAATCAGGGAAATCCACATTGAAGAAGATCCTGGCCAATACAAACCTGACAGAGGTATCGTTAACTTCAACCGTTCAGGCATTCCTTTAGTGGAAATCGTTACAGAACCCGACATAACCTCCCCTGAAGAGGCCAGAAACTTCCTAAAAGAAATCATTCGTGTCCTTCAGTACAGCGGTGCTGCACGTGGGGAAAACTCCATGAAAGCTGACGTTAACATTTCCCTTAACGGCGGAAACAGGGTTGAAATGAAAAACGTTAACTCCATCAAAGGCGCCTACAAGGCATTGAAATTCGAGCTTGTAAGACAGAAAAATCTCATGAAAAGAGGAGTTGAAGTTAAACAGGAAACCCGTGCATACCTTGAATCCCAGATGATTACCGTCGGAATGAGGATGAAGGAAGATGCTGACGATTACCGTTTCATTACTGATCCTGACTTGCCCCCAATGAAGATATCTGATGAAACCATCCAAAGGATTTTGGACACCATGCCTGAAGCACCTCACAATAAGGTTAGAAGATTCGTTGCAGATTATGGCATTGATGAAGAATCCGCAAAAGTATTGACTTCAGAACTTGATTTGGCAATAGCATATGAAGAAGTTGTAAAAGAGGTTGACGCTAAATTTGCAGCCAAATGGATGAGGGATGAACTTAAAAGAGTATTATCCTACAACAAATTGGATTTCGCTGACAGTGGAATTGGCGTGAGTGATCTGGTTGAATATCTGAAAATGATTGAAGCAAAAGAAATCACAGCCAAGGCAGCTCATAAAATCATTGAACAAATGCCAAATAATGACAAATCCCCTAAAGCAATTGCAGAAGAGTTAGGTTTGCTTGGTGTTGTCAATGAGGATGAAGTACTGGCTGCGGTAAAACAGGCGATTGATGAAAATCCAAAAGCTGTTGACGATTATCTTGCTGGTCAAAAAGCTTCCCTTAACTTCCTTGTCGGTCAGGTAATGAGACTGACCCGTGGAAAAGCAGATCCTGGTGAAACCGTTAAACTGTTAAAAGAAAACATTGAATAATGGGGGAAGCACATGGGAGAGAAGAAATCTTTTGTAAAAGATTACATGACCAAAGATGTTATTAGTGTTTCTCCGGATACTGAAACCGACAAGATTATAGATTTGATGAAGGAAAGCCACCACAACAGTTATCCGGTAGTGAAGGATGACAAGCTGGTCGGTATGGTGACTGCATTTGACATTGTTGCTAAGGAATGGGCAGATACGGTTTCAGGAATTATGAGTACCAAACTGGTTGTCGCCAATCAGAATTTATCCATCAATGACGCTTCAAGGGTGATGTTTAGAAGAGGAATCTCCCGAATGCCTGTCGTTGATGAAAACGGACACCTGGTCGGCATCATCACAAATACCGATATGGTCCGTTCACACATTGAAAGGTCCACTCCGAACAAGGTGGAATACTTCAAGAATACAATGGAACAGTTATACGGCATCAAAACCACATTGAAGCATATGAAGGTTGAAACCAAAAAGTTAAGGCCGACACAGGATAGGGTTTATGCTGATGAACTTGAAGGAAGAGCATATGAACTTGAAAAAGGCCTTGCAGAACCTGCGATTGTTGTGAAAACAGGTGACAGGTGGATTTTGGTTGACGGTCACCACAGAGCAGTGGCTTCAGCGCAAAGAGGTTATGAGACCGTTGATTCCTATGTCGTTGATTTGGGTCAGGACATCAAGCTTGGAATGGAAAAGACCGCAGACAAGGCGGGAATCAAAACCTTTGACGATATTGAAATCATTGATGATGACAAACATCCGTTGATTGCACTTACAGAAAGCCTGCAGGATCAGGAATCAAAAGGTGATGATTAGATGGATAATGATAAAATCATAAGGAAAGTCTATGAGGTACTTGAGTCAAGAAGAGACAATCCAATTGATTCATACACTTCCAACATTATGAAAGACAGTGATAAGAAAGCTGAGGACAAGATACTTGAAAAAATAGCTGAGGAAGCTGGTGAAGTGTTGATTGCTTCCAAAAATGATGAGAATCTTGTATATGAATCTGTTGATTTGATCTTTCACACATTATTGCTTCTGGTCTACAAAGGCGTTGAAATCGATGAAATCTTTGAGGAATTTGCCAGAAGGCGAAAATAATATTAATTTAATTTAACAAAATTTAGATAATTGAAAAAATATTGGTTATTACAATGTTTGATACGTTCTCTGAAAAAAAATTTTTACTAACAGAGTTGGTTAAGAAGAACCTGACTTCAAAATATAAGGATTCAGTTCTGGGTATTTTGTGGAGTTTCTTCAATCCGCTATTGACAATGTTAGTATTTACAGCAATATTTTCAATGCTGTTCGGAAAGAATATTCAAAACTTCCCGGTTTACTATTTAGCGGGAAGAATAGCATTTGATTTCTTTAATCATGGAACAAAAGGTGCTATGAATTCCATCAGAAGAAATGCTAATTTATTGAAAAAGATATATGTTCCGAAGCGGATGTTTGCAATAAGCGCCATCTGCTATGAATTTGTAAACTTCCTGATTTCATTCATCATCCTGTTTGGAGTGATGATAATTACAGGCGCCCCGTTCCATTGGACATTGATTTATTCATTCATACCATTGGGTTTCCTGGTTGTATTGATATTTGGTGTGGGATTGATATTAGCTGTCTGCAACACTTATTTCTCAGACATTGGATATTTATATGATGTTTTCTCATTAGTCTTATTATATGCATCAGCAATGTTTTATCCAATCGAAATCGTTCCGGCAAAAATCCAGGTAATATTCACTTTAAACCCTGTTTACTGTGCAATGTCCTGTTTCAGGCAATGTGTTTATGGTGTTGCTCCGGACTGGTCAATGATATTATACCTGGCAGCATTTGCATTCACCACATTAGGAATAGGCGTTTTACTGTTCAACATATATGAAAAGAAACTTGCTTTAGAATTATAGGGTGTTATTATGAGTGTGAAAAGTAAATTGAAAGGATTGGTTAAAAAATCTGATGACTCAAATGACAAAAATATTGCTGCAGATAATGACGTGGCCATTAATGTCGAACACCTGACAATGGAATTCAAGATTACTAAAGATAAAATCGATACCTTAAAGGAATATGTTATCCGTACACTTAAAAGAAACAAGGAAGAAAAGGAAAAAATCAGGGTTCTTGATGACATCAGTTTTAAAGTTTACAGAGGAG
>NZ_JAZUMY010000094.1:0-34534 GCF_045603845.1 Methanobrevibacter sp.
CGCATCTTGGATTTACCTGCTGCAAAAATTACAAACCAGGTTGTTCAAAGAGACAATCACGTGGAATTCATTTCAACCTTGGCAAACATTGCTTCAACATTGGATAAAATAGCTTTGGAAATCAGAAGCCTTCAAAGAACAGAAATAATGGAAGTTGGAGAATACTTCGATCCTGAAAAACAGGTCGGAAGCAGTACAATGCCACACAAAATGAATCCTATTACTGCTGAAAGGATTTGTGGTGTTGCAAGAATCGTGAAATCCTATGTCAATGCCGCTTTGGACAACAACCCATTATGGCATGAAAGAGACTTGACCAACTCATCCTGTGAAAGAATAATGTTTCCGGAAAGCTGCATTCTAACCGATTACATTTTAAATTTAACCATTAAACTAATGAACAACTTAGTATTCTACGATGAAAATATCGAAAGAAACTTGAACTTCACCAACGGTTTAATTATGGCTGAAAGATTAATGGCCGAACTTACAAGAGCGGGTATGGGAAAACAGACTGCTTATGGAATTGTAAGGAAAAACGCTATTAAAGCAAACAAAGAAAAATTATTGCTTGGAGAACTCATCCTGGAAGATGAAGAAGTCCAGAAATACTTAACAGAAGAAGACGTTGAAAAAATAATGGATCCCCACACATACACAGGTTCCATTGAAATCATTATTGATGAACTGTTAGAAGATTCCAAAACCTGGTTCTAGGTGATAAAATGAGTGTTAAAGAATTAAAGTCCATTGATATATCATCATATACGATAATATCAACAGGAATTACTGCTTTAATTTCCATTTTAATCTCTTTAATTATTGTTGGAGCCGTTAGCATTATCGTGCCGAATAGTTTTGGAGTGATGCTTTATATCATTCCTACGATTGTTTTCAGCGCAATAATATGCAGCATTTTCTTCAGCTTCAGTGAAGCTTACCTTTACAACATACTATCCAAAAAATTAGGATGCATCAAATTAGATATTGAAGGAGACTACATTAAAAAAATTTCAACAAAAGAAACTGCACTGCTTTTAGGAACAATTACCCTGATAATAGTTCTTGTTGTTTATCTGGCAACTGCATTTTTAATTCCATTGATTTTAAGTGCTTTAATAACTGTTCTGATGTATGCTTCACAAACTGCGGTTGCTGGAATGGCATATCAGGCAATGATATTGCTTTCCAATACATCAATTATCGTTTTAGGAATAGTTGCAGCAGTAATAATCACTACAGTATTCATATTGCTTTCAACATACATCTACAATTTATTGGCAAGCAGTGAAAGAGGAATTACTGTAAAACTTGAAAAAATAGGTGAATTCACACAATTAGAATCAATTGATCCATTGAATTTCGGTATTGCCATAGCAGCCATAAGTCTTATTTTAAGTATTATAATAGGATTGATTATGATTATAAGCGGTTCACCAGCATTTACTGCATTATCCAATGTTTTAGGAACATTTGTCATTTCCTTTATTGAAGCATTATTGATTGCAGTATTTTACAATTTCCTTGCTCCTAAAATTGGAAAATTAAAAGTAGAATTAGAATAAAGAAATCTTATGATTTCTTTTTTTATTTTAGGTAATTTGAATGAAAACTGATAGATTTGAAACATTTTTTGATGCTGTAATAGCTATAATAATCACAGTTCTTGTATTAAAATTATACCAACCAGAACAAGCCACATGGAATGCAATCTGGACACTTAATACACAATATTTAACTTACCTCCTTTGTTACATAATTAATTTTTAATACATGGTACAATGACCATGATTTTTTCAAATTAATTGATGAAATTGACAATAAGATAGTGTGTGTCTATGGCATATTGATATTTTTATTATCACTGCTCCCCTATTTTTCAACATGGTTAACTTTAAACTTCTTTTCAATACATGCACAATTGATATTTGGTCTATTATTCATTTCAACAAATTTAACATATACATTTTCAACTTATCTGATATGTAAAGCAAATCCTGAAAATAATATTTTAAATAAAATTAATTTTTTAAAAATTAGACGCTACATGCCAAATATAATCATTATAATTGGAATGATATTTACTTGCACAATTTTTATCCCTGCAACATATATTGCCTGTTTAATCGCAACATTAATGTGGATAATCATAGTTAAAATGCCGAATAACATGACAGAAGACAAAAATCGTTTTGAATCCTTGATTGACGCAATTGTTGCAATAATATTAACTATTATTGTACTGGAAATTACAATGGCAAATGGCGGCAGTATAACTGACCTCTTAAATCTGAAAGTTGAATTCTTAGCATATATAATAAGTTTTATAGTATGCTTTAATTACTGGATGTACAGTAATGACCTGTTCAATTCTGTAAGTAGAGTTAATTATAATGTGATCTGGTCAATGGGATTTTCATTATTTGTACTTTCACTAATACCTTATTTTACACAATTTGTTTCTGAAAATTTCTATTCAAAAGTAGCACAATCCATTTATGGGATTATATTTATTTTGATAATTATATCTTGGTTAATAACAGCAAATAACCTAAAGCAAATTAACAGTGACAGCGATAATCTTCAGAAAATGATTAAAAACAATTATCCATTATATGCAATGTTTATCATTGTAACGATTGGATTTATAATAGGATGCATTTTTTATCCTCCGTTAATTATGATATCCTGCCTTATATCAATCGTAGCAATATGGTGCATCAACATAATATCAAATTAATAAAAAATAGATAACTGGGAAGTTAATTTATCCGGCCACCATATTAAGTAACCTTTCCATTTAAATTATCAGAAATTAAAATTATTAAATGGAGAGTGAGTGTATGAAAGATATTTTCGATGAATGTAATTTTAAAGATTTAAAGCTCAAAAGCAGAATTATCCGTACTGGCGCCTGGCAAAGAGAAACTGAGGATGGAGGATATCTGACGCCTGTGATATATGACAGATATGAAAAGATGGCAAAAAGCGGCGTTGGACTGATATTATCTGAAATGTTTGCGCTGGATTATAAAGACAGATTTTTCGAATATTCTGCAAACATGAACTATAAGGGATTCGTTAAAGACTACAAAGAGCTTACGGACATCTGTCACAATTATGATGTTCCCGTATTAGGCCAGCTTGCATTTTTCTATTATGACGATGGTGATAACCAAAAGGCAGAGCCTAATGACCTGACAATTGAAGGAATAAGAAAACTGCAGGCCGAAGTGATTATGGCTGCCAAAAAATTCTCATTTGCAGGCTTTGACGGGATTCAAATAAATATGGGAAACAATTTCTATTTATCAAAATTTACAAACCCTTACTTTAATCAAAGAGAAGACGATTATGGTGGAAACACATTAAACAGAATAAGAATAGTTTTGGAAATCATCAAACTGATTAAAAAAACAATTGGCTTTCACGTTAGCTGCAGAATCAACATTGAAGATGTAAGAAAAGGTGGGCTGACACAGGAAGAAAGCTTGAAAATGGCAAAACTGCTTGCTGAAAATGGTGCGGACAGCATCCAAATTACAGGAAGGACCATCTCAATGAAATATGATGCAAAAGAAAAACATATATTTTTAGACTATGCCAATAAACTAGCACAGGAAGTAGATATTCCAGTAATATTGGCAGGCAATCTAAGAGACATGGAAAAAATGAACGAAATATTGAATACAAGCAATGTGGAGTTCATGTCACTGTCAAAACCATTTGTTGCACAGGCCGATTTCCTGGCCGATTGGAAAGCGAACGGAAAAGGGTCATCTCGATGCAAAGGTTGCAATAACTGCTATTCTAAAAAGGAAAGCAGATGCTTCCAATATACGGACTAAAGAAAATAGAATTAATTGATAATGAAATCGATTAATTTTTAACTCTTTTTATTGGCGGCACATAGCGTTTAAGTAACAATGAAAGAGAAATAACAGTTACTGAACTTAATGCCATAGCCAAACCGGCAAATTCCGGCTGGAACATTATTCCGAAACTAGGATATAAAACACCGGCAGCTACAGGAATCAATATTGAATTGTATGCGAATGCCCAGAAAATATTCTCTTTGATTCTTCTCATAACCTTCTTGGAGAACTGGACGGCCGCAACGACATTTTCCAAGTCGCCTTCCATTACTACAACATCACCACTTTCCATTGCAATATCAGTACCGTTACCCATTGCAACACCGATATCTGCCTGCGTAAGTGCCGGGGCGTCGTTAATACCGTCTCCAGTAAATAAAACTTTTTTAGAACCGTTTGCCTGAATATTTTGAACAATATCCAATTTGTTTTCAGGCAATATTCCTGCTTTTACATTGTCAATGCCTACATCCCTTGCAACAGACAGTGCCGTGCTTTCATTGTCACCTGTTAACATGTATGTTTCAATTCCCATATTGTGCAATTCTTCAATGGTTCTTTTGGAATTCGGCTTGACCTTGTCAGAAAGACTTAAAATTCCGCAAACGGATTCATCAATAGCCAGAAGAATTATTGTTTTGCTTTGATTTTCCAAATCCGTGAAAGTATTTAGAATATCTTCACTAATTTCAACATCATTGCTTTGCATCAATGATTTGTTTCCGGCCAAAACACGTTTTCCATCAATTACCGCTTTGATACCCTTACCAGTCACATTTTCAAAGTCAACCGTATTAAGCAATTCCAGTCCTTCTGCCTTTCTGACAATCGCTTTTGCAATAGGGTGATTGGAATTTTGCTCAACGGAAGCAGCAAGAGCAATTAACTCTTCCTCATCAATTCCATAGGCAATGACATCATCCACTTCAGGTTTACCTTCCGTGATAGTGCCCGTTTTATCAAATGCCGCAACATCAATCTGGCCGGCATTTTCAAGAGTATCCCCATTTTTAATTAGAATACCAAATTCGGCTGCTCTTCCAACACCGACAGTTACGGCAGTCGGAGTGGCCAAACCCAAAGCACAAGGACATGCAACAACCAGGATAGATATTAAGCAGGTTAAAGAAAACAGCAGTGTAGCTCCCAGAATGAAATACCAAATACAGAATACTATTATTGCTATCGTCAGAATAACCGGAATGAAGTAAGTGACAATCGTATTTGCAAATTTCTGAACAGGCGGTCTTGAAGACTGTGCCTTTTCAACTAAACGGATAATATTTGACAGAACAGTTTCAGAACCTATTTTCAATGCGGAAATAATCAAAACGCCGTCCTGATTGATAGTGCCTGCAAAGACTTCCTCACCATCCTTTTTAACTTTAGGAATAGGTTCACCATTAATCATGGATTCATCAACATATGATTCTCCACCAATAACTTTACCGTCAACAGGAATCTTATCCCCCGGTTTAACCATGAGCTTGTCTTCCAAATTAATTTCAGCAATCTGAACTTCTTTTTGAGAGATAACCTCATTGTTTTCATCGACTTCAACCAGTGTAGCTACTGTAGGCTGAAGACCAATCAGTTCACGAATTGAATCTGACGTTCTTTTTTTAGCACGAGCTTCCAAATACCTACCGATCATCAAGAATGAAGGCAGCATCACTGCAGATTCATAGAACATAAATGTGTGGTCCAAGACAATGCCAAATGTTCCCAAAATACTTGATCCGTAAGCAACGATAATACCCATTGAATACATTACATCCATATTTAGATTCTTATGCATTAGACCATTGATTCCTGCTTTTAAAATTGGAAGTGAAACATATAAAAATGGCAGAATACTTACAATCAAGGAAAGCAATCCCATAGATGAAATGTCAATTCCAGTGCTCATATGTATCTGATGAGTCAGACCCATTAAAGGATCCCACATACTATACATCAAAATCATTAAAATGGCGGAAAATATTAAACCAACAATAATGCGATTTCTTTTACTGATTAAATCCTGTCTGTAGAGCTCTTCCTCATCTATTTCTGTCTGCCCGTCGATTCCAAGAAGTTCGAAGCCCAGATTATTTATGACTTTCTCCATCTCATCAATCGTGACTTTGCTCTTATCATAACGGACATAAGCAGTTCCTGAAGTCAAATCCGCTTTAACATCAAAAATACCATCTAAACGAATTAAAAAGTTTTCAACGTTCATTGTACATGATGCACAATGCATACCATCAATCCTTAAAGTAACCTCATCGGAATGCAGTTCAAATCCCAAATTCTTAACGATAGATTCCATCTCATCATATGACATTTTTTTAGGATTTACTGTAATATGAAGTTTGTTTGAAGCCAAATCTGCATCTACTGCTTCAACCCCCTCCTCACGTTCAAATGTTTTATTTACACTCAAAACACATGAAGCACAATGCATTCCTTCAATAGGCACATCCATATCTTTAAGTTTTGCCATGCTACCACTACCTAATTATATTATTAATATATTTAAAAATTAGAATTAATAAAGTTTAGGTATACAAAAATTATAAAAAAATAAATTATAATGCACAGCAAGTGTCCTTGACAATTTTGCCGTCCTGAACAACACGAATTATGTTATCAGGATTAGTCAATAATTCTATATTGACTAAAGGATTCTTTTCGATGAAAATCATATCGCCGCATTTTCCTTCTTTGATGGATCCTATATCAGACCTTCCCAAAAATTCGGCAGCTTTTGTAGTTGCACATGCTAACGCCTGTTTTGGAGACATGCCGATGTCAACCAGATTAATCAGCTCTTTTAAATTATGGCCATGAGGAATTACGCCACTGTCTGTTCCCATTACAATATTAACGCCCTCATCATGAGCAATTTGGATATTCTCCTTGTGAACTTTAATGATTTCCTTTAATTTGGCCAATTTCTCATCAGCATAATTGTCCCATGAAGGAAAACCGTGCTCATATAAAAACTGATGGACCAATAGCGTAGGAACCAAAGTCACATCATTTTCCACCATCTTTACGGCAGTTCTAACGTCAATAAACGTTCCATGCTCAATTGATGAAAATCCTGCATCAATAGCCTTATTCATACCTTCCAGACTATGACAGTGGGCCGAAACCTTTAAATTATTCAGTTTGGCTTCATCAACAATTGTCTTAAGCTCATCAAAGTTAAACTGGGAAAATTCCGGAGAAGTGTTTGCAGTTAAAACACCTCCGCTGCACATCACCTTTATAAAATCTGCACCTGCCCTTTTGACTTCACGGGTTTTCTTTAAAACTTCAGAAGGACCGTCACATCTTCCTTTAGGAAATCCTGGATACATTATCTCCATATCAAAACCTGAAGGAAGCATCAAATCAAAATGTCCTCCGGTCATAACCAATGGAGTGACACATATTTCAAGTTTGGGGGCTGTAAATAAACCTCTCTCTTGTGCAAGCTTGACGCCCAAATCTGCAGATCCGCAATCTCTAACTGTCGTAACCCCTGCATTTATGGTTTGTTTGCCATGAGGAACACCGTTATAAAAATGAATGGCCAAAGGATTAGCCATGTTTTCTTCCTTATGAAAACCTTTGGCCAGAATATGCGTATGACAATCAATGAACCCCGGAAGAACATAATTGTCATTACCATCAATGACTTTGGCATTTTCTTTGGTGCTGATTTTTCCGGAGGATATTTCTTTGATGTATTTTCCTTCAATCAAAATATTCTGATTACCCTTGAACTCATCATTCGGATTAATGATGTTTACATTTTCAATTAGAGTTTGCATCTTACCACTTATAAAATTGTAATAGTTCCATTATCGCCGTCAACTTCAACTACAGTGCCGTTGGTCAATTCTTCAGTGCTGGCAGGTGAATCCACCATTGGAATATCTGACATTATGGCGCCGGTAGCTATAATCGGTTCTGCATTAAGACATATGATGGCTTTTGGAGCAGTATTGTTTTTCATCATCTGAAAAATCACATAAGAACCGACAGTAGAACCTTTTCCACCGGGAATAAATAAGACTTTATCTTTAATACTTTGACCTTTCAATTCATGGTTAGGGTCAATCACTTCACCGTTTTCCGGGTTTACTCCACCAAGAAAACTGATAGGCTCGGAACTTACAATCAGTTCCCCTTTGCCTTTTCCTTTCGCAATATTTCTACATTCAATCATTAAGAAATATTTTATAATAACTACTATTTAAAAAATTAGATTAAAAATTAAACAACATCCACTTTCATTACTTCACGTAAAACAGCTGTTGCATATGAGCCTTTGTTAATGGAAAATTCAGCTAGAACACCCTCATCCGTTGCCGTTGCAGATGCATCCCACACCTGGAAACGTACAGCCCTTCTAAGACCATGACTTCCCAAACGTGGCATTTTTGGAACTTCAAAATCGCTTTTTTCAAGACCATAACTGTCAAGGACACTTTTTTCCATTTCTCCGACTTCACCGCCTGCGAAAGGAACCTTGGTACCATATAACGGAACAGTAGGATTTACTTCAAAATTGTCAATCAGTTCCTGATATTCTTCAGGAGTTTTATCCCGAACGATACGTTCCTCATTATCAATTATGATATCCCCTTCAACATATCTGTTAATTCCCATTTCAACCCTGCGGCTGACGGCATCATTGAAAAGATAAGATTGGTATGCATGGACAAACATTCTCTGCAATGGCTTTGGAAGCGCATGCAAAGCGTTCATATATGCCTTATCAGTCAATTCGCCTTTTTTGGAATCCTTGATTAATTGGCGAATCATCATCTTTTCATATCTCATTCCTTTGCCCATAAGTTCCAAGGACTTTTCCAAATCACCATCATCATATGCCTGTCTTGCAAGCTGGTTTTCGCCGCTTTCTTCAGGAGAAGGATTTCCAATGTATCGCCTTACAGCTTCGGCCAGATCATTTTGTATTAACGCTTCACCGACAAGATGGGTGTTGGTTCTAGGCTTACCGAAACGCTGCCATCCATAATAATTAGGAACTCCTGTGACTTCCAATTCCTTTAATACTTCATTGGCAATGTCTGCACTTTTTTCAATGTCATCGAGGTCACGGATTAGAATTCTGAATTTGTTTCCGGTGAGCTGACCCATCCTGAGTTTTTTACGTCCTCTTGTAATTTCTAAAAAATCAGTCTTATAGATATCCAGGTTTTCAACTTGCCTGAACTGTTCTTCCGAGTCCATGTTTGCTATACAGATCCACTGTCTGGTTAGGGCCTTCTTATCCTTCATTCCGGCAAAGCCCATTCTTTTGCGGTCAATGTGCAAATCACGGGCAATATCCAGAACAACATCAAGGGTTGTCCTTCCGAGTTTCTCAATCCAAATCCAAACGTTCGGTCCTTCACCTGTCGGAAGCATTTCCGGAATTTCTTCAACATAAAAATCTTCATATCGGTTTCTAATGGACCCGCCGATTCCTTCTTGACCAGTAACATAAGTATTAGCATTTAACATAGTATCACAAAAACAAAAGTGCCCCGGCCGGGATTTGAACCCGGGGAATGGGATCCGCAGTCCCATGTGTTATCCAAACTACACCACCGGGGCGAGACAAAATAAGATATCACATTAATATAAGTTTTTCATAGTATATAATATTTTTTTAAAAAATACTTTAAAATTGACTATGTTATAAATATTTGATATAAGCATATTTAAATATTTAGAAGAATTAATAAAGATGAAATCCAAAATGCTTTTTTGAATAAAACAGAGAGTAAACATGAGTAAAATGATATTTAACTAGATTTTTAAAATTAAACTGTTAATTGAAGGCATTTAAACACCAAAGTAAAAAATATACAACACGAACCGGCTAATATAAATATTTATATAACATTAAAAAAAGAATGAATATTGTACATTATTCTGGTGGAGAATCACCACCACAAACCCATTCTCTGCTGGTAAAATGTGCAAAATTGTATGTAAAGGCTGGTATATTCACCACCAAACACGTATAAATGCCGGTCTATTACATACAAAGGGTAACTATTACCAAACATACAAAGTATATGAATAACCATCGAAATTTCGTGTTGCAACAGAAATGTCGTCCGCTTTAGAAAAATCACCTGATTGCGACAATATTTTTGAACCTAAAATATTGGACTCGACAAAACGATAATTAACCAGTTTCAATTCGCTGAACTTTTCATCGCAAAGCTGTGAAACTTCCCTTACTGATTTTTTGGAATTTCTATTGTCCTTTAAAATCTGACTAATTTGTGACAAAAAAGTACGGTCATCAAAATCAACCTTGCCACTTAAAATTTCCATTATATCCTGAGCATTTTTAGAATCTTTTGAAATATCTGAATATACGGGATTTTGAATTGAAATTAATGAATTTAACATTAGCATTGCGATGAACAGAATGCTTAAAGCAATGATGGCATCTGCTATATATAATGTTCCAGTATCATTTTTCATAAAAAGAGATTAACTCCCATATTATTTAAAAAATATGGAAGTGTGAAAAAATTAATTTTTATTTATATACTTTATAACCTTTTCCTTCTTAGCAATCGCATCTTCACATGCCTTTTGAACTTTTTCCTGCATTATTTCAAAGTCCTCAGGTGTTGTATCACCGACTAGCTTTTTAATTTTTGTGTATGCAGCTTCCCTAAATAAAGGAACAAGCTTTTCGGTTGAAGAGTCTTCCTTAATCAGTATCGGTTCGCCGCTGTCAGTGACCTGACCAATCTCTGAGATGTCAACGCCTGCTGATGAAACTGTCTTTTTAACATCTTCCGCAATATCTTCAGGAACAACTAGCATTAATGAATCTGTAGAAACGCCCAAAGGATCAATGTTTAAAGTTTCAAGCATGTTCAACACATTTGGAGCGACCATAGCCCTAATATCTTTTTCATAAAACTCCAAACCAACACCAGTAGTATTGGAAATCTCATGGGCATCTCCCCTAAGGCCACCGTTGGTAACATCAGTCATTGCATGAATATCCTTTACCAAATCCGCTTCAAACAATGATTGTGATGCCTGAACAAAATTAACGTTCATAGTGTCCCATACAACATCGAAAAAGCCATTATACAATGCAGTTGTTGTGATGGTTCCTCCGCCTGAACCTTCAGTTAAAAGGATTACATCACCTTTTGTTGCACCCTTACGTGCTGTTGGAGGATAATCTGAAACACCTACACTTCCTACAGCTGAAACAAAGCGGTCACCCAAAACCATGTCTCCGCCGACCCTCAAGGTACTTCCGGCCACAATAGGAACGCCTACAAGCTCGGAAACGGCAGCAACACCTGCAGTGAAATCGAAAATCTTTCCGACATCACCGTCATCCGCCAGGTGAACATCACTTAGAATAGCTACAGGGTCTGCGCCCATTACACAAACATCCCTTAAAGTTGCTCTTGTAACATGAAAACCGCCTAAAAACGGATATTCACTTAATCTTGAATGAATTCCATCAACTGCAGTGGTTATGTAAACATCGTCATTCTTTGCACGGGAACGTACAACACCTCCGTCGTCCTGTTCTGTCGGGTTTACAAGTGATGCAGTATTTGTTGAAGCCACTATATCTGCGATTCTTCTGTGAACAAAGAAATCTCCTGCTCCACGTGATCCGACACCCATTTCACCCATTCCAACACCTGATTTGGTGATTTCTGCAATTTCTTTTAAAAATTCATCATCACTTTCCTTTAGTTTTAAAGTTGTTGAAACCTCATCAATCACAGCCCGTGCCATTTTAACAGAGTTTTCATCGGAAATATCTTTATATTCCCTTATTCTTTCAGCCAAAAGAACTGATAAGTCATCATATGAATAGTCATCAATTCTTGCACGGACAAATCCTTCTATATCCATATAAATTACTCTCCAATATTAACAAAATTTTTTAAAATCTTAAGTCCTGCTTTTCCGCTTTTTTCAGGATGAAATTGTGTTGAAAATAAATTATTTCGGCTTAATGCCGCTGCAACATCAACACCATAATCACAGGTCCCTGCAATAATCTCACAATCATCCGGAATTACATGATATGAATGGACAAAGTAAAAATATTGCTTGTCCACATCTTCCAGAATAGGACATTTTTTAACTACATCCAGCTTATTCCAACCCATATGAGGAATTTTAACCCCTTCAGGCAAGTATTCGCAATGGCCCTTAAATAAATCAAGCCCTTTTACTCCAGGACTTTCTTCACTTTCACTCATGAGAACCTGCTGGCCTAAACAGACCCCTAAAAACGGTTTATCATCATTAACATGCTCTTCAATGACATCACGGAAAGCTTCCAAATTTTCCATTGCAGAACCGAAAGCTCCAACACCGGGCAAGACTAAATGCTTTGCATCAGCAATAACTTCCACATCATCAGTTATCTGAAAATCCTCACCAATCTTTTTAAATCCATTGGAAATGCTTTTCAGGTTTCCGCTTTTATAATCAATAATCGTTATCATATTATTACATCCATCCAATAGCTGATCTAATCATCAATCCAAAGTCCGAATCTACAATTTCATCAGTCCCCAATGTTTTAGAGTGCGCGTCTAGTTCAGCCACAACATGAGTATATCCCAATTCACGCAAAGGCTCCACTAAACGAGGCCCATCGGTTACAGCAACAGATTCCACATCAAAATCCTCTATTGGAAACGCATGAGGAACACCAAATACAACAATCAAATCCAAATCCATATCTTTAAGATAATCTGCTGCATTATCTGCAGTGATAGGGTATTCGTCAAGCCCTCCAGTGATGAAATCCGGCTTAATGTCCAATTGATCTTTAATGTTTACTGCATGTTGTCTAATTCTAGGCAAACCGATGTTTTCATCCAAATTAGCTACAAAAATAGGCTTATTGTCCGGATTAATTTCATTATAATCAAAATTTATGATATCCGCAAACAAATATGATGTTTCTTTTTTAACGTTAAGTACAAAAGCCACTTTCTTATTGTCTTTCAGTGCATTAACGACCGTCTTTGCAACAATTTCCTTTGAATCTCCAAAATTAGGTTTGATGTATTTTCCCTGAGCCATACCTCGAGTCTTTTCAACTTCAGTTGCCATCTCAAGCATTTTAATTTGCCTATCTGCCTCTTCCTGAGGAATCACTCCACATTCAACGGCAGCCTCTAAAACCATTATTGCTCCAACAGTATTGTCCCCTTCACCTGATCCTCCGTGAGATTCAACAGGGATTACTGTGCACGGCAAATCTGCTGTTGCAATTGCTTCCTTTAAATCCTCACCGATAATCATACTGGCGCAAGTGCCTGCTATTCCCATTAGCTTTGGCTTGAATGTATCATAAGCCTCAGTTAATGTGTCGACTAACTTTTCACCGGCACCTAATATAAAATCGTTTTCTGACATTCCTGTAGTTACAACACGCACACCATCACTTTCCAGAAGCCTTGCTGTTCTAAAACAGCACCCTGTAGGCCCATGCATGATAATAACATCAACATTCATATCTCTCAAAGTATAAAGAGTAGCAGCAATCGGACTTGGTCTTGGATGTATAATTTTAATCACCTAATTTTTCAATGAATAATTATTTAAAATTATTAGTTAATATAATTAATTAAGGAGATTGCATTATGAAACTTGATAAGAAAATTTTGGAAGAAAAAATAAGAGAGTACAGGACTTTTAAAAGCTGCTCTGAATCTACACTGATGGGACTTTGTGAAACTGCCGAATATCCCATTTCCCAATCAGACATGTGCAAGCTGGCCTGCGGATTTGCAGGAGGAATGGGCGGAACCTTTGATGAGGGAACCTGTGGAGCAGTTACAGGCGCATTGATTGCCAACGGCCTGATTGTTGATGATGAAGTGAAAATTAAAGCCAACGCCAAAGAAATTTTTAATGCATTTAAGGAAGAATACAGTACAGTGCGCTGCGATAAAATAAGTAAAAATGGAGAAGACAAATCCCCATGCGTTGACTGCTGCGTATTTATTGCAAATAAAGTTGCGGATTTGCTTGATGAATGAATATTCATCTTTTTCTATTTTTAATTCAAAGTTGATTTCAGCTTTCTAAGAGTGTATTTTGCATAAGTGAAGTTTAGAATTGATGCGATAATTCTACCGACCGCAAGACCTACCCAGATACCAGTCAGTCCCCAATTCAATACTATTCCGAAGAGATATGTGCAAGTTACAGTGAAGATCAGCTCCCTTATAATTGTCCAGGCAAGGCTTGTTGTTCCCCTTCCGATTCCCTGATACATAAAGCTTGAAGGCATACCGATACCGACCAGAAGCAAACCGAATGATGCTATTCTTAAGAAGTTCGTAATTTCTGGAATTAACGGAGCTGTTTCCGGAGTATATGCGAAAATCAATGACAGCTGCGGTGCAAATATTACCAGAATAAGCATTATGGCCACTGCAAATACCATTGCGAACTTGGTACCGTAAGTGTGAGTTCTTGAAAGATACTCCCAGTTTCTGGCACCATATGCGCTTCCGCTTACCGCTGAAACCGCACTGGCAATAGCTGTTAAAGGCATTATACCAAAGAGATATAATCTCTGACCGGAAGTAAATGCTGCAATACCATATTCACCGCCAACTGATGAGATGAACATCAGATAAAAACTCATTGCAAGTGACATCATGAACATATCCAATGAAGACGGAATACCTACCTTTAGGATATCTCGGGATATTTTTGACTCATATCTGAAATTTTTAAATGTGACATCAACATAAGTGTCCTTTTTTATCAAAATCCAGTACATGATTACTGCTGCTGAGCCAACGGAACTTACAATTGTTGCAAGGGAAGCTCCGGCAGATCCCCAGTTAAATACATAAATGAAAAGAGGATCCAAAATGAAATTCAAAACTACAGACACAATAATTGCATACATCGCTCTTTTCATGTCTCCTTCACCACGGAGAATACCACTTCCACCATTTGCAAACATGAATGCAAATAGGCCTAAAAATAATGGAGTCCCATACTTAATTCCTTCAACCAATGACTGTCCGCTTGCACCATAAGACTTCAGCAGCGGCTCCTGTATTATAAGCAGAATTATGGTTAACAAAATCGATGCAATTAAAAATATTAAAAGAGAATGTGTGGCGGATTTGCTTGCTCTTTCATGGTTTTTTGCACCTACAGCACGAGAAATACTGCTTGTTGCACCGTTTCCAAGTCCGACACTGACACCATTTAAAATCATAAATATCGGCGTTACAAAACCTATTCCTGCAATAGCTGCCTGGCCTAAACCGGCAACCCAAATTCCATCAACAATATTATACGATGCTGTCAAAAGCATAGATACCATTATCGGAATGGCCAGTTTTCTGATAGCTATTTCAGGCTCTCCCCTCATCAATTCAACATTTTCATTAGCCATAAAACTCTCCTCAAATAATTAATATTCTTTAATTAATACTATTTAAATGAGAATATAAACGCCAACGAGAATTATCAGCAAAATGACATTTAATACTGTGAACCTTTTTAAATATCTAATTTTAAATTCACCATATTCACGCACAAGAATCTTATACGAAATAAGATTGGCCATGGAAGCTATAAGCGTACCGAAACCCCCAATATTGATTCCAACGATAATGGCACTATAATTGGAGCTGAAACCACTGAGTAAAATTGCTGCAGGAACATTGGAAATAACCTGAGATGCTATAATTCCCCATGCAACTTCATTTCCTGATATCCATTGTGTAAAAAGTGAATAGAAAATCGGAATATTTTCCAAGTTGCCGATTAAAATGAAAAGGGCAATGAATGTCAAAAGCAGAAAATAATCAATACCGAGCAAAATTCTTTTAAGGAAATTTTCACCATTAAAAGTTATTTTATTCATTTTCGGCAAATCAATATTATCTTTTGGAATAAATAAAGAAGATATCAATAAAAATACAACAGAAACTATTATATAAGGCAATAATAACAGGAAAAATGAGGTGAACGGAATGCCTGATACCGTATACATTACGATATTATGCGGAGCTCCAATCGGAAGAAGCATACATCCCACATTTGCCGCAATTGTCTGCAAAGACACTGTAATAATAGATAAATCAATCCTGCCCACCTTTTTTAAAGCCAGAATAGTGAACGGCACGAATATTATTAAAGAAACATCATTGGTAATGAATATTGAACTTAAAAAACAAGCAAAAATCAAAACTGATGCAAGCTGACGGGTGTTTGTTATTTTAGTCAAAAGCTTTCGAACCACTCTCTCAAAAACAGCAAGATTCTTTAAAATTTCAACAAAAAACATTATTATGAAAAGCAGTATGATGGTATCCCAGTTAATATAATAAAAATAATCAGTACTTGGTTTTACAAAAAAACAGGATATTATCGCCAATATAAAAGAAATAGAGAATACTGTTTCTTCTTTAAAAAAATTAGAAGTTTTTTGAATTAAATTAGGCATAATACTCTTAATCTGCATCTTCATCCATTGCTTCCAGCAAAAAGCTGACCGGCCTGAATCCATCATTGCAAGAAATCATTGCAGATTTTTTATTTTTCATCCAGCCATCATAAAAATCTTCAGCACCGCAGGATAAAGCCATTACAAAAGACGAAATGCTTTCCCATGCACTATCGCAAAAGTTATCAGGTTTTACCCAACCATTAGCAATGAAAACATCCCCAAGCTCAACATCACATTCATGTTCTAAAGGATTTTCATATTTCTCAATCAAATCATCGTATCTTGCTTTTTTCATGACCGTGATTTTTACTTTTTTCATGTTAATGCCTCGAAAAAAAGAAATTAAAGTATTATTGACGGGTAATAATACTTATAATGTCACCATCTTTCAGTTCATAGTCACTGGCCACGCGCATGTTAGACCTGGCATCAACCGCATGCATGAACTTATCACCAATGTCTGAGTGAACTAGATAGGCCAGTTGACGAGGATTGGAACCTTTTTTAAGCAATATTCCGTCAGGCAAAACATTACCCTTTTGGTCAGTGTATTTATGTTCATCCTGAACAGGATAGACCACAATATTTTCAAGCAAATTAAATATACCATAATTTAAAGCATCCTGAATACCAGTGCTTCCATATTTATCCAAAATATTAGTTTTGATATACTCCAATGCTTTCAACTGATTTTCAGATAACTCTTCCGGCTTTAATATATCAAAATGGTCATCACCAGGAAGGTAACTGATTAATCCGGCCTCACTTGCCCTTACCAATGCAATTTCAGATTCCGCTGAAGCAGGTATAACATTCGGATATTTTTCCTTGATTCTTTTAATGTTTTCCTCTGAAGTCGGCAAATCCGCCTTATTTGCGACAATCATCATTGGTTTAGCGATTTTAAGAACATTTCTTGTTAATTGAATCAGGTCTTCTTCTTCCCATTTATTATAATCAGGTTCGATACTTCTTTTAGCTTCGATAATATCTTCAATAGCTATCCCTGTACCAGACAATTGATCAAACAATACTTTTGCAATGTCCAAATGCTCTGCACCGACTTTTCTTATAAGCCTTACCCAATTTCTTGATAGAATTCCATACATCCACATGACGATTTCATTTTCCAAAAATTCCAAATCTTCAAGAGGGTCATGACTTCCAGGGTCAACTGGATTACCTTCAAGGTCTGTTGAACCTGAAGCATCAATAACATTGATAAATACTTTAGCCTGCATTAAATCGTCTAAAAACTTATTTCCTAATCCTTTTCCTTCATGTGCTCCAGGAACTAATCCTGCAACATCTATTAATTCTATAGGAAGTAATCTTTTTCCATCAACACAAATTGAATTTCTCGGATTGCATGTGACACCCAATTCCTGGCATGGACAATCTTTAATAACATGAGCAACAGCTTTATTCGCGTCAATTGTTGTGAATGGGTAATTTGCCATTTCAACAGCTGAAGAAGTTGCTGAATTGAAAAAAGATGATTTTCCTACATTTGGTTTTCCACAAACTGCAATTTGAAGCATAATAATCAATAAAATATTTAATTTTTAAAATATAAATAGTTTCATAAACTTATTTAAAAAATAGGGGAAAATATCGGAAAATGAACATACAAAATTTAATTAAATCAGTTGTAATAGTTATATTATTGATAACTGCAAATGTCATCACGATAATTGCAATGTCATACCTGCTTGAGGGTTTTATATTGAAAAACTGGTATGATGCGCTTATTATCACCATTGGTGTTACCATAGCCAATATTCTTTTTTGGCCATTGCTGAGAAAATTATTCATGAAATTTATCGTCCTGACCTTCGGAATCGGAGCTTTGCTGATAAATTCACTGATTTTTTATGGAGTCTGCTATTTTATTCCTGGAGTTTCCCTTGGAGCAGGAGATGCGTTCCTGGTTCCGCTGGCGATGGCTGTTGCAACCACACTTATTTCAAACATTACTGATGTCGACTATTATGATACATACATAAACAGAGTGTCAGATTATGTTTCAAAGGAAAAGAAATTATATAAACAGACATATCCCGGACTTATAATGCTTGAAATTGACGGGCTATCAATTGATATTTTAAAGGAAGCCATTGAAAAAGACATGATGCCAACGATTAAAAGATGGATAGATTCCAATTCATACACATTAAAAGAATGGGAAACTGATTTGTCCTCCCAGACAGGTGCAAGCCAGGCCGGAATTTTGCATGGTAATAATGAAAACATTGTGGCATACAGATGGGTTGAAAAGGAAAATGACAATCAGATAATCGTTTCAGGAAAACTGGCCCATGCCCCAATAGTTGAGGAAAGAATATCTGACGGAAATGGGCTTTTGTGCGATAAAGGAACCAGCATCACTAATATGTTTACTGGAGACAGCTACAATGCGATAATAACCTCATCAAGATTCAGACTATTGACAAAAATGTACAATAAGTCATTGAACGTGGTTTTTCTTGAAGCTTATTCCTTTCAAAGAGTCATCATTTTATTCATATGGGAAATATTTGTTGAAATAAAATCCCAAATAGTTCATTGGATAAAAAATATCCGACCGAGACTTAGAAGAAATGTAATATATGCTACAATAAGATCCGGCGCAAATGTGCTTTTGCGCGAAGTTGCAACCGAAACACTGATTGAAAATATGCTGAAAGGTGAAATAAACAGCGCATATGCCAGCTATGTCGGTTATGATGAAGTAGCCCATCACTCAGGAATAAGGGATGATGATGTTTGGAATGTTTTAAAACAGATTGATTTGCAATTCAAAAGACTTGAAAAAGCTGAAAAAAGCAGTGAAAGACATTATGAATTTGTTGTATTGTCCGATCACGGACAGGGAAACGGTTCAACATTCAAACAAAGATATGGGATAACATTGGCAGACTATGTAAGAAGACTCCTGCCGGAAGACATGAAAATTTATGACAATGATCCATTTATTTCAGATCATTTCAGAGACGCTTTTATTCCGGAAAATAAACAAATCGGTACAATAAAAGGAAAGGTTGATGATATAAAAGATACGGACTTCTTTTCAGATACATTGGAAAATTTAAAAGAAAAAACTCCGGATTTCATTAATATTGAACGCATTGAGGACCTCAGATCCAAGTATCAGAATAACCTTGATTACATCAAAAGACATGAGAGCAATGAACAGACTGCTAAAAAAGCCAGGAATTCAGAATTGATAGTTTTAGGGTCCGGAAATTTGGGGCTGATTTATTTAACACAATGGCAAAAACGATTGAATTATGAAGAAATAGTAATGCTGTTCCCAAATTTAATCCCAGGTCTTGTAAAGCATAGCGGAATCGGGTTTATTTTAGTTGAATCCTTCACAAATGGGCCAATGGTTATAGGCAGGGAAGGAATCTATTATTTAAATACAGACAGGATTGAAGGAGAAAATCCGCTAGAAAACTTTGGAAAGAATGCCGCAATGCATTTGAAAAGACACAACGGATTCAAACACATGCCAGATATTTTGGTAAACAGCTTTTATGACCCGAACACTGAAGAAATCTGCGCATTTGAAGAACTGATAGGCAGTCATGGAGGACTTGGCGGAAGCCAGACAAGACCATTCATATTATACCCTTCCAATTGGGAAGATCCTGGTGAGTTAATTGGTGCGAAATCAATTTATGATTTTCTAAAAAAAGAAATAAATGAGTTAAAAAACTCTTGAAAGCCAATAATCAAATATTTCTTCAACATTTTCATCAAAACTTATAGTTTTAGACTCATTTTCTTTAATGGCATCAGCATAATCCTTATTCAATCTTATTAATGTTGCATTAGGATTGTCATGAGTCATCTGTTCAAACGGATATCTGATGATTACAGGAGTGTTGAATCCGACACCTATTTCTAAAAATACCACCTTTTTACTATCAATCTTATTTAAAAAGTCCATATAACGGCCTTTAGCCTCATGCCATTTTTCATCTTCAACGAAGAGATTATCCTTTCTAAGGTTTGTTTCCATTTCTTCACCGCAAACCGGACATTTAGGAATCAAATCTGTTGGAATCTTACAGTCAACGGTTTTTTCAACCATTTCCTTAATCAGTTCCTCATTTTCATACAGTTTGTCATGACAGGCTTCGCTGCACTGAAATAAGCCGTAATCCCCCTGTGTTGCAAAGATTCTTTCATCTTCAAATCCGTTTATCCAGAATTGATGCTCCACATTTGTTGTTAAAACGAAATAATCCTTATTTTCAACCAATTTCAATAGTTTTTTATAAACGTCCGTTTCGCCAACACTGAATCTGTTAACGTTGATGTGTTTTGCCCAGTATGCCCATTTTTCTTCAGAAGTCTTGAAAGGATAGAATCCCGAAGAATACATATCTCTCATCGAATACTTTTCAATGAAATCGGCGAAATTATCAGTGAATCGTTTACCAGTATATTCGATACCTGCAGCAGTGGAAAGTCCTGCTCCGGCACCTATCAGCACATAATCAGCATCATTAATTTTTTCAATAGCTTTATCCAATCTCAATACGAATTTATCCATTTTTATCACCAAACAATAATTTTTTATAAATATAATAATCATCATCTACGAATACATTGAATATCACATGCTCCAAAGAAGTTTCATTGGAATCCAGATAGTCCTTAACCGTTTTTATAGCGATTCTAGCAGCAGTTTCCTGAGGAAAGTTAAAAACACCTGTTGAGATGCAGCAGAAAGCAAGTGATTTCAGATTATGTGCACCGGCTATTTCCAGACAAGATCTGTAACAGCTTTCAAGTCTTTTGCAATCCAACTCACTTGGCTTTGAATTTTGAGCAATTGCGGGACCGACAGTATGGATTACATGTTTGGAAGCCAAATTATAGGCATCAGTAATTTTAGCCTTTCCAATGTCTTCATCCCTGGCTTGTGCTTTCATAATCTTATCACATTCCAATCTTAACTGGATGCCGCTGGCTGAATGAATTACATTATCGATGCAATTATGCATTGGAATAAAACAGCCCAAAAGTTTTGAATTGGCGGCATTTACAATGGCATCTACCTTCAAATCTGTGATATCTCCCTGCCAAAGCATTACTTTGCCGTCAAATTCATCGATATCCTCAACACCTACCAGCTTTTTTGAAAGGGTTTCTTTTGTTAAGAATTCATCCTGAATCTCGAAGAATTCTTCACTGGCCGGAACGGGAGGCCTTACATTCATCAGTGAACGAAGCAGATTCCTTTTTTGAATAGCATCATTGGGAATTTCGATATTCTCTTGTCTTTCATTAATCAAATAATTTAAAAGAAAGTCTAATTGCTGATTTGTATCCATTTTAATCCCTCCTTACTCTAATATATTATTAAAAGATATTTAAATGATTTTTGTAACTGAAAAGGAACCTAGTTACCTGAAAGTAACATGAAAATATTAATATTAAATGAAATTAAAATTAAGAAATAAGGTGATTTTCCATGAATAAAGAGATAACTTGTCCGGTAGACAGAACAATGACCCTGATTAATAAAAAATGGAGCATTCAAATAATCAGAGATTTATTTTTCGGCAAAAAACATTTCAAAGAATTTAAAGAAGGAAAAGACATTAGCAATAAAGTATTATCTAGCTGTTTAGCCGATTTGGAAGAAAATGGGCTGATAGAAAAGAGAGTCTTGAATACCAAACCTGTAAGTACCGAATATAGCTTAACGGAATATGGAAAATCAATGAACAGAATCATTTATGAAATAGCCATGTTTACACTTGAGGACGACAAGGATAACGGATATAATGATGAAACAAAGGAAGAACTGAAAGAAACTTTTAAGAAAACATTGAACATCGATGATTAATATGGACGGAAAAATATTTATTATTGGCATAGGGCCTGGTGCGGAAGAATATTTGACTTTAAAAGCCGTAAACTGTGTTAAAAACTGCGATTACACTGTCGGAAGCACTAGAGCGATAGACTTGTTTAGTGACGTTAAAAATACCATTGCATTTAATGTTAAAGATTTGTTGGATAAACTGGAAGAAGGTGTTGATTTGGCAATTGACGGAAATAGTGTTGCTATCCTATCAACAGGAGATCCTGGTTTTTCAGGAGTTCTGAATACTGTTTTAAGAATTTCTGATGAAAAGGGTTTTTCAAAAGAAAACATTGAAGTTATTCCGGGAATCAGCTCTCTTCAGCTGGCAGCGGCCAGAAATCACATCCAATGGGACAGTGCAAATGTCATGACATTTCATGGACGGGAGAATGTAGAGGACATTCTTGAAGTCATTGATAATGGAAAAACCACCATAGCTCTTCCTTCAAGAAAAGTTAAAGACATGGCTCAGTTTTTACTTGATAACGGGGTCAGCGAATCCAGAAAGGTTACTGTCTGTGAAAGGTTATCATACCCGGATGAGAAAATTGTCTCCACTTCATTAAAAAATATTGCGGCAAGTGAATTTACTTACATGTGCATAATGATAATAGAAGGCAAGAATTGACCTCAAAAATTCATTTTAAATATCTTTTTCTTTTTAAATTTTAAATTAAAATCTTTATAAGGTTAAAATCATAGTTTCAGTGTTAATTAATTAAAAAAAATTAACGGATGTATGATACTATGATTAAAAAAATAAGCATGATAGTTTTTATTTTCTTAACCATTTTTTTAATTGGCTCTGTTTCGGCAGAAGAGATGGAAAATGAAACTGTAATAACGGAAAGCAACACCCCAGACATTCATATTGAAAGTCATGATGTTGAAATGTATTATAAAGACGGAACACGATTTGCAACACAGGTGCAGGATGAAAACAATAATCCTTTGAGCAATGTTTCTGTAACATATTCATTAAATAACATGAATTATACTAGAAAAAGCAATGAAAACGGATATTCCTCACTTGCAATAAATTTAGACAGCGGAAAATATAGCATAACTACAACAGCCAACGGAAAAATATCTGTAAACAACACCATAAACATAAAAAGCACGATTTATTCGTCAGATGTCGTCAAAATTTATAGAAACTCCACCCAATATTATGCTAAATTTTTGGATACGAACGGAGAAGTGCTGAAAAATACGCCTGTAACCTTCAATATAAATGGAGTGTTTTATACAAGAGTAACAAACGACAGCGGAATTGGGAAACTGAACATAAATCTGAATCAGGGAACCTATATTTTAACTGCAACCAACAGCAAAACATCAGAAATGCGAAGCAATACCATAACAGTTCTTCCACTGATTACCAACAATAAGGACATAGTCAAATATTATAAAAACGCCACAAAGTACAAGGTTACGATACTTGAAAAGAACGGTGAAACGGCCGGATCCGGACATGTCGTTGAATTCAACATTAACGGCGTTTTTTACTATCGCCAGACAAACATGTACGGAATAGCCAGTCTGAACTTGAATTTGGATCCCGGACAATACATTATAACTGCACAGTATGAAAGCTGCAGCGTCTCCAATACCATTAAAATATTGCCAACATTAACAGCAAGAGATATTCAAATGGAATATAAGGACGGAACTAAATTTAAAGCCTATCTGGTTGACGGCACTGGAAAGCCTGCGGAATATGAAAAGGTAACGTTCAATATCAACGGAGTGCTTTACACAAGAACAACAGACGAAAACGGAATGGCAAGTTTGAACATAAACCTCATTGTTGGAGAATATATCATTACCTCACAGCATAACGGCCTTAGCGTTGCAAATAAGATTATAATCGAACCCCAATCAGAAAAGGAAATTATAAAAAATACCAATTTCACATATGAAATAAAAGTACCTAATTACGTAAATGTAACATGCCCTTATGTTTATGAAAACAGCATCTATTCACTTAAAACCGGCGCTGACGGAATAATTAGAATGGAAAAAAACCAGCTGATTAATATACAGATTGAAAATGACTATTACACGTTTTCAACAGGAAACATGCCTGAATATGGTGCCACTTATCTGGGAAGTGAATATTATCTGCTGCCATTCGACAACAGCCCGACACAGCATAGCTATAAAATTGAAAAACTAACTGGAAATGGTATAATACTGCATAGAAGTTCAAATTATACCCATTTCATCTATAGAAACAATTGCAGTGAAAATGTGGAACAGTTTGGAGCATATATTGATAAGAGCATGGACAACAGTGAAATAATCAATTACGTTCAAAACGGACAAACAATAGCTAAAATCCAATTCCAAACAATTAGCTTTGATGAATTCGGTTTGAAATACAGTTTATCAAAACTTTACGGATGCACAGTATATGACTTTGATTACAAAAGCTACGGTGAAATCACAAAGGGAAATATAGATAAAATCAGATTCGCAAATACCGGAAAAAGCGTGACTTTCGATTATTTCGGAACAAAGATTGTGGGATACATCAGCGAGGAGAATATAGTTACAGGATTCAGCTCTTCAAATTGCATAGAATTTGAAAAAGAGGAACTGATAACCTACGGTTTAAGCGATAAGTATAAGGGCGACTTTGACGTTATGCAATCATTTATCCTGATAAATAAAAAAATTGATGGTAAAATAGTCAATGAATGGATTTTAAAGGAAAATGACTATAAAAGCAGTGCCGGAATGCAGAGCATGTATACCATGTTTATGACATCACTTAATACCGCCTATTTAAGTGACAGACTATCCGATGAGCTAATGGCGGATTATGATGTGAAATGGAGGAGAACAAACAATACAGTCATTCTTGGAGCTATGAACTGGAAGGACACATATCACCATGTCTTATCTCCAAACATGGGAAGATTCATCCAGGGGAACAATGAAAGTGAAATCATCAAGTACCGTTTCGTAAACTCAGTATTGCTTTCAAAAATCGAGGAATACAGCCTAAAGCCTATAGCTGACGATGGAGACATTAACATTACCTCGACATTTGATGATGTTTTTGAATCCTTGGCTTCATTTAAAACAAGCATCGTCTATTACAACAACAGCGCTATCATCACTGATGAAAGCGGAAATTCTACATTCCTCATTGATTTGACTACCGGACTTGTGACACCTCTGCTGATTAAAGACGGTTTTGCATACAAGGGAATTACAATATCCAGAGATTGCGGATTATGCAGCGCCAACAGCATGCTGAAAGGAGTGATGCTCAATATAAATAATGGAGTTTACGAAATAGACAGCGTATTGGACTATATTGGAGACAATGTCCAGCCATTAGTATCCTTTGCATTTAAAGGAGCGCTTGTTGCGAAAGGTGTTGTGGGCGCTTTGATTGGAGGAAGCGCAACATTGGGATTAAGCATAATAGGAACTGCAAGCAGTATTCAGGGAATCGGAGTTTATTTTGTAGAGCATTTTGTAGAAGATGAAAATGTGCACAGCGCATACGATTACGTTACGTTTACAAGGCCCGGTTATCTGCAGAATACAAAAATTTACAACATCCCACAGAAGGACGGAAGCGTTGACTATATTGAGATTCCAATTAAGAAGGACAATTCATATGACCGTGAAAACGTGAAATATATAAGTAAAGGAAGCGTTAAAACATTAACCAAAGAAGACACATACAAATATTTTACGGAAGAAAGCTGGAGCCCATACAGCATTCCGCAGAAATACTGGAGATAAAAAATGTCCTTGCTTGATCAAATCAAAGAAAACTGGGATAAAAATCCCTTAATAGTCAAAGTAACCTTTATCCTTTTAGTAATATCATTCATATATGATATGGTAACGGGACAAACATTCAGCATATTCTTTTCAGTATGTTTGCTGTTGTTTATTATAGCTGAACTTGTAAACTGGTTTTACTACAAAAAAGAAGAATAAAAAAAGTTTTTAAAGTTAAAATTTAATAATTTTAACTTATTTTTATTTTTTACAATTGGATAGCTTCCTGAGTTATCTCATCATTATCCTTGTCATCATAAAGAATATGAGCCAAGTTTAAAAGTTTTTCCTGACCTTTAACTTCGTCCTTAAATAAAGGAACTTCGGCAATGTGCTGGTCTGAAAACTTTTGATCGATTAACGCCAAACGTTTTTGCTGCAATTTATGTCTTGAGTGGCAGAAATCACAGTCGCATATGTCCGGCATTACCTGATTGACGATGACGCTGTCAACAACCATGTCATTTTTCTCCAATGCCTCAAGAGCCCTTTCTGATTCATAAATTGACATCTCTTCAGGAATAACAACCATTTTAAATGTGGTTCTGTCAGGATCAGACAATACCTTTTTAGCCTCATCAATTTGCTCTTTGGTTCTTTTTAAATCTTCAGCAGTTTGCGGATTGTCAACTGCATCCATAAACGGCATTATGCTCTTTAATGAATTTGCAACAGAACCCAATTTTGCTTTTGCAATCATTGCTTTTCCCACCCATGAGTCCATGACTTCCGGGAAAGATAATAACCTTAATGTGTGGCCTGTTGGTGCGGTATCAAATACAACAACGTCAAATTCATTGGATGTCATTACAGACAGGAACACCTCAAATGCAGCCACCTCATCAGCACCTGGAGATGATGATGCCAAATCCATCTGGTCAGTCAAGAAATCAAGGCCTCCCAGTGCATCTGGAGCTGAAGATGCTTTTTGAGCTTCAAGGGCAGATTGTTTTTCTGCCATCGCTTCATCAGGATCAATTTCAACTGCAAATAAATTGGTTTTGATTTCCCTAGGGTAATGACCGATTTGCACTTCCAAAGAATCTGAAAGTGAATGTGCAGGGTCAGTAGATACAATCAAAGTTTTTTTGCCCTGTTCGGCTAACCATAATGCAGTAGCTGAGGAAATGGATGTTTTACCAACACCACCTTTTCCGCCTACAAAAATGAATGTTGTTTTATCTTTATTGAATCTGAAATAATCTTTAAATGCCAAAAAATCACCTCGAATATTAAAATTACTTTTAGTAACTAAATGTTATTTTAATTCTTTATAGTATATAAATTTAGTTATTATAGTGAAATTCGTCTTTGATTTTTTATATGAAAATATACATTTTACAAAAACGCATGATTTAGAGAAATAAAGCCAACTATCAATTTTTGCTTAGTATATGCCATCAGAATTGCCCCAAATATGCAAAAAGCATAAATATTTAAATTAAAAGAAACAATAAGTTAATTAAGATAGTAAAATCTTAAATGATTAATATTAATGGAGGGTGATTAAAAATGGAATTTGATAAAGAAAAATTCAAAAGTGTTCTTTCATACATTATCAATAGATGTGAAAATAAAAAGAATGTTGGAAAAACTGTAATTTGTAAATTATTATATTTTTCAGATTTCAATTATTATGAAAAATATGAAACTTCCATAACCAATGAAACATATATCAAATATGAAAGAGGCCCCTATCCACAACACATTGATGAAATAGTTGATGAAATGATTAATGATAACTCCATTACAATTGAAAAAAAACCTTATTTCGGAACTACTATCCATAAACATTACTTACAAGAAGTTCCAGATTTATCAACATTAAATACCAAGGAATTAAGTGTTATAAATGACGTGATTGATGAATTGGGTGATTTATCTGCAAAAGAAGTTAGTGAATATTCACATGGAGATATGCCTTGGATGATTGCAGAAGATAATGAAGATTTAGACTACGAATACGTTTTTTACAGAGACCCTGAATACAGTGTTAGAGAATATGACAACTGAATACACCATTAAAACTTATCCTAAATTTGATAAGGAATTTAAAAAACTCACCAGAAAATGTCCTTCACTTGAAGAGGATTTTGAAAGACTAAAAAAAGTTTTACTCTTAGACTTGAAAAGGGGAAATCATAGATTAACCCAAGACCGTTATAACCAAATACCCTGATTAGGTCCAAAAGTAAAATTTCCAGTGTTTAAAATCAAAAAATTTCGTTGTGAATCAATTAAAGAAGGAAATAGATCCCCATTTAGATTTATATTCATATTAAGTAGAAAGCATAGCTTAATCTATTTCACAGAATGTTATTACAAATCCAAACATGAAATCGAAAACAAAAAAAGAATACAAAACATCTGCTCAAATTATGAAGAATATTTTTAATGAATAACCTGTTTTTCTCAGGTTCAGGCAATTCTTGACTATTCTCTTTTAATCACTATCAAGGTTTATCATAATACCCAATTAGTCATTCTCATCAATTACTGTTAATTAGACCTTCTTAAAAACTCATTAGCTTCTATTAATCCTAATGCCAATACTCTTTCATCATTGGATTTTAATTTAAACCTTTTAGATCTCCTTTTTTTTAACTTCGACCATCCCTATTTCTTCTAATTGATTCATATGAATATGGACTGTTTTTGATGAAATATCAACCATTCTAGAGATTTCATCAGCAGTTAAAAATGAATCAGAATATGTTAACAGCTCTTCTAAAATTTTTATCCTTGCATTTTCTCCTAATAGTTCATTTAAAAACATTTTCATCATCCACAAATTAGTCAAATAATAAATATAGGCATTATTAAGTATCCCACTTACCAATTATCCATTTGCCATCAATTTTTTTAAAATCCATTACAGTATCAATCGTCCATGAGCCGCTGGCACCGTAGACACGTGCGGTTAATGTAACATCAGATATGAATGTTGCATTTTCATTATCATCAAATAGAATATTAGGGTCATGGATTTCAGATTTGAAATAATTGAGAGTTCCATTCATAACCTCTTCAATGAACTGAGCCTTAGTCTGCTTTTTGCCAGACATGTGAGTCAAAATATAATCATCAGCCATTAATTCATTCAATTTATCCTCATCCTTGTCAATTAATGCCTGCTGATATTCAACAAAGCAGTCCAAAACTTCCTTATCAGCACCATCGAATGTCCTCTTTGATAAAATTTCTACATTACTCATAATAATATATTATATAATAAGAGAACTATATTAATTACTAATGAAAAACTAAGTGAGTGTTTGATATGAACGAAATTCCTGAAATTAATGTTGAAAAAACAAAAGACGATATTGTCGAATTCGTTCAAAATAAAGTATCAGAAGCTAATGCAGACGGACTTGTTGTAGGATTGAGTGGAGGAATAGATTCCACATTAGCTGCATTTTTAGCTTGTGAAGCCGTTGGTAAAGAAAACGTATTTGGAATAGTAATGCCATCTACAACAACACCAACCGAAGATAAACTTCATGGTACTACAATAGCCCAATTATTAGGTATCCAATTTAAGGAAATAGCTATTGATAGTATTTTAAACGAATTCTTATCAGTTACACAGTTAGAAGAAAATAAATTAGCTATAGGAAACCTTAAAGCTAGAATAAGAATGTCAATCATTTATTTTTATGCTAATTCAAAAAACTATCTGGTGAGCGGTACAGGCAACAAAAGCGAAATCCTAATCGGCTACTTTACAAAACATGGGGACGGTGCCTGTGATATCGAACCGATTGGAGACTTATACAAAACCGATGTTTACCAGTTAGCCAGATACTTGGAAGTTCCACAGGAAATCATCGACAAGCCACCTAGAGCAGGATTATGGAATAACCAGACCGATGAAGATGAAATTGGAATGACTTACGAATTGCTTGATAAAATATTATATAAGCTTACAGAAAAAGACCTCGATGCTGATTGCATAGCTAGCGAATTAGACATCGATGTTGATGAAGTTAATAATATCATAAATAGAGTGAATAGGAACCAGCATAAATCAAAAGTTCCTGAATGCCCTAAAAAGACTTTAATGGTGATTTAGTGACAGAGAAAAAATGGCAAAAGAAATGGGCTGATGAAAAGTTATTTGAATCAAACCCTAACGATAAAGAAAAATTATTCATTACTGTAGCATTTCCATACCCAAGCGGTGCAATGCATATCGGACACGGCCGTACATACACAGTCCCTGACGTTTATGCAAGATTTAAAAGAATGGAAGGATACAATGTTTTATTCCCAATGGCATGGCACGTAACCGGTGCACCAGTTATTGGAATTGCAGACAGGATTAAAAGAAAAGATCCATGGACTTTAGACTTATATGAAAATGTCCACAGAGTTCCTAAAGACGAATTGTCAAAACTGGAAGATCCCGAATACATTGTAAGATATTTCAGTAGCGAATACAATGAAGTGATGCATGAAATGGGATATTCAATCGACTGGAGACGTGAATTCAGAACAATTGACCCTACCTACAAAAAATTCATTGAATGGCAGATTACAACATTATATGAAAAGGGATTAGTCCAAAAAGGAGAGCATCCGGTCAAATACTGTCCGAACTGTGACAATCCTGTCGGAGACCACGACCTGCTTGAAGGAGAAGGTGTTGGAGTCAATGAATTAACTCTTTTAAAATTCTCTGTTGAAGATAAAATTCTGGTTACCGCCACATTAAGGCCGGAAACCATTGTCGGAGCAACCAACATCTGGTTAAATCCTGATGTGGAATACGTCCTGGTTGATGCGGATGGTGAAAACTGGGTAATAACAAAAGAGGCTCATTATAATTTACAACATCAAATTAAAGATTTAAAAATTATTTGTGAAATTAATCCTAATGATTTGATTGGAAAAATGGCAATAAACCCATTTACTGAAAATGAATTGCCAATTTTCCCTGCAAGCTTTGTAAGTGCGTCATACGGTAGTGGTGTAGTATTTTCAGAACCGGCCGATGCGCCGGCAGATTACATTGCTCTTCAGGATCTGAAGAAAAATGATGAACTGATAGCAAAATACAATCTTGAAGGAATAATCGAAAATGTCGTTCCGATTCCTGTATGTACCGTTAAAGGCTACGGGGAAATCCCTGCAGCAGACATTATTGAAAAACTTGGAATAAGCGACCAGAACGATGAAAAGTTACACGAAGCAACCAACGAATTATACAAGATACAGCACAGTAAAGGTACCATTCTTGACAGCATTCCAGGATTTGGTGGCAAAAAGGTCAGATTTGCCCGTGAAGAACTAAAAGAAGAACTGATTTCCAAAAATATGGCTACAATAATGTATGACTTTGCCGAAAGGCCTGTTGTGTGCAGATGCGGAAACAACTGTGTTGTCAAAATTATGGATGACCAATGGTTCATGAAATATTCAAACCCTGAATGGACTGAAAAAACCCATGAAGTATTGGAAAGAGAAACAATCATTCCATCAGAAGTTAAAAACAATTTCAACTATTATATTGACTGGCTGGATGATTGGGCATGCTCCAGAAAAGTGGGGCTTGGAACAAGACTTCCTTGGGACAACAAATGGTTAATCGAACCGTTGACAGACTCAACCATTTACATGTCCTATTACTCAATAGCAAGATTCTTAAGGGACATGAATCCGGATGATTTGAACCGCGCATTCTTCGATAAGGTATTCTTAAACAAAGATTCAGGCGACATTACTGTTGCGCCTGAAATCGTTAAGGAAATCCAGGACGAATTCAACTACTGGTATCCTCTTGACTGGAGATTATCTGCAAAAGACCTTGTTGGAAATCACCTAAGCTTTTTGATGTTCCACCACAGCGCAATATTCCCTGAAGACAAATGGCCTAAAGGAACCGTCGTTTTCGGAATGGGTCTTCTGGAAGGAAATAAAATGTCCTCATCAAAAGGAAATGTTATTCTTTTAAAAGATGCAATTGAAGATTATACCGCAGATGTTGTAAGGTTATTCCTGATGGCTTCAGCTGAACCATGGCAAGACTTTGACTGGAGGGAAAAAGAAGTTTTAGGAACTAAAAGAAGACTTGAATGGTTCAAAGAATTTGCCGGAAAAGTTGAAGAAATCAAAGGCTCCGCACTTGATTTAAACAACATCGAAAAGGTCGAACTGACAAGAACCATCGATTTATGGATGTTAAGTCAGCTCAACCAACATATCAAAGTATCAACTGAAGCTTTAGAAGTTTTCCAGACAAGAAAAGCACTTCAGGAATCATTATTCTTACTTAAAAAAGACATAGATCATTACTTATACAGAGTAAATCATTTGCTTGACAAAAAAGACCCTGCAGTAATTTATGTCCTGTCAACTGTCTTAGAATCCTGGATAAGGTTACTTGCACCATTTACTCCACATACCTGTGAAGAGTTATGGTCAAATTATGGCGGACAAGGCTTTGTAAGTGTTGCAAAATGGCCTGAAGCTGATGAAAGCCTAATAAGTCTTGAAATCGAAAAATCAGAAGAGCTAGTGCAAAACCTAATCAAAGACATCAACCATATCAAACAGATGGTTGGAGATGAAGCCCAAAAAGTGCACATTTACCTGGCTCCTGACTGGAAATGGGACTTATACAAAATTGCAGACGAAGTCGGAAAACCGGATATTGGCCAAATAATGGGCAAAGCTATTAAAGCTAATATTTATGACAATAAAAAGGAAATAGCTGATGTAGCTAAAAAGATTGGCCGTGAAATTACAAAAACCAGATATGTGGGTAAAATCGATGAGGCACAAATTATTGATGATGCTCTGGAATATATTTCCAATGAAGTGTCAAGCGAAGTGATTGTGCACACCGACGATTCATATGATCCACAAAATAAGGCTAGAAATGCAATGCCTTATAAACCGGCCATTCTGATTGAATAGTTTCTAAAATAAAATAAGTAGGGATTTTAATCCCTTTTCTAATTTTTTTAATCAATATAGAATCTTAAACCTTGAATGATTAAACATGCACCAATAAGGATTGCTGCATAAATCGGTTGAGCGATTGAATAAACTGCAAGTACAATTGCTATAATACCGAATATTAAAATCAGTAATGAAGTTGTTTTTGAAAGTCTTGATTCTGCAATAAGACCAATGATTCCAAATACAATCATTATAAATCCAATAATGTAAAATTGTAAACCAACAAGGAAAGATAATGCATCAATAGCAAATATAAACAATAAACCGAATATAATTGCTATAATTCCAATGATGATATTTACCAGTGAAAAATGAGTTAACATGTTCCAGACGGAAAACCCGTTAATTATTGAAGCAAAACCGAAGAAGAGCAAGCTTACTCCAACAATAACAGAAACTAACTCTGCACTGAACATTGGGAAAATTATAAAAATTAAACCCAATATTATGAATAAAATTCCTGAAATCTTTTCTATATTCATTATTTCACATCGCTTTTAAATAATTCCACATGCTTCTAACATGGACTGCATACCTAAAAGAATAATTGCAACTCCACCAATAATTTCAATGTAATCTGCATATTGAATAGCCACTTTGGTTCCGTAAGTTCCAATTAATAACCAAATAATAACCGCAATTAAACTCAATCCACCTAAAATAAACGGATCAACACCGGCAACAGCACCCTGTGAAGCTAAAATCAAGTTTTCAATGTTTCCAAAAATAAGCAAACCGGTAAAAGGAGCATAATCTTTTAAATTCATATTATCACCCTAGCTTTTACTCCTGATTGATTTGACAGCTTCGACAACAGCCTGAATACCTAAAATGAATATTGCAAGCCCGCCAATGAATGTAATGTAATTTGCATACTGCATAGCAACCTCAGTAGCTACCGTACCAATAAACAACCAGATAATAACAACAATTATACTTAATCCGCCTAAAACCTTAGGATCAACCCCGCTGGTAACACCCTGTGAAGAAAGAATTAAGTTTTCGATATTTCCAAAAATAATTAACCCAATAAAAGGCATATATTGTTCTAAAACCATATTATCACACAATATCTTTTGACAATTTATTCTTTTACTTTTAGAAATATATAAATTTTTCAAAAAATAATTAAAAAAAGTAGTGGAATTATAATTTTCTTGCGAAAAGCAAATATCCACTGTGTCCGACCATTCTGGTTTTAGGCCGGGTTCCCTGCTGTCTTACCTCAAGGCCACGTTCCAAAGTTTCCAGAATTTCAATATCATAAAAGTTAAGCTTTTTGGCAACTCTATATGAAACTTCTGCCTGATCAATGTATGGAGCATATACAACCAGCCATCCGCCAAGATTCAATGAATCGTAAACGTCTTCAAAAATTTCATATGGCTTCGGAAGATCCAAAAAGACCAAATCAATGTTATCCTCATCGATTCCGTCCTTAATGTTTTTATTTTTGACTTCAATGTTTTCGATTCCGAATGTTTCTATGTTTTTTCTTGCGACCTG
>NZ_JAZUMY010000095.1:0-8580 GCF_045603845.1 Methanobrevibacter sp.
ATGAAATATAAATGTTGCAACACCAATTTCAATTGCCCAAATCAGGTTCATCGCATAAGGTATCGAACTTACAGGAGCTGAGTCCAAATCAGACTTGATTGAAAAGGCAACTCCCAATGTTATTAAAAACAAACCAAAAATATAATTAAAAAAGCGTTTAAATGTTAATTCTTCACCGCTGAACTCCATAACTAATTATATAGTATAATATATTATTTAAAGTAATATTAGCACAAAAATGTACAATCTAAACGGAACTTAAATTGCCAACTAAATATTTAAAAAGTATAAAAATCAAATATTTAATTAGATTTAGAAATGCTAAATCTTTTTTTGTTTAATGGAGGAAAATCAATGGATGATATTTTATTAATGCTTCCAGGTCCAACAACAGTAGACCCTAGAGTCTTAGCTGCAATCTCAAAAGCTGTTGTAAATCACAGAGGAGCAAAATATGGAGAAATCTTGACTGAAACTACAGAATTAATGAGTAAAGTTTTCCAAACCCCAAATAAATCTTATTTATTAACCGGATCAGGTACTGCCGCAATGGAAACCGCTGTTGCAAATACAGTAGCACCTGGCGAAAAAATGTTGAATATTGTTGGTGGAAAATTCGGTGAACGTTTCATGAAAATAGCAAATACCCATGGAATCGAAACCCAGGAACTTGCTGTCGAATGGGGAACCGCAGTAACACCAAAACAAATCGCAGAAGCTCTTGATGAAAACGAAGACATCAAAGCAATTACCGTTGTACACAATGAGACTTCCACCGGTGTGGCAGCACCTATCGAAGAAATCGGTAAAGTCATGAAAAACTACGATGCATTATACATTGTAGATACCGTATCCTCCCTTGGTGGAGACTACGTTGACGTTGAAAAATTCGGAATCGACGTTTGTGTAACTGGATCACAAAAATGTTTGGCTGCACCACCTGGAATGGCAGCAATCACCTTAAGCGACGACGCATGGAAAGCAGTTGACAACGTTGAAACCAACACTTTCTACTTAGACCTGAAAGCTGCAAGAAAAAGCGGAGACAAAACTCCTCCTGAAACTCCTTACACCCCATCAGTTTCATTAACCTATGCAATGAATGAATCTTTAAAAATAGTTATGGAAGAAGGACTGGAAAACAGGGTTGCACGTCACCACAAAGCAGCAAAAGCAAGTGTCGCAGCTGTAAAAGCATTAGGCTTAGAATTATTCGCAGACGAAGCAGTATCATCTGCAACCGTAACTGCAGTCAAAATGCCTGAAGGCGTTACTGACGCTGAATTCAGAGGAACCACCCGTGACAAATACGGCGTAGAATTAGCCGGAGGACAGGACCACTTAAAAGGAAATGTCTTCAGAATAGGCCACATGGGATGCATTTCCTACAAGGAATTAGTACAAACCTTTGCAGCTATCGGAATGACCTTAAAAGGTTTAGGTGCAATTGAAGACGCTGGTGCAGGTGTTGCATCAATTACAGAATCATACTTATGATTCTAACCCTTTCTTTTTTTATTTATAAGAGGAATTGTTAATTCCCATTAACTTACTTTTCCAAGATTATTGAAATCTTTAATGATGTTGTTGGCAATGGAAAATGCATATTCAATATCTTCGAAAACCCAATTTTCATATTCTTGTGAATATTTGCTAGGTTTTTTGAGATAATAATCTGATTGATGCCTTAGTTTTTTCAAATCTATGATATCATCAGAAATTTTTTGATTAATTTTATTATCAAAAGGGCCTTTGCTTTTAATATACCTAGGCATTCTAGAATGTTCCCCAGGTGCATATGAAACATATCCAGTATTATCAGTGAGCCATTGCCTAACACAAAGAAATACTGCATAATATATTCTACCATAGATATTTCTTTTTACAGCAGATTCGGATGATTTGAATTTATCTTCCATTGAAGACAGCTATTCTGCTAAATGTAAGAAATCCAATGCCTTAAAATCCTCAAATGAATCAAACATAGTACTCACCCGCAATATTGACACACAAATACATTGAATTCATCACATCATCAGAAAAATTTGATTTTTCACAAAAATCAAATAAATCATCAATAATTTTGAAATATAACTTTTTTTGCGTTTTAAAATCCAATTTACGATTATATCTCACATAAAATTCTATTGCAGGGTTTCCTTCCTCATCGTGGTTTGATCTGTGACAGCTAATTAGACAGTCAAATTTTGGAATAATATCCTCATTGATGTGTTTTTCAATAGCTATGTAAGGGTCAAAACCGTGATGAGAAATAATATCATTCAAATTTTTCTCAACATACATTTTATCACCTTCTCAAAATTGGTTAAATATAGCTATTACCTACATCATAGTTTGTTTCAAGAAATATTTTAATCTATTTGAAGTGCGACTGCGTGAAAATATTAACTCTTTATATATGAATTCATTTTTTAACAAAATATTTAAAACACAACATCCAAACTTAATATTAATTTATTAGGATGTGAATATAATGGCTGAAAATATAAAAACAACTGTTGAAGAATTACGCAGACTTATCAATGTTGATAATGTAATCGGTTCACCTATTGAAACCGAAGATAAAATTCTCATTCCTGTCATGAGAATGGGAGTGGGCTTTGGTGCCGGAGAAAGCCTTTTAGGAAATGAAGGAAATGATGTTGCAGGTGCAGCAGCAGGTGTGGAACCTATTTCAATGGTAATGATTCCTAAAAAAGGAAATGACGCTGAAGGTGTTCGCGTACTTGACTTGAGTAAAGGAACCGAAACCAACAAGGCCTTATCCGACTTAGGACTGATCATTACAGATTTGGTTAAAGGTTACATGGATACCATGAACAGCGGCGAATACGTGAATGAAGAGGAATTTATTGAACCTGAATTTACAACCTACGATGAAGAAACAGAAGAATAGGACTTATATTTTATGTTAAACATCCTATTGATGATTATCCTATTAATCATCATACTTATTTTTATTATTCTACTTTTTGGCATTAGACTGCATGTTAAATGGCTTAAGATAGATAATGAATATGACGGATGTATAAAAATACTTATTTTTAAGAGATTAACCGTTTACACCTATAACCTGGAATCAGACGATGATGATGACGATTTTGATGAAGAGGACAGGGAAAGGGACTTCAAAAAACTTCGTGAACTGGCCAAGCCATGTCTTGGTGATTTGAAAGAGTATTTGCATGATGTTCTGGATGCTGTAAGCATCAACAGAATTGAAAATCATCTTGTTATCGGCTTTTCAAACTTCGCCAAAACCGGAGAGTATATCGGATACATCTGGGCGATATTTTCAATAGCTATGGGAATCCTGCCGAATACCCGTCTGAGCGCCGAACCCTCATTTAAAGGAGAAGTTTTAAACCTCAAAGGACACTTGAACATTGACATCAGCATTTTGAAACTTGTGATTCCGACAGCGAGACTGCTTTTGAAAAGACACGTGAGAGCATTAATAAGAGGTGTTTTGGATGGATAACTTCAGACAAGCCATAAATGACATATTCGAAATAGAAGAAATTGATAAAATACTCTTCAAGCCGATTGAAATAAGTCCCGACAAAACAGTTTACTTTGCATTTTGTGAAAGCCAGAAGATCATGTTTGACAGGTTGACATCCGTTGATTTAAAGCCTATCTGCTTTATTTTAAAAATGGGTGGTGAATACCATTACTGTCCGTTGAATGATGAGGAAATAAACGAAAAAGCAGTAAAAGAATTTGTTTTGAAATACATTTAATATGATTATCAAAGAGCCATATATTTTTTGAAAACATAAAAAACATAAGGAACATAAATTTTTTTTATGTTTTATATGTTTTTATCAAAACCTTCAAAATAGCATTATAATTCAGTTTTTCACTAAAAAAAATAATGTGAGGAAATATTCACTCAGGAAGAGGGATATTTTCCTTATCTACTTTGATTTCAACAACCAGAGGACCTTTCAAATCCTTTTCAAGGAAATATTCAAGATCAAACAGGGTCGTTATCCTGACCGCATCGATTCCATATGATGAGGCAAGTTTTAAAAAGTCTGGATTAGCCAAATCTGTCTGATAGGCATCCATATCATAGAAATCCTCCTGCCATTGCCTGATGATTCCGTATTCCGAATTGTTGAGAATAAACACTATAACATCAAGATTATTTTCTTTAAGCGTTGCAAGCTCCTGGAGATTCATCTGGAAATCTCCGTCACCGTTAATTACAATAATCTTTTCGCCTGTTGCAATTGATGCACCAATTCCTGCGGGAAGGCCATATCCCATCGGTGCGGTTGCTGCAGGGAATAAAAAGTGGTTTGGCTTTTTGGCATTATAAAGCAAGGTTGTCCATGTGGTATGTGATCCCGCATCGGCAACGATTATATTATCATCAAAGCATTCAAGAATCCTTTTTATTGCAGCTTGAGGCTTCATCTCATCATCGACACCTTCAACAGTTATTTCATTGTCAATTGCCAGTAATTCATCAATCCAGTCAACCTTTTTGAACTCCAGTGTCATTATGACCTCTTCTACATCACCCTGAATCTGGTATTTGCCCTTAAGGACATCCTTGTTTATGTTTACGTGAATAAATCTGTCCTCATCGATTTGGGGAAATGTCCTTTCACTTGCAATTGATCCCAGTGCGATTATACAGTCAGACTCTTCAATAGCTTTTCTGGCTCTTGGAGTACCTCTTATTCCGACCAGTCCCAAATTAATCGGTTCGTCTTCTGCAATGATTCCTCTTGCATTGTAAGTGGTCGTTACAGGAATCTTATACATTTCAGCAAGCATTTTGATGTTTTCAGCCTGCGGGATGGCACCTGCACCCAAAACAAACAATGGTTTTTCAGCTTTCATGATTAATTCCTGAGCTGATTCAAGTGAGGACATGTCGCTTTCACACAGATAGCACAAATCAAAGTCCTGGAAATCCTCGCTTAAAAGCACGTCCCTTGAGAGGTTGATATGAATCGGTCCTTTAGGGTTGTTCTTAAGGCCATATAATGCTGCTTTTAAGGCATATATTGCCTCAGTACCGTTGAGCGGAGAGTAATTTTCATAAGTGATATTGGCGAAAACATCCCTTAAAGGCAGAGACTGAAACATGTTCTTATCCCTTTTGTCCAAATCATTGTCACCTGTCAGGATAAGCATCGGGATGTTGTCCTTGTATGCTGCTGCAGTTGCCATGACCATATTCAATGCGCCCGGAGCTGCAGTTGCCATACACACCCCTATTGTGTCGGATGTTCTTGTAAATGCATCAGCCGCATGGGCGGCGGCCTGTTCATGCCTCATAAGAACGTGGATTATGTCAGAACCCGCCAGTGCCTTATACATAGGCATTATCTGCTCGCCGGGAATTCCGAAAATATGTGTTATTGCGTTTTCTTCAAGGATTTCAACAAGTCTTTCGGCGACGTTCATTTCTCCTCCTCCTGATATGATCCGTCGTATTCTCCGGAGCCTTCAACATCAAATACGACTGCCTGGGCAATCCTGTCGCCGGACTTGATTTTGTATTCAAAGTCTCCGTGATTGTAAATCATGAACATCAGCGTTCCGTAAAATCCGGGGTCTCCCACAGCGGTCTGGACTGATATGAATGACCTTAACAGAGTTGACCTTGGAAGGTAAAGCATAGTGTATCCTTTAGGGATTTTAACTTTCCTTTTTATGCTTGCCAGATATGCAGTATGTGGCTTTAAGGTGTAAATAGGACCTTCAAGCTCTTCCAATTCAGGCAGGTTCTTTTCATTGTCAATCAGTGACCCGCCAGATGTCTGTCTGTAAATCTTATCCAATTCCAAATCGATTCCGGAAGGCTGCACCAAATCAGCGAAATCCGGAAAAACCTTAACAAGTTCATTTTCACCAAGCATGAGAACATCTCCTATTCAAGTTAATTTTTATATCAGATATGTTAAATAATTAATTGGAGGATTGAAAAAAATGCCTGTAATTACAATTGCCGGAAACGATGGAATAAGTGTTGAGAAAAAAAGAGAAATGGTTAAAAAGGTATCTGAGACAGTTGCCGAAGCATATGACCTTCCTGTAGATGCCATAACCGTTTTGGTACAGGCCTATCCAAAAGAAAGCATTGGAGTGGCCGGAGAACTCTTAAGTGACAAATAATCACTTAACTACCATTAATTAACAATCACCATATTTTACCACATAATGCAATGTGTGTTTTCAGCATTATAATGGAATTTCCATTACCTCATAAGTCAATGAAATTGAACAAAGGAGATTACCCATATTAATCACCTAATGTTTTTTCTTATTGGACATGTTCCATTAAATCGAACAAACATCATTCCATAGAACAAATATAATAATTCCATCCAATTGGACATGTTCCATGAAATCGAACATATTCTACATAATAATCATATTGAACAAATATGAATACTATTCAATATATTGAATGATAACATATAAAAGAGCATTCAATATAATGTGCATAAGAAAAAAATTAACTCAAAAAAATGGAATATTTCCATAATTTTACAACAAACTTACCATTTATATCAAAAAAGAAAAGAATGGAGAGTAAATCCCCATCATGAAGTTATGCTAATTTTATTTTCAATAACAGCATCACCATAGCTGGAAGTGATTATATACTCCCCCGCCTGCAGGTTATTGTTGAGTTTCACATCTACCATGTTATAAATCACTCCATTGATGGTGAATGTAATATTATGGTTTACATAGAATTGTCCTGGCCGTCCACAGGATTTGTGGAACCAGATATTTATAAATCCAACTATATAATGTAAAAATAGATTGTGAACTAAATATTAAAGATTTAAAAAAAATTAAAGGGTCTGAATAAAACTATTCAATATTTACCATTTTTTTGACTTCCAATAGGAAATCTGAACAGATATTTCTTTTTTCACGTGCAAGATTTTGACTAATGTCATCCCGATTATAATAATCTATTTCATTTCTCAAAGATCCGGAACTTGCAAGACCTTTATGGAATCTTTTATCCAATTCACCTGTTTCGACATAATGAACTTGAATCATATTAATAGTTCCTTCATGAGTTTTAGTGGTGATATCCTTTTTTAAAAGTAAAATTTTGGCAAGTGCATACATAGAATAATAGAAATGAACAATAGACTCAATATAAAATCCTGAATCAAAAAGCAATTTTCCAGCATCATATTATCGTTGAGCCGTACGATATAAGTCAGTAATCTCCGACAAGTAAAACACCTTCTTCACGGACACTTGTTAAAAAAGAATAATCTTTAGTGCGATTATAAAATTCTTCAGTCATAATATGAGCTGAAACAACTTCAAGATATTTAGCATTAATATTGAAAACTTCCTCATCAACAATACCGTTAATCTTTTCTCTTGATGGAGTGACAATTAAAATATCTATATCTGATTCTTCGGTATCATCATGACGAGCAACAGAACCAAATAATATTATGCGTATGATATCTTCAGATTCTATAGCATTAGCAAATTCATAAGCAATCTTAATTCTATTATGCATTATAATCACCAACGATTATGAGATAATACCTAATATACACTTCATCAATAATAAATATTTTCAAACAGAAATAGATGAAAAAATACAGATACACACTTAATGACATTTAAAATCCTATATTTTGATTATAAAACTATTTAAAAACAAAATCACATTCAAAAGCCCAACAGATAATATTAACCGGAAAAATTAAAAAAGAATAAAAATGGAGATTAAATCCCCATCATGAAGTTATGGTAATTTTATTTGAAATTACGGCATCAGCATAGCTGGAAGTGATTATATACTCCCCTGCCTGCAGGTTAATATTGAGTTTAGCATCACCATTCGCATCAGTTGTACGATTGTAGATAACTTCTTTGATGTTGAATGTAATATTCTGGTTTGCATACGGATTTCCCTGGCCGTCCACAAGATTTGCTGTGAACTGAGACTTGTCGCCGTAGGTCATGTTCAAATCATTTCCTGTAAGTGTAGGAAGTACATGAACATTGTTTCCTTCGCTGCAGCCATCATAATAACTAGTTATGATGTAATCTCCAGGATTCAAGTTAATGTTCAATTTGGCGTGTCCTGTTTCATTGGTTGTTCTGTTGTAGAACACTCCGTTGATGTTGAATGTAACTGTTTCGCCTGCACCAGCATAGCTTCCGTCATCTGCAACTGCCCGAACGACAAACTGGGCATCATTTCTGAAGTATTTTGTCAGATCACTAGTTTCAAGTTTGTAAATGACCGTAATGTTGTTTGATTTCATCTCACCCGTAACCGGATTGGTTGCCGTTAGAATATATGATCCTTTTCTGAGGTTTATGTTAATTGTAGCCCAGCCGGACACATTGGTAGTACGGTTATAGATTACACCATTTATGTTAAAGCTAACTGTAGTGTTTGTCAGATTGTTGCCGTTTCCATCAAGGAATAATGCATTATATTGAGTGCCGTTTCTGAATACCTTAACAACATCTTCCGCATATATAGTGGATTTTACTATAACGTCAACAGTCTTTGAAATTCCATAATCAGGAACTTCAACA
>NZ_JAZUMY010000096.1:0-5987 GCF_045603845.1 Methanobrevibacter sp.
AGTTTGTTTTCCCATACCTGCTCTTGTTAGTTCAGCCATTAATCTTTCGGCCATAATTAAACCATTGGTGAAGTTTAAGTTTCTTTCAATATTTTCATCATAAAATACTAGATTATTCATTAATTTTATTGTTAGGTTAAGGATGTAATCTGTTAAAATGCAGCTTTCAGGAAACATTATTCTTTCACATGAAGAGTTGGTTAAGTCTCTTTCATGCCATAATGGGTTGTTGTCTAGTGCTGCATTAACATATGATTTCACGATTCTTGCAACACCACAGATTCTTTCAGCGGTAATCGGATTCATTTTATGTGGCATAGTGCTGCTTCCAACTTGTTTTTCAGGGTCAAAATATTCTCCAACTTCCATTATTTCAGTTCTTTGAAGGCTCCTTATTTCCAAAGCTATTTTATCTAATGTTGAAGCGATATTTGCTAATGTGGAAATGAACTCAACATGATTGTCTCTTTGAACAACCTGGTTTGTAATTTTAGCTGCAGGTAAATCCAAGATGCGTGCTACAGTTTTATGTATTTTCCATCCGTCAGTGCCTAATGCGGCTGTTGTTCCAACAGCTCCGTCCATCATCGCAATACATACATTCGCTCTTGCATGTTCCAATCTTTCATATTGTCTGTGAAGCTCGTCTGCCCAAAGAGCAAACTTCATGCCGTATGTTGTTGGAAGTGCATGCTGTCCGTGTGTACGTCCGATACATACTTTCATTTTGTTTTCTTGCGCCAATTCAAGCATTATTTTAGTCAATCTTTCCACTTTTTCCTCTAAAACGTCAATGGAATCACGGATAAGTAATGAATTTGAACTGTCCACAATATCGTTTGATGTAGCACCGAAGTGAACATATTCGCCTGCACCATTATCACAGACTTCAGTTATTCCTTTGGATAATGCTGCAATGTCATGGTTTGTTTCAGCTTCAATAGCTTTAACTCTTTCTAATTTAACGTATTCTGTAGTAGCTTTACGGGATATTTCATCAGCCACTTCCTTAGGAATTATTCCGAGTTCTCCTTCAGCCTGTGCAAGTGCTGATTCGATATCTAACATTCTTTGTAATTTGTTTTCTTCTTCCCAGATTCTTTTCATTTCGGGAGTACCATACCTAAATTCGATTGGGTGTATAGCCATTTTATCATCTCATTTTAATTATTAAACATTTAATATATTTTTCATTGTCTACTATTATAGTTTAACTATTGTCATGATGCATCCAATACTATATATTTATATATAAATCAAGATTAATATTACATTAAGGTTAACATTTTTTATTATGTAACATTAATAATTTAGGTGATTATTTGGAAACAAAAATTAGGGAATTTCGCCACATTAAAGGTTTAACACAACAAGAATTGGCCGATGCTGCTGGTGTTACCCGTCAGACAATTAATGCTTTGGAAAATGCAAGGTATAATCCTTCCTTATTATTAGCCTATAAAATTACTAAAATATTGGATAAAGAATATATTGAAGATGTTTTTTTAATGGATGAAGGTGATCGTGAATGATTTTAGATATTTATAAAGATTCTTTTGAATTTGCATCAAGAAAGATTTCCAATCTTTTGTTACTTGGTGTTTTATCTTTTTTTAATATTTTAATTATTCCTATGATATTTTTCTATGGTTACAATTATAGGGTAGTTAAATTGTCCACACAAAGCATGATTAATGGTGGCGATGTTCCTCCAGAATTCAATGATTTTAAAAAGATGTTTATTGATGGTTTGAAATATATTATTGTGTATTTTGTTTATTTGATTATTCCTGTGATTTTAATTATGGCTTCTATAATTTCCGGTTCTGTCAATTGGATTTTATTATTGATTGGAATTATTTTGTTGATTATCTGCACGTTGGTGGTTTACATTGCAATTCCTCATATGGCTGCAAATGATGATTCCCTAAAGTCAGCTTTCGCATTTTCAGAGTTATTTGAAATAATTTCATCAATCGGTTATGGAAGATACATTTTGAATTATATTGGTGTCAATTTAATTTCAATTATCCTATTAATTGTCGTTGTTTTGGTCATTTCATTCATATTCATGATATTGGGAATAGCAACGTTCAGTATCTCCACTTCAGGTGTTGGGGCAGTAAGTATGCTGGGAACAATTATTTTGAACTTTATTTTGTTCTTCTTGGTAATGCCTTATTTGGCAATGTTCCAAAGCCGTTGTGCAGGATTAATTTATAGTTTGGGAAGTTAATTTCGTTAACTTCACATCTTATTATTTTTTATATTAATATAACTAAATCAATAATTATGTCTTCTTTAGATGAAGGGTTAAAAAAAATAACTATTCTGGAAGTTTTAATAGTAATATTGGCATTAATCGGTATATTAATTCTTTTTGAATTCATTGGTTATCCAATTGATGATGATTGGTTATATGTGGTAGTTATTTTATATTTCATTTATCGATTGCGGGTCTTTGGTGATGGATTTAGGCATGATTTGAATAATGTTTTTTCAAAGATTACTCCAAAATCTCTTATCACAATAGTTCTTGTTAATGTTTTCTTTTCTTATGGTATGTTATATCTGGCGATGTTTGCACTGGATTACGTTCCTGGATTGGACTCATTACTGGCGGCTTTATTCATACCATTGGTTCCGGTTAATTCGTTAATTGGTTGGGGAGCTTTGTTTTCAACTATTTTCATTTCTCCAATTTGTGAAGAACTCTTATTTAGAGGAGTATTTTTAAACAGGCTCAGATTATTTGTTCCAATGTCTTTTGCAATAGCAATTTCATCAATTTTGTTTGGTGCTCTTCATAGTTATGGGGGAGTCATATCTGCTATCGTATTTGGTATCTGCATGTGCATAATCTATTTGAAAACTAGAAATATTTTAACATGCATATTGGCTCATTTTACAAATAATTTATTGGCCGAATTTTTATATCATATAGACACTGGAAATTTAATTTTTACGAATGGCATATTTATTGCGTTATTTTCTGTTTTGGCTATCGTATCCTTTTATCTGATTGTAATTTCAATCAGTCAGGAATGGGAGCATATAAGCAAACGTTAGGGGGATAAAATGAACATAAAAAGGTTAGGTATTGCATTAATTTTCATTGGTATTGTTTTATCTGTATTATTTATTGATAATCACGATTATTTAGTTCCTGGATTAACAATAACCATATTGGGATTCTTTACAACTTTGGTTGGATTTATAGGTGATGTAAAAAAAAGAAAAGAGATTAATGATCAATTGGATAAGGATATAGTCACTATTATTCAACCATTAATTACTAAATATTCAAATTTAAATAAGGAATATAAATCTCAATTATCTGGTGATGAGTATTCTGCTAAAAGATTAGAAATGAATAAAATGTTGGAATCCGAATTGAAAGATAATTTGCCTTATTTGGAGTCACGTGAAATCAAAAAGATTGTCATCGATTTTAATCGTGAACAAGATAAAATGGATTAATTTTGTTCATTGATTATTTTTTTCACTTTTTTGAGGTCTATTTTTGCTTTTTTTGATATTTCCTCTTCCGTCATTTTTGAGTCGTGTAAGTTTAATACTATAGTTTTTTCTCCTTCTTCAATCCCTTCTTTTATTCCTTCTTTCCTTCCTTCTTTTATTCCTTCTTCTCTTCCTTCTTTTCTGCCTTGTTCTTCTTTTCTTTCTCCATATTCGTAAATTGCACTCATTTTATCACCTAATGCGTCGGTAAGTAATGTTCTTAGTTTTTCATCTCTAACAAATTTATCTACTTCTAACCATGCTATTCCATAAGATAATCTATTAATGGGTTGATTAATTTTCGATAATTCAATGAGTATGTCTACTACCTGTTTTGTCTTTTTCTCTATATTATTGTTTTTATTCTTATCCATCAATGGTGTTAAAGATAGATAGATACTATCTTCTGACGTAATTTCTTTCCATCCTCCAACTTCTTTTCAATGTACTTAATTATTTCGTCTCCATCATATTTTTCAAATCCTATAACGTCATATCTGAAATTGTTATACTTATTGACTCTATATGAAATTTGTTTTGTTTCTTCTGCAGTACTCATAACTTCCAGATTAACTTCTTTTTTATTTTTCTTCTTTTGATCTGTTATTGCTACATATACATGCGCCCTTCTTGAAAAGTCATCATCAACTACTGAACTTTGGAATTCTATTATTAAGTTTTCATTATCCAGTTCCAGAATCAAATCTGGTTTGAATGTTGTTGGATCTATTAACCTTAGTTCTTTTGTCCAGATTTTTGCAGTTTTCGATTCTTTTCCAAGAATTTCTAAAAGTGTTTGTATGTCTTTTTCGCTAATATTTTTGAACAACATGTCCTCTTGAAATTCAGTCATTTTTTTCCTCCACATATTTTTTTGCTTAATATTTTATATTTCTTATTTAAATTCTTTTATTTATGAATTAAATGGTATTATTTTATATTAAATGGTTTTTTGAGGGCAATACTTATTGTTCAGAACAATTTTCATCACTCACGACAATTTTCATCAGTCAATATAATATTGTACAATAAAGTACTACAAGGTTTTAAATAGTACATCATTCTAATAGTTATATACAAAAAGATAATTTAGTGATAAAATGTTTTCCCCAAGTTTTAAAGATGTAGAAAAAATAGCTGAAAATAAACAGTATAAAAGAATTCCGGTAGCTTATGAATTGCTTTCAGATATGGCTACTCCAATAGAAGTTTTAAGGATTTTAAAAGGCATAAGCAAACATTGTTACATGTTGGAAAGTATTGAGGATGCTGAAAATTGGGGAAGATACAGCTTTTTAGGTTTTGATCCTTTATTGGAGTTCACGTGTCAAAATGGGGTGGTTCAAATCAAGGGCGATTCGAATTTCACGGAATTAAACGATGACTTGGTAAAAATTGAAACTGACAGTCCCAGTGATATAATTAGGGATTTGATTAATAAAAACCGCTCTCCAAAGATAGAAAATTTTCCTCCCTTTACAGGAGGGTTTGTAGGTTATTTTGCTTATGATTATATTAAATATTCAGAACCCTCTTTAAATCTCGATGCTGAAAATCAGGACCAATTCAAGGATATTGACATAATGCTTTTTGATAAAGTGATTGCTTTTGACAATTTCCGCCAAAAAATAATCATTATTGTCAATATGAAAACTGACGATTTAAAGAACAATTATAAAAAGGCGTGTGATGATTTAAAAGAAATCGCAAATTTGATTAAAAATGGTAAAAAGGCAGATATTGAACCGTTAAAATTAAAATCTGATTTTAGAAATGCATTTTCTCGTGAAAAATTTGGCGATATGATTGTCAAAGCGAAAAATTACATTAAAGAAGGAGATATCTTTCAGGTAGTATTATCCAATAGGATTGAAGCAGACATTGAAGGAAGCCTATTTGACACTTACAGGGTTTTAAGAACCACAAACCCTTCTCCATACATGTTTTACTTTTCAAGTGATGATATTGAAATAGCCGGTGCATCACCTGAAACTCTTGTTAAGGTCAATGACAATAAACTTTATACTTTTCCTCTTGCAGGCACAAGGCCGCGCGGTAAAACTCCACAGGAGGATCTGCAGCTTGAAGAAGACCTTTTAAATGATGAAAAAGAATTGGCGGAACATAATATGCTTGTCGATTTGGGACGCAACGACATTGGAAGAATTGCCGAAATAGGGTCAGTGTCTGTCGATAAATACATGTCAGTTGAAAGATTTTCTCATGTGATGCATATCGGTTCAACCGTTAGCGGAAAGCTTCGTGATGATTTGGATTGTCTTGTTGCTCTTGATTCTATTTTGCCTGCAGGAACATTGTCCGGCGCTCCAAAGATAAGGGCTTGTGAAATCATAAATGAACTTGAAAATAATAAGCGCGCAATATATGGTGGGGCTATAGGATATGTCGATTTATGCGGAAATCTGGATTCCTGCATTTCCATCAGGATAGCTTTCAAGCGAAATAAT
>NZ_JAZUMY010000097.1:0-14192 GCF_045603845.1 Methanobrevibacter sp.
TTCAGATTCATTACGCCTTATGGTGAATAATTGGGGTATTTTGATGAAAGTTAAGGGATTAATATTGTCAGTTTGTTATATTATAGGTATTATTTTATTATATAAAGGTGATGATTTTACTGAAAAAATTAGTGTTAGAAATTTAGCAATTTTGTTGTTTGTTTTTAGTATTATTATTACAATTTTGTTGTTTTATGTTTTTTAGTTAAGATAAGTAAATAATAATATTTCAATTTGATATTTAATGAAAGTTATTAATAATATATTATATAATAAATTATTAGTAAATTCAAAAAAAAATGATGTGATAATTTGAAAGCATTTGATTTTCTATTAACAAAAAGAGAAGAAAAGCCCAGAAGCCAGGGAATTACCATGGTCCTGGATAAGGGTCTGGGCCTTGAAACAGCTGAAAGCCTAATGGACATTTCAGGAGAATATGTTGATTATCTCAAATTCGGATGGGGAACTTCAATAATTCATGATGAGGACATTATCAAAGCTAAAGTTGAAATGTACAAAGCCCACAACATCACTCCATATACCGGAGGCACACTGTTCGAGCTGGCTTTCATGAATGACAAGCTGGATGATTTCTTTAAGAGAGCACGTGAATTGGGCTTTCCTGCAATTGAAATTTCAGACGGATCAATTAACCTGTCTCATGAGGACAAACTGGATTCAATAAGAAAAGCCAAAAGTGAAGGCTTTGAGGTTTTATCTGAAGTCGGCAAAAAGGATCCAAATCTCGATAAGGAGCTCACATTGGATGAGAGAATTGAGCTTATGCGCTCAGAGCTTGATGCAGGTTCCTCCCTAATAATAGTTGAAGCAAGGGAAGGCGGAAAAAATATCGGAATATTTGACGCTTCAGGAAACGCAAAGGAAGATGAAATCGATTATATCTTGGATAATATCGATGGAAGCAAGATTTTATGGGAAGCTCCAAACAAGGACCAGCAGGTCTTCTTTATCTTAAAATTGGGAAACACTGTCAATTTAGGCAATGTTTCCACTGATGATATAACTTCTCTTGAAACCTTAAGACAGGGCTTAAGGGGAGATACTGTAGGAAAAATCATTTAGAGGGTAATATTTTGAAAAAGAGAGATATAAGCCAAATCAATGAAAAGATTGATAATGGCGAAGCCAATATTTTCACTGCAGAGGAGTTTAAAAAGCTTATCAAAGAGGATAATGCTCCAAGTTTCGATGAGGTTGACGTTGTGACAACAGGAACATGCGGGGTCATGAGCGGAACAGCAGCCATTTTGAATTTCATCGTAAGCCCTCCTGGAGAATTCATCAAGGCGGAAAATGTTTATCTGAATGGAGTTCCTGCCTTCGCCGGACCTTGTCCGAATGAATGGCTGGGGGAAGTTGATGTAATCCTTCATGGAACAACACATTCTGTTGATGATGTTAACTATGGGGGAGGGTTCCTCCTAAAGGAAATCATGGAAGGAAAAAGCGTGGATGTAAGAGTTGAAAGCGTTGATGGAAAGGTTATAGAAAACACGATTACCTGTGATGACATCAACAGGGCTCAGATAATTGGCTCACGTATGGCATTTAAAAACTACACAGCATTCACCAATCCGGGAAGTGAAGAGGTATCTTCAATATTTGCCGCAACTCCGCTTAAGGGCAATCTTTCAGGCCTTACATTTTCAGGATGCGGAGATATCAATCCTTTGCAGAACGATATCCCCCACAATGTAATCAATACAGGCAAAAGAGTGCTTTTGAATGGTGCTGAAGCCTATATTTTAGGTGACGGTACAAGGTCAAGTCCTCAAAAACCTAATCTGATGCTTTCAGGAGACATGACCCAAATGGATCCGTACTATTTCGGAGGATTTAAAACAGGTCAGGGTGGTGAAATTTACAACACTGTAGCTATACCAATTCCTGTATTGAATGAGGAAATTTACAATAATCTGTTAATTCAAGATATTGATGTAAGCATTCCGGTGGCTGACATTAAAGGCCGCCATTTGCCGTTAGGTGAAACCAATTATTATGAGCTGTGGAAGGACTATGATTTAAGACCTAAATATAATAGACAAAAATGTTCCTCATGCAGCGAGTGTGAAGCGCAAAAAGTATGTCCTACAAATGCGTTTTCACAAAAAAGCCTTGATTTAAGCCGCTGTTTCGGCTGCGGAATGTGCGCCAACTTCTGTAGCCATGATGCATTTGATATGGATACAGGAAGCGTTGATATAAAAATCAATGAAAAGGATGTCACTATTCCGATTATCTGCAGACAGTCAGACAGGCTTAGGGCGAACAAATTATCACTTAAATTAAAGAAAATGATTAAATCAGGCGAATTTAAATTGTGAGGTAGTTATAATGACTTCAAAACAGAATATTGACGACTCACCAATAGATTTTGCAGAACAAATCATAATGGATGTTAAAAACTCAAAAGATGATGGTGTTCTCAAATGCGTGCAATGCGGAATGTGCACATCAACATGTCCCGCCGCAAGACACTCCAATTACAATCCAAGGGATATCATCGAAAGGGTTCTTGACGGTGATGTCTCCATTTTAGAGGATGATTTGATTTGGAACTGCTTTTACTGCTACACCTGCCACAGTGTATGTCCCGTTGGAAACAGCGTGTGTGAGGTAAATCAGATACTGAAGCAGATTGCAATATCCAATGAAATGGGATACGATAAGCTGTATGAATATATGGGATTTGCCGATTCTTATTTCACAGCAGCAATCGGAGCAATCCCTGAAATATTTTTCGATGACATTGACCGTGACGTTCCCGGATGGAGGGACTTCAGAAACAATCTTGGTGAAATCAGGGAAGAGCTGGAACTTGACCCTCCGCTGATGCCGCCGAAAGATGTGATTGATGAAGTAAGTAAAATTTTAACGATTACAGGTTTTAAAGCGAAAATTGAAAAAATCAGAGCATCTCAGGAGGTGGAAAAATGAAATCCATTCCGGATAAGGATATTCTGCTTTTCAGAAGCTGTCTTGTAAGCGTTGAATATCCGGGAGTCGAGGCATCAACAAAATTTGTATTCGACAAGCTTGGAATTGACTATGCAATATCAGACAAGCAAACCTGCTGTACAGGATTGGGTCATTATTCAGATGTCTTTGACCAGGTTGACACATCAGCAATCGGAGCCCGCAATTTCAGGATAGCTAAAAATCTCAACAGGCCAAACCTTGTGATGATGTGTGCAACATGCTATGCAATCAACAAGAAATCAGTTAAACTGTTGAATAAGAAGGATGATTTGAGAAATCACATTAACCAATTGTTTGAGGAAAATGATTTAGAGCATTTAAAATATGAAAAGGACGATTTAAAGCCAACAGAAAACATTTTCCATGTCGTTGATATTTTATACAACAAGATTTCAGAAATTCCGGAACATATCAAGTATGACCTGAGCGAATATAAGATAGCATCCCACCACGGATGCCACTACTGCAAGGTGCACTATGAAGACACTATTGCAGGATTCAGGGATCCAAACATTATTGATGAGCTGATTGAAGCCTGCGGATGCAAGACAATCGGCTGGTATGACCATAAGCGCGCAACATGCGGAACAGGTTTCAGGCAAAGGTACTCAAATCCTGACCTGTCATTTACCGCAACAGCAGACAAGATGAATGCGCTGTGCGATGAGGAAGTGGAGATTGTTGTTCATTTATGTCCGAACTGCCATATTCAGTTTGACCGCTATCAGCCGCTGATATCAAAAAGGGAAGGAAGAGAGTTTAAGGCAATACACCTGAATATTGCCCAGTTTATCGCAATCGCAATGGGCGGTGATTTCGATAAGATAATTGGTGTCAAGGCACATACCACACCAGTAGATTCTGTTATTAAACAGTTGAAGGAGGTTTCCAAATGAGAGATGATTTGAAAGTTGGAGTGTTTTTATGTGAATGTGGAGGAAATATCTCAGACATTGTTGATTTGGATGAAGTCAGAGCCTCCTTGGATGTTGAATTCATTGGCCAGTTTGAAAACCTATGTTCATTGAACGGCCGTAAGATTATTCGTGACGCAATATTCGACCATAACCTGGACAGGGTTGTTGTAGCTGCATGCTCACCGATAAGTCATGAAAAGACCTTTCAGGATTATGTAAAGCCACTAAATCCGTATTTGATGGACATGGCAAACATTCGTGAACAGTGTTCATGGGTTCACTCAGATAGCGAAAAGGCAACTGCAAAAGCAATCACTTTAATCAACGCATCAATCGAAAAGGTAAAGCAGTCCGATGCAGTTGACCCGATATTCTGCCAGACTCCTGATGACGTGGCAGTAATCGGCGGTGGAATTGCAGGTATGAATGCAGCACTTTCTCTTGCAAAGCAGGGAACAAAGGTTACCTTAATAGAGCAGTCCCCATCAATCGGTGGGCATATGGCAAAGATAGGTAAGGTGTTCTCTCCGGTTAAAATAGCTGAAGAGTGCGGAATGTGTCTTTTAAATCCTATATTGAATGAGCTTGTCTGGAATGAAAACATTGAGGTCATAACCAATGCAAAGGTCATTGAATCCGAAAGAAGGGCAGGAACATATAATCTGATTGTTGAGAAGTCTCCGCGATATGTCGATACGGAAAAATGTATTGCATGCGGCAAATGCGCTCAGGCATGTGAAGTTGAAGTTCCCGATGACTGGAATGATGGTCTTTCAAACAGAAAGGCAATATACAGGCCATTCGGACAGTCATATCCTGAAAGCTATGTGATTGATATGGATAACTGTACAAAATGCAGCAGCTGTGTCAAGGTCTGCAATATGAGAGCCATCAAGCTCAGGGGAAGGCCTGAAAGAATACCTCTCCAGGTCGGTTCAATCATTGTGGCAACAGGCCATAAGCTCTTTGACATGAACAAAAGGCCCGAATACGGATACACAAGATACGATGATGTAATAACCCAGTCCGAATTGGGCCGCATAACCGGTGTGAACGGACCGACAAAAGGTAAACTATTGAAATCCAACGGTGAGGTTCCAAAACGGGTCGTGATGATACAGTGTGTAGGTTCAAGGGATGAAAAGCCTGACGGACACAGGTACTGTTCCAAAATATGCTGTACCGTTGCACTTAAAAATGCAAATATCATCAAGCACAAGTATCCCGAAACCGATGTTGTGATATGCTACACTGATGTGAGGACCCCAGGAATGTTTGAAAAGTACTATAAGCATACTCAGGAAAACGAGGTAAGGTTCATCAGAGGAAGGCCTGGTGAGGTTGTCAAAAAAGGAGACAGCTTTATTGTCAGAACTGAAGATACTTTGAAAGGTGAATTCATTGAAATTGAAGCTGACATGGTGGTTCTTTCAACAGCAATGGAACCTTCAGACGGTACTCGGGAAATCGCAGAGATATTGAATATCGGAACAACCGAAGACGGATTCATCAAGGAATCACATCCTAAAATCAAGCCTGTTGCAACTGATGTTCAGGGAATATTCGTCTGCGGAACCGCACAGGATCCTAAAGACATCACAGAATCAATCATGCAGGCAACGGCATCAGCATCAAAGGTATCAGAATACAATTACGGCGGTGTGGAAATCGAACCGTTCATTGCAGAAATCGACAAGGAAAAATGTATTCTCTGCGGTGACTGCATAAGTCGCTGCAAGTACAAGTCAATGAGCATCCAGAACGATGAGGTCTATATTGATCCGATGGCATGTACAGGTTGCGGAAAATGTCTTGTCGGATGCCGTCAAAGAGCTATTCATGTTAACGGTAACATTGATGAAAAGATTATGGCTACCATTAATGGTGTCCTTTCCAAAAAACAGGAAGGTCAGCGCATGATTCTGGTGTTCTTAGACAATATAGGCTATACTGCTGCGGACAACATCGGAGTCAACAGATTGTCATATCCAGAATCCATCCATATAATAAAGGTCATTTCAGTCAATCGTGTAAGACCTAACCATATAAAGCATGCTCTTGAAAACGGTGCAGATGGCGTATTTATAGGAGAATTCCCTGGTGATTTGATGTATGATGAGGTTGAACGTAAAGTGACAAGGATAAAAGAAACATTAGAGGAGTTAAATGAAAACCCTGAAAGAATAATGTTTTCTAAAGTTTATATTCCGTATTTTACGGGACTTGCACGCAAACTAACTGATTTTGACAAAAAAATTGAAGAATTAAATCTTTAATTTTTTTCTTATTTTTTTTAAAATCCTCCTTTTCAAGTCTATTTTAGCATTTTTTAGAATACTATATATATTCTAAAAATCTATACTAAAAATATTAACTAATATAATAACACATATTATATTGGGAAAAAACTTGGGGGTTTTTTTTATTAACTACAAGAGAACGTTATTTGTCTGTTTAATTATCGCATTATTCGTTACTCTCTCTTGCGCTTCTGCAAGTGATGTAAATAATGTGGATGATAATTTAACAGCTATATCAGATGAAATTGATATCATCTCTGTTGATGATATCCAAAATAATGAAATTATGATGATATCAGATGATGATGTTATGGAAGCATCAGATTCTGATGACTTACTAACCGGAACCTATACGGACTTAAATAGACTTATTAGTAATTCTCCGGACGGTTCTACGATTTATTTGGATGATGACTACAGCATCTATAGCGCAATCTATTTGAACTCTAGGTATGATTTGATTATAGATGGTCAGGGACATACCATTGATGCAAATGGCAATTCCAGAATATTTTATTTATATGCTACTTCATCAAACATAACCTTTAAAAATATTAAATTTGTAAACGGTTATGCTACTAATGGTGGAGCTATTTATTCTGCTATTCCTTTAAATATTATTAACTGTACTTTTGAAGAAAATGAAGCTACAGCATCAGGTAAAGGTGGTGGAGCAATCTATTTTGCTCAGCAGGATAGTACAGTAATAAATATTACTGATTCTACTTTTAGAAGAAATACGGCTTTACAGTATGGTGGTGCAATAGAATTCGACAATTCCAACCAGCCAGGATATACTGCTAACATTAAAGACTGTATTTTTGAGGAAAACACTATAACCGGTACCGGTTCAATGGGTGGTGGAGCGATTTTGGTATTCAGATATGTTACAGTTAATATTGATTCAACCAAATTCATAAATAACTCTGCTGAATACTCAGAAGGTGGAGCTATAAGATATTCTGGAACCGTTACTGTAAACAATTCTGAATTTTATTCAAATGATGCTATACATGGTGGAGCATTATGTTTTGGTCAGATTTATGCTTTAAATGTATATAATTCCAAATTTGTAGATAACTATGCGGTATTCCAGGGTGGTGCTATAAAAGCCCGTGATTTTGACATGAAAAATGTAACTTTCATTAATAACACTGCTGATGAAGCAGGTGGAGCATTATTCTCAAGATCAGGTGTTGCCGTTTTAGCCGATTCAGAATTTTTCAACAACACTGCTCCTAACGGTGCAGGATTATTTGTCCATAATGATGTTAGCAGTATCAGTGTTGTAGATACTAATTTCACTCAAAACATAGCTTCTGCCAATGGTGGAGGATTTTATTCAAACACTCCAAATATGATAGCTATTGCAGGCGCTAATTTCATAAATAACTCAGCTGTCAACGGTGGTGGAATATATCTTGCAAAAGGAAGAGCTTCTGTTTCAGTTTCAAAATTTGAAAATAACACCGCTTCCGCTGAAGGTGGAGCTATATATGTTGCAGCAGCCAATAATGAGGTTATCAACTCCTATTTCAAAAACAACACTGCTCAGATAGGTGGAGCTGTATATTGGAATGGGGATGCAGGTAAGCTTCAAGGTTCAACCTTCATTTCAAACAATGGGGTTAACGGTTCTTCCGTTTACTGGAGATCCACAAACGGTAACTTAATAAATTCAAACTTTGATGACACAGATTCAACGGGAAAATCACTTCAATGGCACGGTACAAATGGTAGAGTTTCAGAATCCAGATTCATCGGAAACGATACTATTTTCATTTGCCAGCACGCTTCAGTTACTTTGGATTCAAACACACAGACTTCAACTTCTAGTGATGGTTATTCAGTATTCAATGAGGGTATTGCAAGTTTCACTTCTAACACTTTCAGCAATTTGATTTATAATAACGGAACCATTACTTCAGATACATATATAATTACATTGAATAACGACACTATCATTTCAGATAAAAATACTGCAGTGATATATACATCAGTTGAAGACGATAACGGTAACTATATTAAACTGAACAAAGACTTGGTCAATGTTTTCGAATCTCAAAGGTTAAACACAACATTCAATAAGACCCACTATGTTTCAACAGTTAACAATATTGCTATCGGTTATCATAATGTTTCAGCAGATGGCTATACTGGAACCGGCCTGTCAAATCTTAATGTGATGCCTGGAGGTATATTATATTTAATAATTAACCTTACTGTAAACCAGACAAATTATGGTGAGAAGGTTGTATTCACTACTATTATAGTAAACACTACATATAATGGTACAGTTGATTTAGCTATTAATGACATTCATTATAATGTAACTCTTACTAATGGTACTGCTGTATTGACTTTATATAATATGGCACCTAATACATATGATGTTGTCGCATCATTTATGGATTATAATCAGACTGTTACTGCTGAAGTAGAAATCAAGGTTGAACTACGTAATTCTACTTTAGATATTGTTGCAAATAATGTATATTATGGTAATATAACTACTATTGATATAAATGTTACAAATGGTACTACTGGTACTGTATATGTATTCGTAAATAATAAGATGTATATTCTTACTTTAGTAAACAGTACTGCACAGTTAAATTTAGCAGGCTTATCAGGTAATAATTATACTGCTTATGCTATTTATAATGGTGATTCATACTTCTACAGTTCATATAATCAGACTACTTTTTCAGTATATAAACATACTCCACAAATTAATATTACAGTCAGTGATATTAAAGTGGGTGAAATAGCTACTATTAAAGTTAATCTGCCTAGTGATATTACAGGAACAGTATATGTTGATGTCGGTGATAATGAATATAAGTATGTTAACAAATCATCAATTACATTATATGTTAATAACTTAACTGCAGGTAACATTAGTGTAAGAGCACATTACTTGGGTGACAATAAGTATTATGAAGCTAATAACAGTGCTTCATTTAATGTGATTAAAAAGAATATGACCATTATTGTACAAACTGCCCCTATCCCAGTTGGTGAAAATGAGACTATTTCTGTCATTTTACCTAGTGATGCAAAAGGTCTTGTGCTTCTGGATATTAATGGAACCAAGTATTATGCATATGCAAACAACACTGTAGCTAAGTTTGTAATCTCAGGTCTTTCCAGAGGAGTATATAATGTAACTGCAGAATATGCAGAAGGTCCGGTATATAATACAGCCACAAATACATCTTCATTTTTCGTATACTACATTTATGCATTTGACTTTAATGTATCTGCAACAACAGACAGTGATTTGAATGTATATGTCAGTATTTCTCTTCCAACTGATGTTGATGGAGATGTTGTCGTTGAAATCAACGGCTCCAACTACACTGCCCATATAAGTAAAGGTAAGGATACAGTAATGATTCCTGGTCTTAATGGAGGTGCATATAACGGTACAGTCTATCTGGAAAACGACACTAAATACGGACCTTCAAACAGAACATTCACTGTTGATTTGGAAAGGGTATCTCCAACAATTAACGTGATTTATAACCATACAATTTATGTTGATGATGATGCAATCATTAAAGTAACTCTTGAAAGCGATGCAACAGGAAATATTACAATTACAATCAACGGCACTGATTACACTGAAAAGATAACCAATGGTGAGGCATTATTCAATATAATTGGATTGGTATGGCATGAATACGCATTCAATGTAACTTACACAGGCGACAGGAAATATCTGCCAGATGTAAAAGAGCATGTCTTGACTGTAAGCAGAATCCATAATTATAATTCAATGCTGGAAACCGAAAGCATTTATGTAGGTGAAAATGCGACAATCAAGGTTACTTTTGAAGATGACACTACAGGAAACGTTACATTAATCATTAACGGTTCAACTTATGTGATAAAACTTAAAAACGGTACTGGATCCATCAATATTTCTGACTTGCCTGTTGGAAGACACACTATAGACGCTACTTACAGCGGAGACAATAAATACGAACCATGCCACAGGGTATTCGAGGATTTCTATGTAAGAAAAATTGCAAATTATGATTTCACTCCTAACGGTACGGCTAATGCTACTCATGCAAATATTACCGTAGAGCTTCCTGATGATGCTGATGGATATGTAAACATTACAATCAATGGCGTAACACACACAGATATTGAAGTGAAAGCAGGTAAAGCCAATTTGACTGTCGATGGTTTGTCAGCAGGTGTTCAATATCCTGTAAAAATCGATTACAGCGGTAATTACAAATATGAACCTGCTTCTAAAAACATTACTTTAAATAGTAATAAAACATTTGATTATGAATTCAATATATCTGTTAATGATATACACGTTGGAGACATTGCTTATCTGGTAATCAGCATACCTGAAGCAAACGACACTGATCTTGTCAGAATCACTGTTGAAAACAGAACTCCTGTAATTGCATCCATAGTAAACGGTACGATCAATCATCCGATTATTGGATTGGAAGAAGGAGTTTATGCGATTACAGTTGATTATCTGGGAAATACTAAATTTGAAGCCTCTTCCAAACATGAGGATGTGCATGTATCCAAGATATCATCATATAAATTTGATGTAGTGGCAAACGAACCTGTAGTCGGTGAAAACTTGACTATTGACATTCAGTTGCCTACTGATGCATCAGGTAATGTAACTGTTACTGTAAGCATAAACAATACAAACTATACTGCAAATGTTACAAATGGTACAGCCCGTGTTGTTATTCCAAATTTACCTGAAGGAATTTACAACACAACAGTATTCTTCTCAGGAGACAACAAATATCACAATGCAACAAAAGTCATTGAAGTGACTGTTGTCAAGATTGATTCATATGTATTTGACGTAACTCCTGAAAACATCTATGTTGGAAGCGAAGAACACATTAAAATTACTTTACCAAAAGATATAACAGGAAATGTTACAATTACAATCGACAATACTGATTATATCAATAAATCTGTTACTGTAGTTAACGGTACAGGATGGTTTAATGTAACTGGATTGGCTGAAGGACAGTACGTTCTTTCCGTTGCCTTGGATAATGACTCCAAATATGAATCAGACATTAAATATTCAAACTTTGAAGTGTTATCAATTAACGATTATTTATTCAATGTAACGGTCAGCGATCCGAATTACGTAAGAGACAACATTACATTCAGGGTGGAATTGCCAACCAATGCTACTGGAGAGGTTAATGTTCGTATATTTGTAACTGATTTCAAAGGAGAGGTTAAAAATGGTGTTGCTGTTGTTAATGTAACTGCTCCATATTATGGTAACTTCCCATATCTCGTTTCATTTGAAGAACCTGGAAAATACGTTCAAAAAACACAAACAGGAACTGTCGTTATTTCAAAATTGGATGTGGATGTAACTCCTCAATACAATAAAACAGTTCATGTTGAAGAAAAAGTTACATTTAAGGTACAATTGCCTGAAGACGCTACAGGAACAATCACAATTGTCAGCCGTATTGTTTCATACACTGTGCCTTTAGTAAACGGTTCCGCTAATGTCATCATTGACGGTTATCCTTTAGCACAGTCATATTCACCTGCAATCTCATACAGTGGGGATGACAGATATAATGCAGCCAGTTTAACATTAAACGTTACTGTAATCAAAGTGGACGACTATGATTTCGACTTTAATGTATCTGATATCAATGTTGGCCAAACTGAAATAGTCAATGTCACTCTTCCGAGCGATGCAACAGATGATGTTTTAATATTCGGTAACTTCAGTTCAAACAGATACTCCCAAGCTATTATAAATGGAAATGTTACCTTTAACATCAGGAATTTGGCTGCAGGAACCTACAATATCACTGTTTTATATCAAGGTTATGATAAATACGAAAGCAAAAACCTAACAAAAACATTCACTGTAAGAAAAGTCAATTCCACAATAGCTATTGAATTTATAAATGATACTACTGTTGTTGTAAGCGTTCCGGATGATGCTACAGGAAACGTTACCATAAAAGTCGGTGATATCAACAGAAATGTGACTATTGTAAACGGTAAGGCTACATTGGATGTCAGCAGTCTTTATCCTGATACCTATACTGTATATGCAAGTTATGATGGTGATGGAAAATACTTGGAAAATGCTACAAATAAACCAATTACCCTACCTCAAACAGGTAATTATTTGATAAATGTAACAGTCGAGGATATTATTGTAGGTGAAGATGCAGTAATTATTGTAAATCTCCCAAGTGATGCAAAAGGATATGTCAATATTACTGTCAATAACAGCGAAATCAAAAAGGCTGAAATTAAAGATGGTGTTGCAAAACTGAATGTGCCTAAGTTGGCTGTCGGCAATTACAATGTTGTAGTCAATTTCACAGATGACAAATATTTATTCAAATCAAATTCCACAACATTCAATGTTGCTCAAATCAGAACTGTTTTAAATCCTTCAGTCAGCGTTGAGAACAGAACAATTACTATTACTGTTGGAATTACAGAAAATGCAACCGGAAACATTACAATTTATGTGGATAATGTTCCTTATAGTCGTGAAATTAAAGACAACAAAGCCAATCTGGTCATTGATGTAATGCCTGGTGATATTTTCATTAAAGCCGATTACATTGGTGATGACAATCATACAAGTGCAAACTCTAATCTGATTCTTGTTGAAGTTGATAAGATTGATGACTATGAAATCTTGATTGATTTAAAAGAGTTAATCACTGTTGTTGAAAATAACGTCATTACTTTCACATTACCTGAAAATGTGACTTCAAGCAGTTTTATTGTATTTGTCGGAGATGACGATTATATTGCTGAAATCAATTCAACAACCAATAAGGCAACGTTAACTCTTCCATTACTGCCTGAAGGAGATTATAATATTCTTGTTCCTTATGAAGATGATTTATATTCTTATAAGGAATTCACTGCATCTTTCAGTGTGATTAAGATTAATACAACTGTAGATGTTGAAGTTGAAAACATTACCAAAGACTTGTCTGAGGTCATTAACATTACATTAAACGATACAGCATCCGGTGAAGTATTAATTGATTTGAATGGAACTGTTTACCATAAATATCTTGAAAATGGAAAAACGAATTTGACTGTCAGTTATCTGACTGATGGAAACTACACAGTAATTGTTACCTATTTGGGTGATGATTTCTTCAATACCAATTCCACAACAGTCTATTTCACAGTTTCAAAATTATCAACTGATCTGGTAATTGATGTGTCAGACATTATTGTAGGCCATGATTTGTTCATTGATTTCACTTTGGCATCAAATATCACTGATATTATAAGAGTTAAAGTAGGAAATGAAAATTACACTACATTCGTATATGAAGGAAAAGGTAATCTCACTGTACGTGATTTACCTGTCGGTGAATATAACATCACTGCATCCTATGCTGGAGACAATAATTATTATCCAATTACAAACACTACAAATATCACTGTAAACGGTAAAAAAGCTTCCGAAATTAATGTAAGTGTTGCTGATATTACTGTTGGTGAGGATATTACGGTTTATGTGAATGCTACTGCTGGTATTAATGGTCCTGTTTATGTGACTATTGGTGGTTTGGCTTATACACGTGATCTTGTTGATGGTAAGGTTAATTTCACTGTTTCCAATTTAACTGCACGTAATTATCAGGTTTCTGCATTCTTCATGGGTAATGATGAGTTTGAATTGTGCAATGCAACTTCAACATTCGTTGTTCATAAGAAAGACACTAATATTGCTTTAAATGTTTCTGATATTAAAATAGGTGAAGATGAGATTATTAATGTGACTGTTGCTGGTGATGCTACTGGTGATGTTTTAATTGATATCGGTGATTTGCATGTTTATGCTGAAATTGTCAATGGTAGTGCTGTTGCTGTTATCAGTGATTTTGCTGTTGGCGATTATGATGTGACTGTTACTTATCTTGGTGATGACAATTATAATGGTAATTCAACC
>NZ_JAZUMY010000098.1:0-7004 GCF_045603845.1 Methanobrevibacter sp.
CGCCATTCATAAAAATAACAGACAAATTATCAAAAGCATTATTCCAAGAAATATTATCAAAACTATAATAAAAGTTACTAAAATTAGAAATAATTTTAATAGTTACATTAGACTCATTAAAAAAATATAAATTATTATCAACAAAAACAGGACTCATCATATAAATATTTTGAACTGAAAAAGAAGGATTATAATTATTGTTTCCTTCAAATGATACGTTTAATGGATATTTCCCAATATCTAGATTAAATGAACAAAAGGCAATACCATCATTATTGGTTAAATTATAAAAAACATTATTTCCAATATTAAAACGAATAGATAAATCACTTATTGATTTATTGAAATAATCACAAACACGAACTGAATAATGAAAAGTATTATCATTTTCATCATAATATCTAGATAGAATTGAATTATTAGTAAAGAATAAATTAGATCTATTTACTACAATGACATTATTTATAGAATATACAACATTATTATAAGATTTAAATAAAAGATTTACATTATACGAACCAACATTCCAATCTATTAACCATTTTGCTTCACCATTATTATCAGTCAAACTAGCATAAGAATATTCGCCCACAGTTAATAAAATCGATTTATGAGAAATATAATTACCCTCATTATCTTTTAGTTTAGCAATAAAATATGAATTTGGTGAAGAATAATTTGTTGTGTAATTACTAGCATCTATATAATATGTTTTATGACTAACACTACCTGATGTAATATAAATCGTATTTGAGATATGCAAATCATTATATTGTGACGTAATAATATAATCCCCAGGACTTAAATTAATATTTAATCCTGCAACACCATAAATATTACTTGTTCGAGTATAAAAAACTCCATTAATATTGAAAGTAACATTTTGATAAGGATATGGATTTCCCAAATTATCTAAGACAACACATTCAAATCGACTACCATCACGATAACCCATATATAAATCATCAGCATATAAAGAAGGTAAAACAGTGACTAGATTTGAATATAATTGCCCGCTAACGGGATTGGTAGCAGTAATTATATATTCACCAGGATATAAATTAATATTTAACTTAGCCCACCCAGTAGCATTTGTCGTGCGCGTATAGATTACACCATTAATATTGAAAGTAACATCCGTGTTAGCTAAAGCTATACCATTTACTGAGAAAAAAAGAGAATAATATTGAGAAGAATTGTGATAAATTTTAACTAAATCATTAGCATAAATAGTCGAATTGACAAAAACCCAATTAATTGCATAACTTGGTTTGTAATTATTATCCCCATAGAAAAAAGAAGCAATTGTGTAGTTTCCTGTATTTAAATTAATTGCAAGTGAAGCAATACCATTTGCATCTGTGATACGAGTATATGATACACCATTTATTGTAAAATTAATATTTTTATTAGATAAACTGTTACCATTTGAATCCAATAAAGAAACAGAAAAACGTTGGCTTCCACCATAATACTTAACAAGATTAGAAGAATTGAAATATGTATCAATAGGTAAATTATTACCTCCATTATAACCAAGTTCATCCTCCAAGTCATACTCATTATCAATATTAATCATTAATACATCGGTACTATTATTTTCAGAAGCAGCATAACTTTCCGATATATTAAAAAGTAATAATAAAAAAATTAAAATTAAAATAATTTTCAATTTAATTTAAATCACCGAAATAACAATTAATTATATTATATTATATTAAAAAATAAATATATAACTTTCTAAAATTAGCAATACACGATTTTAAATTAAAATATTTTTTAAAAAATCAAATCAAAATTAATTTTAATAATAAAACTAACAAACTATATAATATGAAAATCATATATTGGAGCGACTTCAACTGCCCTTATTGCTATATAGGTAACACAAGACTTAAAAAGGCTATAAACGAATTGAATTTAGATATTAAAATGGAAATGAAAGCTTTCGAAGTTGAACCGGAAGAAAGTGATGAAATAGCTACACCAATGAAAAACCATTATGCAAGAAAATATGGCATTCCAGAGTTTGTAGCTATAGATGAGCTTAAAGAAATTGATGAAATCGGAAGGCAGGAAGGCTTAAATTATGATTATTCCAACAGTAAAATAACATCTTCAAGAAATGCTCACAGATTAGTGAAGCTAGCTTCAAGCAAAATGGATGATGAATTAGTTGAAAATATTTGTGAAAAACTGTCCAGGGCTTTTCTGTGTGAAAGAAAAACATTATCAGATAAAGAAGTTTTAATTGAAATAGGAACATCCGAAGGTTTAAATGAAAAAGAAATCGAAGAAATGCTTGAAAGCGATAAATATCAAGTCGAAGTCCAGATTGATGAAGAGGATGCTAGACTAAATAGTGTTAATTCTGTCCCATTTTATTTCATTGAAAAAGGTGATGAAACTCTGGCAATTCCCGGTGCATTAACGACAGAAGAATTCAAAAACGCCTTAAAAGATTTGATAAGTGGAGACATTGAAGACAAATTAGAATAACCTTCTCAGAGCAATATTGCTTTTAAAAATAAGTTAAATTTATTACAAAGCTCCATAAAAGCTATAATCCATGATTAAGATAAAATATGCAGACAGTTATTTAAAAAGATTACGCGGATTGATGTTTAAAAAAGACATTGATTACGGATTGTTATTCATTTTAAAATACGGATCAAGCATCCATACCTGTTTTATGAGATTTACAATTGATGCTTATTTTTTGGATGAAAATAAAGTTATTATTGATAAGACCACATTGAAACCATGGAAATTCTACAAAGCGTCAAAAAAAGCTAAATATATTCTTGAAACTAAAGAAAATTTTCTAGATTTAAAAAAAGGAGAAAAAATTGAGTTTATATAAACTCCAAAACATCTTCAGGATGTTCGAATATCTGAATATCATCAATTTCAGATAATCTCTTTGTATTTTCAATATCGATGCCTCTCATGTAGATTGTGATGATTTTTCCTTCTGAAATAGCATCATATGGACAGGAATTTCTGCATTGTCCGCATCCGACACATTTTGTCAAATCAATCTCATCATGAGGAATAATCGCTCCTTCAGGACAAACAAGAGCCGCAACACATTCATCACACTTTTGACATTTAGCGGTTTCCATTTTGGATGGAAGAACAGTGTCAATCGGTCCAGGATGGATATCAACAGGAACCATGAATGTCTTAACAGCGCCCTTACCCGCCTGTGCAACAGCATTCGTCACTAAAGTATCAGCAATACCATAAACGATTTTGGAAACCGTATTTGCAGTTGCAGGTGATACTATCAGTAAATCATATTTACCCAGAGAGAGTCTGCCTGTTATCGGATATGAAAACTTTTGGTTGGAATCTGTAGCAAGCTCTCTGTATTTGCCGCCAGTCAGTCTGGTAACCCTTTCGTAAAGACCATACATTTTCAATACTTCTTCCGCAGCACCAGAAAGAAATATGGTTACTTCATGGTCTCGAGCCAGTTTTTCAGCAACTTGAACAGATTCGTTTAGTAAATGACCTGCTCCAGTAAAAGCAAACCCTATTCTCATGGTATCTATAATTTATGATATTGATAAGCGTCCTTATCTGAAAATGCATAATCTAAAGTTACATATTGATTCATGAATTCAGCAACTTCATCAGCAATGTCTTCCTTGTCGACTGCGACACGTTTGATGAATTCAGCAACTTCAGACATTTCTTTTTCTTTTAAACCTCTTCTGGTAATTTCCTGAGTACCGATTCTGATACCTGATGGGTCATCAGAATTGTCTCTGTCATCACCAGGCAGGAGATTTTTATTTAAGATAACGTTATTGTCAGCCAATTCACGGGCAATATCTGATGCTGAGCGGATGGAACTTAAGTCAACTGCAATTTGGTGTGATTGGGTGAATCCCTGTTCTTCACATAATACGTCAAATCCTAATTCATACATTGCCTGACCTAATGCCTGAGCATTTTTAATGGTCTGTTTTGCGTAAGCTTCACCGAATTCAAGCATTTCAGCGGTTGCAATACCTAATCCGAGCAAGTGGTGTAAATGGTGGTTACTTACAACACCAGGGAATACTGCATTGTCAATTAACTCTTCATTTTCCTTGTGTGAAAGGATGATTCCTCCCTGTGGACCAGGGAATGTTTTGTGGGTACTTCCCATCATTACATCTGCTCCTTCTTTAAGAGGTTGCTGGAATTGGCCTCCGGCAATAAGACCTAATACGTGAGCTCCATCGTACATGATAGTTGCTCCGACTTCATCAGCTGCTTCACGAGCTTCTTTTACAGGATGAGGGAATAAGAATAAGCTTCCTCCGAACAATACTATTTTTGGTTTTTCTTCGAGGATTTTCTTGTTCATTGCATCGATGTCTATGTTCATGATATCTTTGTTTAATGGGTGGAATACGGTTTTTAATCCACGGATACCTGCTGCACTTACATCTGCGTGGGAAATGTGTCCTCCGGAAGGTACTTCCAAAGCCATTACTTTTTCACCAGGTTTTGCAAATCCAAAGAATGCTGCTAGATTTGCGGTTACACCTGAAACAGGCTGAACGTTAGCATAGTCACAGTCATAAACTTTGCATGAAAGTTTTTTGGTCATGTCTTCGACCTGGTCAACGAACTGACATCCTTCATAAAATCTTTGGAATGCCTGACCTTCAGCGTATCTGTGAGCAAAATCAGTTGCTAAAGCTTCAGTAACTTCTACACTGGTTACATTTTCAGAAGCAATCAAATTAATACTGTTTCTCATATATTGAGTATGTTCTTTTGCAATTTCTTCAAATTTTAAAATTTCGTCATGATAATTAGTCATTTACTACACCTAAAATTAAATTAAAAATTATGTTTTAATTTATATTGATAATCAAATATAATACTTATGAAAATAAGTGTTATTTTTAACTATATTTCAAATTGATTTTCAAAATGTAGATTACATAAAAAAGCAGAATGAATGCCAAAAGTAAAAATATTGTACCTGCCGGAAATATGGACATTACTCCAAAACCGTCAACGAGAAATCCTCCGATTGCAATACCTAAAGCTATCCCGCCGTTTAAAATACTTAAAAATATGCCGTTTGCAAGCTCAAGATTATCTGAGAGTACTGAAGTTTCGATATATTGAATCAGATTGTATCCCATACCATCCAATATTCCAAAAATTAAAATTAAGGTTAATACTATGACTATATAATCGACTGAAAAGTACAATGCAACAAAAACCGAAGCACAGACAATCTGGAAAACAATTAATGTCAACTTATCTTTCATTGATATCAGCTTTCCTCCCAGCCATGTTCCAAAAATGGAAAATACTCCATAGACAAACAGGAAAATGCTCAGCTTATAGGTATAGATATGGCTGACCGTCTGGAGGAAATATGGAAGATAGTTATAGACTATGCTTGCACCAATAGGCATCATTACAATTCCGACTGATGATAAAATGAATTCTTCTGACTTTAAAGATGAAAAAGACATTTTATAGCTTGTAGCTTTACCAGAAATCTTAGGGAAAAATAACACTATGAGAATCAGCGTTAAAAAATTGATTGAAAAAATCCAGAACATTGCTACCTGATAACCGAATATTGTTCCTAAGGCTGTCGTTATTGGCAAGCCCACAATACTTCCCACAGATATTCCAAGCAGTATTTTAGTGATATAATCCTGTTTTTCTCCTTCAGGAGCAATTTCCTCACAGACTGTCAGGGCGATTGAAATGAATGCAGGATAGAAAACCGCAGACAGTATTCTGAAAAATGAAGCGATGAAAATATTATCTGTAAAGATTATAACAAAATTGGCTAGAGCAAAAACAGACAATATTGAAAGGAATGTTTTCTTTCTCTCAAACCTGGAAAATAATGTAGGTACAAATAGTCCGCATATCGCAATAGTGAAAGTGAATGAACTGACATATAGTCCGGATATTGCAATTGAAGTATTAAAATATTGAGAAATTTCAGAAATAATGCCAATAATACTTAATGGAGTGTTAATGCCCAATGAAGAAAGCATTAGTATATAAAGAAGTATTTTAGGATTATTTTTCATGATTTGTACCCATTTGATTAATAACAATAGTTATGTTGAAATGAGTATTAATACTTTAATATCCTGAAAAATGCAGTAAAAAAAGTGTTAAAAAAAAGTAAAAAAAGAAATAGAGATTAAAAATCTCTAAATCTATTTTCCTATGTCTTCAAGAGCAGCACTGATTTGTGCCATAATTTGATCGGTTTTGAAGTGTTGTTGATCCATAGCACCGGATGGACATGCACCTACACAGGTACCGCATCCTTTACATAATGCAGTGTTAATTTCAGCGTGGTTGGAACCTGAGTCACCAACAATTGAAATAGCACCAAATGGACATAATTCAACACAAACTTCACAAGCACCACAAATACCTTCATCAGTACGTGCGACGATAGGTTCGATTTCTACTTGACCTTTAGCCATTGGGATAGCTGCTCTGGATGCTGCAGCGGAACCTTGTGCTACGGAGTCAGGAATATCTTTAGGACCTTGAGCTACACCAGCAATGTAAACACCGTCAGTTAATGTGTCAACAGGTCTGAGTTTAGGGTGAGCTTCCATGTAGAATCCGTCTGCGGATTTGGAAACACCTAAGATTTGTCTGAGTTCGTCTGAACCAGCAGAGTGTTCAAGACCGACACTTAAAACAACCATATCGTAAGTGTATTCAGTTACTTTACCGAGTAAAGTGTCTTCTGCTCTGATAGTTAAGGTTAAATCATCATTTTCGAAGATTTGTGCAGGTCTACCTCTAACGAATTCAATTCCGTATTTTTCTTGGGAAGTTTTGTAGAACTCTTCGTATCCTTTACCGAATGAACGGATATCCATGTAGTAACAGGTTACTTCAGTGTCAGGTTCGTGGTCAATACATAATTGAGCGTTTTTCATGGAGTACATACAACATACTCTGGAACAGTAAGGTTTACCGATTTGCTCATCTCTTGAACC
>NZ_JAZUMY010000099.1:0-19278 GCF_045603845.1 Methanobrevibacter sp.
ATTCATTTAATAATACTGAAAATATTTTGTATAATCTTGATTTCTTTGAAGAGGAATATTATGATTTTTCATCTATTAAAGATATTGCATTTTATATTTTAGATAATAAGTCTTTATTACATCATATTTCAATAGTAAGAAATTTATTAAACTCTTTTTATGATCTTGTTCAATTTAAAAAAGATTTTTCTAATGAAGATTATAATCATAAATATAAAGAATTTTCTTCAGAATTGATTGATGTTGAACAATTATTTTATACTAAAATTTATCAACCTAGTCAAAATTATAATGAGGAAGCATTGTCTGAAATATCTAATTCATTATTAAAATAGATAGTGAGGGATTTAAATGAATTCTTTTGTATACACTAATGTTTCTATTGCATATATGTTTTCTATTGATCCACTAAACAATAAATCAATTGCTGTTTTTAAGGAATATAAAAATATTTTTTGGTCAAAATTTGTTAAAAATGAATGTAAAACAGTATTTGAGAATAAAAGGAAAATTTTAGTTAAATTTTTTAAGGATTTGGCTAAAAAATTAAAACCTGATAATTTTCATAATTTCACATTCAATGATTTAAAAAAATATGTCATTAAAAATTATGCCCCTAATAAAAGACGTAATCAAATTTTAAGTTCTTTAATTCCATTTTGGGATAATTATGTTAATGAACGATTTCCAGATTATACTTATTTTATTCAAGCAATTCAAAATTGTTTAAATGATTTAAAAAGTTTAGTTTATTCTAAAAAATATGAATGGGAACACAATATATTGTTAACCAATAATAGGGTTGAAAAATATATTGATTTAAAAAAGAAATTAAATTCTCTTAATGTTCATCATCCCGATGATGATATTATTTTGGATGCTCATGATTTTAATTTAAAAAAGGACTTTCTTTTAGATTTCATAACCTTTGATGAAGATTGTTATGATGGTGTATCTCAAATTGAGGAGTTTTAATTTAACAAAGTGAAAGGAAAATATGATTATTTTTAATTATTGAACAGGATTATAATTCGTTAAAGACATGAGGAAATAAATAAGAATTATTTTTCTATATCCAATAGTTTTACTTTTAAACGTATATTTTTTGAGTGATTTTCGCACTCTTTTTAATTTTAAAATCTATTTTTAAATAGTATTATATAGCATTTTAAACAAAAACTATTGTATAATAATCTAAAAATTTATTTGTTGATATCATGGAGAAAAAAGAGTTAATTAATTCTGGTAAAGTAAAAAGTGTATTCACAACAGATAATGACGATGAAGTCATTATTGAGTTTCGTGATGATATGACTGCAGGCGATGGTGAACGTAAAGAGGTTATGGATAAGAAAGGTTCATATAATGCAGTTATTTCAGCTAAAATCTTTAAGGTTTTGGAGGAAAACGGTGTTGAAACACAGTTCATTGATTTGCCTGAAGAAAACGTAATGTTGGCTAAAAAGCTCGACATGATTCCTATTGAAGTAATTGTCAGAAATATAGCTACAGGAAGTCTGGTCCGTAAATATCCGATTGAGGACGGCACTAAATTGGATCCTCCGATTGTACAGATGGACTTTAAGGCGGATGAATATCACGATCCTATGCTTAACGATTCCATAATCAAGGCATTGGGTATCGCTACACAGGAAGAAATTGATTTGCTGAGAGAAAAGGCTTTGAAAATCAACGATATCCTAATCAAATTCTTTGCAGACGCAGGAATCATATTGGTTGACTATAAGGTTGAATTCGGTAAGGACAAGGATGGTAAAATCCTTTTGGGTGATGAGATTTCTCCTGACGGATGCAGATTGTGGGATGCTGAAACCTTGGAAATGCTTGATAAGGAACTCTTTAGAAAAGGTAAGGACTCCGAAGTGATGGATGCCTATGTTGAAGTTTATAATAGAATTATTCCTGATGATGAAAAGGTGATTTAAAATGTTATTTGATATTGAAGTGAAAATCTCTTTAAAAGACGGTATGTTAAACCCTGAAGCTACAACAATCGAAAGGTCTTTGGCTTTGCTTGGATATGAAGTCAAAAACGCCAAGACTGTAGACATTATCAAATTCCAGATGGAAGGCGAAGACAGGGAAGTCATTCGTGAAAATGTTGTAGACATGTGTGAAAGATTGCTCTGTAATCCTGTAATTCACAATTATAAGATTAATGTAATTCCACAAAATACGGCTTGCGGTAAATAAGGTGGTTTAAGTGAAAATCGGAGTAATTAGATTTCCTGGAACTAACTGTGATAGGGATGTGGCCCGCGCTATCGAACTGGTTGGCCTTGAAGCCGAATACGTTTGGTGGAGCAATGACGACTTGACTGACTTTGACGGTGTCGTAATTCCCGGCGGATTTTCATATGGGGATTACTTGAGAGCTGGTGCAATGGCATCAATCACGCCGGTAATTGATGGAATCAAGGCGTTGGTTAAAGAGGAAAAACCTGTTTTGGGAATCTGTAATGGAGCTCAAATTTTAGGTGAAATAGGACTTGTTCCCGGTGTTTTCATTACCAATGAAAATCCTAAATTCAACTGCGAATGGGTTGATTTGAAAGTTTCTAATACAAGAACTCCTTTTACAAAAGATTTCAAAAAAGGACAAACTGTTAAAATACCTATTGCTCATGCAGAAGGCAGATTTTACACAGAAGACATTGATCTTTTAAAAGATCAGGACCAAATCGTATTGCAGTTTAAAGACAGAAATCCTAACGGTTCAATGGAAGCAATCACAAGCGTTTGCGATGAATCAGGACTTGTATGTGCAATGATGCCTCACCCTGAAAGGGCTTGTGAAGAGATTTTGGGCTCCACGGACGGTTTGAATTTCTTTAAAGGATTTTTATAGATAAAAAGTGATTTAGATGGTAGTTTATTTAATTGGTGCAGGACCTGGAGACGCAGATTTAATAACTCTTAAGGCTGTTAAAGCATTGAACAAAGCGGATGTAGTTTTATATGATTATCTTGCCAATGAGGAAATATTGGCTCACGCGCCTGAAGATGCAGAAAAGATTTATGTAGGCAAAAAGGCCGGTGAACACTATAAGACACAGGATCAAATCAATGAACTAATTATTGAACAGGCTTTGAAGCATGAAAATGTTGTCAGGCTGAAAGGAGGAGATCCTTTTGTGTTCGGCCGTGGCGGAGAAGAGATATTGGCTTTAATGGAATATGATATCAAATTTGAGGTTATTCCTGGAGTAACTTCAGCAATCGGCGCACCTACTTCTTTAGGACTACCTGTAACCCATAGGGCTGTTGCAACTTCCGTTACTATTGTGACAGGTCATGAAGACCCTACAAAAGCAGAAAGCCAGGTTCATTGGGATTATACGGCAGACACGCTGGTTATTCTGATGGGAATCGGAAACATCAAGGAGAACACTGCCGAGATAATGAAATATCGTGATAAAAACACTCCCGTTTGTGTAATAGAAAGCGGAACATTGCCTGATGAAAACGTAATATTTGGAACTCTGGAAAACATTTCTGAAAAGGAAATAAAAACTCCTGCGATTTTAATCATAGGTGAAGTTGTAAAGCTATATGAAGACATTTATAATTATTAATTGGTGTTAATATGTGTGGTATTGTTGGTTGCATATTAAAGGAAAATGATGGTAATGCTGCTCCTATCCTTTTTGATTGTATCTCAAAGCTAGAATATAGGGGCTATGATTCAATCGGATTGGCTACCTATGACGGCAGCATCCACATCAAGAAGGATAAGGGTAAGATTGATGAAGTTAATCAGAAGTTGAATTTGCCTGACATGCCGGGAAATTTCGGTATTGCTCATGTAAGATGGGCTACTCATGGTGATCCTTCCAAACTGAATGCTCACCCTCAATTGGATGAGGAAAATACAATAGCTGTTGTTCATAACGGTATTATTGAGAACAATTCTAAAATCAAGGCGGATTTGATTGCTGAAGGCCATGTATTCAAATCTGATACTGATACGGAGGTCATTCCTCACCTGATTCAAAAATTTATGGATGAAGGGCTTGACCTGGAGCATGCAGTCAGAAAGACGATTGAAATTCTTGAAGGGGCATATGCGATAGCCGCAATCTCTTCAAGGGAACCTGACAAGATTGTTGCAACAAGAAAAGATTCTCCATTGATTGTGGGACTGGGAAAAGACGGATATTACCTTGCTTCAGACTCACCTGCAATACTGAAATATGCAAAAGACATTATTTATCCGGAAAAAGGCGAAATAGTCATTTTGGATAAAAATGGTGTAGTTGTTCATGATGAGTTCGACAATGAAATTAACAAGGAAATCGACACAATCAACTGGACACCTGAAATGGCTGAAAAGGAAGGCTATGATCACTTCATGATTAAGGAAATCAACGAACAGGCAACGGCAGTCAGAAACACCCTAACCCAAAAGGAAAACATTGAAAATATCATAAACGATATGGACGATATTACAAGAATATGCTTTGTGGCCTGCGGAACATCATATCACGCATCACTTACAGGGAAATATCTGCTTGAATCTCTTGCAGGAATTCCGACTGATGTTATTCTCGCTTCTGAATTCAAATTTTCAGCAAAAACGCTGGATGAAAATACTCTGGTAATATTCATATCACAATCCGGTGAAACTGCAGATTCACTCAAGGCACTTGACGTTGCAAACGAAACATCAAAAACCTTGGGAATAGTAAACGTTGCAGGCTCATCCATAACCAGAAGAGCACAATACGTAATTCAGACTCAGGCAGGACCTGAAATCGGTGTGGCCGCAACAAAAACCTATGTATCACAGCTGACTGCAATATATCTCTTCGCAGCACTCATGGCAAAAGATGATAAACTTCTTGAAGAGCTTGACAAGGTGCCGGATTTCATTGATGAGGTTCTGGAAGATGTTGAATCAATCAAATCAATGTCAAAAAGATACAATTATGCAAAAGACTTCTTCTATCTTGGAAGGGGATATTCCTATCCGACAGCTCTTGAAGGAGCATTGAAACTCAAGGAAATATCATACATCCATGGTGAGGGTTATGCTGCGGGAGAACTCAAGCATGGGCCTCTGGCTTTAATTGATGAAGGAATACCTGTGGTTGTTGTAATACCTCCTGGAGAATCTCATAAAAAGACGATGAGCAACTTGGAAGAAGTGAAATCACGTGGTGCTCGTGTATTGGCATTCGGTGCGGCTGATGATGAAGAATTGAGCGAAAAGGCTCCTGAAGTATTCACAATCAATCCTGAAGTTTCAGAAATTATTGCACCATTGGTTTACATTGTACCGCTTCAGCTGCTGTCATATTATATTACAATTGAAAAAGGTTTTGACCCTGACAAACCAAGAAATTTAGCAAAATGTGTAACTGTGGAATAATTCGTTTGTTTATTAATTCCATTGTTATTCTCTTTTTATTTTTATTTTTAACTAATTTTTTTTAATAATTTAATGTATGATTTAAACATTATTCATATTTAAAGCTATATTGCATTGTTATTTTTTCATTTGAAATTTTATAATTGAGCACTTTATGACTTTTAAATTCAAAAATAAACATTCTTTGATTGTTTAGTTAAGCAACATATAAATAAGTAAAAAACAATTCCTTTTAATTTTGCTTTATTTCGGCTAATTGGCCTTATTTATGTCCTTTTTGAAAATACAAAGCTTTTTATAAGAAAAGTTTTATAAGTTTATAGTACCGATGCAAAACTTGATTTTGCATGATATGTTAACGAGGTTAATATATGTTTAACAAAAAAATTAATTTATTATTAATAACTCTTGTTTTCATGTTATCAATTTCTGCAGTTGCAGCTTTTGACACAACTGCTGTAAATGATGGTATTGAAACAAGTGATGCGGATGAGGAACCCCCATCGGGCGCTCCTTTGTATGTATCAGACATTAAATCAGTTAGTCAGGACGATTATTCCTTAGAGACTACTGATATTTCGATGTATTATAAGAATGGAACTAGATATCAGGTAACTTTGATGCAGGGTGAAAATCCTATAGGAAACGCTTCAATCACCATTAACATTAACGGAATTAATTATACCAGAACAACCAATGTTGATGGAAAAGCATCTTTGGCCATTAATCTAAGTCCTGGAAATTATTCTGTTTATTCAACATACAATTATAATTCCAATAATCTTAAATTGGGCAGTGATGTTGAAGTTTTACCTACCATTTCCGGAAATGATCTTGTCAAGATGTACAGAAATGACACCCAATACTATGCCACATTTTTAGATAATCAGGGTAATCCTTTGGCCAATAGCGAAGTTACTTTTAATATTAACGGTGTTTTCTATTCTCGTAAGACGAATGAAAGTGGTGTTGCTAAATTAAATATCAATTTAAGGTCTGGCGAATATATTATAACAGCAATCGGACCTAACGGTTTTTCATATTCCAATTTAGTCACGGTCTTATCTTCAATCAATGGATCTGATGTTATTAAATTTTACAGAAATGGAACTCACTACTATGCAGGCTTTTTGGATAACACCGGTAAAGCATTGTCCAATACCAATGTATCATTCAACATCAACGGTGTTTTCTATACAAGAACAACCAATGACAATGGTATTGCTAAGCTAAATATCAATTTATTGCCGGGTTCCTATATTCTGACTGCAATCAACCCTGTCAATAACGACATGCTTTCAAACATGATTACAGTTATTCCTACAATGATAACATCTAATGTTTACAGTGAAAGCAAAGAGACTTCCTTTAATGTTATCATGATTAATGATGACGGTTCTGTTGGTGCAGGCAGATATGTGTCCATTAATGTCGATGGTGAATCATATCAGACAATGACTAATGAATATGGTATGGCTAGTCTTGAATTAACATTAGACAATGGAATTCATGAAGTCTACACCGAAGATTTAAATAATGGATTAGTAATTCATAATATTATTAATGTAACTGTGGAAGTGGATGAAAACACTACAGTCAATGAGACATTATACTATTCCGAATATGGTGTTTCACCGGATAATCTGACAATCATGGCAATCGGAAGGCCTTCAGCTTCAGGTGAACTGTCCGAATACGGATATAATTTTTACATGACCGTATTTGAAAGGGTCTGTCCATATTGCGGAAGCAATGAGCTTTACTGGAGTATTTTCTGGACAGGTGATGAAACATCAAACTATGGTGTTTTCCCGGCAACGGGTAATAAGGAAGGCGGAAGCGCAGAGGGACATATCTTCTGTGCAGACTGTGATGCCGATTGGAGTGTTTTCGGAAATGAGCATGTTTACGGTGGAGGTAACACATTAAACATAATCTCAGAATCTGTTTTGTCCTCAAAAGATGCAGCTTACATGTTGAAAAATGGTGAAATGATTTATTCATAATCTCCATTTTTAACTTTTTTTAATTTTTCAGCCATATCCAAAATTCTGTTTCTTGAATTGTTTTTCAAATCCTGTTTTTCTTTGTAGTTATTTTCAATTTCAACAATATATTTCGCTTCCGGTGATGTTGTTGATGGTATATTCATTTTGGCCAGATTACGTTCAACACGCCTTTTAAGCTTTTCATCATCCATTTCCTGTGCTAAAAATATCGGCGTTTTGACGGCAGAGGATATTTTGGCGGTATGTCTTTTAACATGTCTTTCCTGGGTTCTTTTATCCAATATGTATTCGCTTGAGTTGTCCAGTCCCGGATCTCTGAATGGAATTCCAACATCGGAAAGCGCAATTCTTATCTCATCGTTTTTTGGAAGTGATGTGTCAAGCATTTCCTGTGAGGGGCTTGCAAGTGTACCTCCCTGTTTTCGTCCGAATATCGGTCCAAGGCCGATGCAGAAATCCGCTTCAATAAATGCTGCCCTTATAGGAGCCGCTGATGTGTATGTTGCAACAATGCCTGTATCCTTGATTATTCTTCTGAATTCCTTAAATAAATCCAGGGAAAACAGTTCAGGAGCCATGTTCTGACTGAACGGATCGAGAAATATTGCATCATAGGTATTATCCTCCAGATTCTGAACGGTCTGTCTTGCATCTTCAATATAAACATTAATGTCAATATTTTCAGGAATTTCAGCCGTTTCCAATTCCAAGGTGGCGTAATTCTGTTTGATCAGCTCATTTTCAATGGCTTTTCGCGTGATGTCATGGGCTTCGATTGGTGAAGGCACCAAAAGACCGCATGCCAGTGTTGCAGCGGAGATTTCAACCATGTCAATTTTCAGGTTTGAACCTTCGCAGTTTTTCATAAAATCATCGATTGCAGCTGAGGAGTTGTATCCAAGTCCGGCACAGATGTCAAGAATTGCAATGTCTTTGGTGTAGTCGAACTTCATGGGCTTGATAAATTTCTCAAATGCCTCACTTATTGCACCTGTAGATGTATGTAATGTTTCAATTTTATTGTTTATTTCCTTTGAGTTAATAGAATAAGATCCATCATCAGTTAAAACAAAGTAATTGTTATAAGTATCAAAAAAATTGAGTCTGCTTTCATTATTTCGACTACTTCTTTCATCATCAAAACATTGATTTATCAAATCAAAGATATCATCATTAATTACGCGGGCCTTGTTTTCATAATTCATTGTATCATTTTATATTTTAGCATTTTTGTTATAAAAATTTATATAAAGTAATTTTAAAGATTATTATATAACTTAATTTAACGAGGTGTGTCATGGCGCAAAAGAACATGTCAATCGCATTGCTTATTTCATTTTTCCTTGCAGGTCTCGGCATTGCATATGTGGGTGATGTAAAGAAAGGAGTCAGCATCTTTGCAGCTGCTGTAATATTGAATATCATATCGATTTATGCATTTGGATTTATTCTGGGAGTTGTAATATTCATTTTATGGATTTATGGATTGTATGAAACATATCGTGAAGTTAAAATCATTAATGGCGAATGATGAATTTTGATAAAAAATGTTGAAATAATCAATTTTTCTTAATTTTTCCTATAGGGATTCATACATTCTTATTTCATTATTTGGCAATTTTAAAATTAATTTTGATTTTTATACTTTCATTGCAAATATAAATTATCTCAGTAACCTAATTTAATGTATTATTTATTCATTATTTCTATTTTTTAAATTTAAGTAATTGTAAACTCTTAAATTCAATTTTAATTATTTTAATTTGAATAAATTTTTTTCTCGATTTTCAGCTTTAATTTTGCTTAAATAACTTCAAATAAATGGAATTTTGATAAATTAAGCAATATGTTGCTTATTTTTTAATCTGATTTGTCATTATAAATGAATTTTCTCAAGATTAGTCAAATGTTATTTGCTTGAATTATTGCTTTTGGCTTTCGAATAGTTTTTAAATTGCTTTAATTTTACCAAATCCTTTTTAAAAAGCTTTTCGATTTTGAATGCTTTTTTAAAATAAATAAGTATTTTTAATTGAATTTGAATATAAATAAGTAATTTTTTGTAATATTCGATTGAAAAAAGACTTTACATGTTATATTTGATTGGATTAGGTAATATTTTGTTATTTTTGACTTCAGCGGTTGACTTCAATGTAATTTTTAGTTTACTCGAATTTGTCCTGATATGTTGGATTTGAAGGATTTTTAGCCATTTAATTTTTCGCTTAAAATGTCTTTTTTTGTAAATTTGGACATAATTTGAGCTTATTTTTAACAAAAAGATTTATATACTACTTATGAATTAATATTTACTAACAATCTTGAGAAATTTCAAAGATTTGAGAAAAATCAATTGATAAATATTCATGATAAATCATGAATTATTCTTGAGGTTGGAGTTTAATTTAGTGAGGTGAAAAAACGCATAATAAACGAAATGTTGTATTGATGTTTTTGATTGTTATGCTGTCTTTCGCTATAGTATCGGAGGTTTCGGCAATATCAGTTGATGATGCTGAGCCTGGCGAGTCGGGTTTGAATGTGGAAAATCATTCAACGGACTTAAAGATTCCTAGTGAAAGATCAGTTGATGTGGGCCATGAGTCTGTTGAAAACGACAATGACATTTCACATTTAAATAACAATCAAACTCCATTTAAGGATGTTTATAATAAAACAAATAATCACAAGACTTTATACGAACAAAATCAAACATTTCATGAAAATCATGGTGAAAAAATGAAAAATCTGCCTAATTTCGAATTGAAGCATTTAAAAAATCCGGAAATTGATTCTTCATATCTTTTAGAAAAACACATTTCCCATTTAGCTAGCGAAGTTACATCAAAATTGATCGGATTATATAATGTTTCACAAGCAGTAAATTCGAAAAGTCACGGCATTCATAATCTAAACCTAAATGAGAATTTTCATGAAAATATGAGGTGATTCAATTCAATCCAATGGGGATTTGTAGTTTAATATTCACAGATATGTTAATGTTTCCTCCCTAAAAAACATCTCCCTATTGGAAAATGGCTTACCCACTATTCAGAGGCATTTTAAACATATTCCCATTTTCCTAATATGTATTTTTCCTTTAAAAGAAAATTTTCCTCCCAATTATAGAAAACACACTTACAAACAAAAATGTTAAAATGCCTTTTTGAATAGTCATTACTGGACTTCAAACATGGAGGTATCAATTGCCTCAAATGAGGATTAAAGGTTACTCACACTAAACCTTTTCCTCTTTATTTTTTTTAATGGTGTTATTATGAACAAAAAACTTATTTTATTGCTAATGATTGCTTTAGTTTCCATAACATCAATTTCTTTTGTTAGTGCAGCTAATGAAACATCAATTGATGATGGAACAACTTCGGAAAGTCAAATTATAGCAAACGATTTAGTCAAATATTATGGAAATGACAATCAGTTAACTTGTAACGTCATTGACAATGACACTAACCCGATAGAAAATGTTAGTGTCAAATTCAATATAAACGGAAAAAATTATTCAAGAATAACTAATTCATCTGGAATAGCTAAAATGAACATTAATCTGAATTCTGGAAATTATACGTATTATGCATATTATCTGGTCAATAATACTTTAATATCTCAGGATACGGGTTTAATTCAGATATTGTCTACCGTTTCAGGTGATAATCTTGTTAAAATTTACAGAAATGATACTCAGTATTATGCAACTTTCCTTGATACGAATGGTGATTTGCTTGCGGACACAAATATTACTTTTAATATTAATGGTGTCATGTATACCCGTAAAACTAATTCTTCAGGGGTTGCTAAATTAAATATTAATCTAAACCCTGGAAAGTATATTATAACGGCTACAAACAGCAATGGGCAGATGTATTCCAACAACATAACTGTTTTGAACAGTATTTCAGGACAGGATATTATAAAATATTATAGAAATGGCACCCAGTATTATGCAACATTTCTGGATTGTGATGGGTCTGTTTTAAACAACACCAATGTCACGTTCAATATCAATGGTGTTTTTTACACTCGCAAGACTAATGAGAACGGTACTGCCAAGTTAAATATAAACCTAAATCCGGGCACTTATATTCTAACAGCATCCAATCCTAAAACCACAGAGCTTTATTCAAACACAATAACTGTCTTGAGTTATCTGTCAGCTCAGGACTTATCAATGTCTTATAAGGACGGATCCAAATTCAATGCTACTCTTTTGGACAGTCAAGGTAATCTATTGGCCGGTGAAAATATTACATTCAATATTAATGGTGTCTTTTATACAAGAACCACTAACTCTCAGGGTGTAGCTAGTTTAAATATTAATCTACTGCCGGGAAATTATATTATTACTTCATCATATAATGGATTAAACATTGCAAATACTATTAAAATTCAGAGCGTTGAAACATCCGATCCTATTACAGTCAGTGGTCAGACCTCAAGTTTGGCAAATACCAATTATGCCACTTCAACCAGTGACAAGTCTGTTGTCACCGTAACGAATAAAGGTTCTTTAACTTTAGACAATACCATCATAACAAAAAGTGGTGGAGACACTTCAAATACAGAATCAAGTGATTTTTATGGTTTGAATGCTGCCGTTTTAGTTAATTCTGCAAGTTTCTTAAATCTCACAAATGCTGAAATAATCACAAATGCTAAAGGTGCAAATGCCGTTTTTGTCACAGGATCATCTTCAACCGCTTATGTTGAAAACGTGACAATTACGACAAGCAAAGACTCTTCAAGAGGTCTTGATGCAACATATTCCGGAACCATTATTGCTCATAATGTAACAATCAATACTTCAGGACAACATTGTGCCGCTACTGCAACAGACCGTGGTGAAGGAACATTGTATGTATATGATTCAGTTTTAAATACCAATGGTTTGGGTTCCCCTTCAATCTATTCCACGGGAAATATTAATGTATATGACTCCACGGGTAGTGCAACAGCTTCATCAATAGCTGTTATTGAAGGTAAAAACTCAATTACCATTGACGGATGTAACTTCAATTCATATGCGTATGGAAGGACAACCAAGGGTATTGACTGCTGTGCTGTAATGATATATCAGTCAATGTCAGGGGATGCTTCAGTCGGATTGGGTTCATTCACTTCAAAGAATTCTGTTTTAACTGTAAATCCAGCATCTTCGGTATATAAAACTGCACCATTTTTCTTCATTACAAACACTGATGCAAATATTTATTTGGAAAACACTACAATCAATTATGGTAGTGGAATATTAATAAATGTGTCTGGAAACACTGGTGAATGGGGAAAAAGCGGTTCTAATGGTGGGGACTTAACATTCACTGCAGTCAATGAGGTTTTAACCGGTAATATATATGTTGACAAAATCAGTACTATAATATTGAGCTTGACTTCATCAGCATTGACTTCTGCAATAAACACTGCCAATACTGCAAGTTCAGTGTCTTTAAGCCTTTCCAGTGATTCAACCTGGTCATTGACAGGAAATTCATATCTTACAACATTCACTGACAGTGATACAAGTTTATCCAACATTCAGAGTAATGGATATAATATCTATTACAAGTCATCAGCCAACTCATGGTTGAATGGTGCCACCATCACTTTGAATGGTGGAGGAAAATTAATCCCTTATTAAAGCTAAAATTGTTTTTTAGCTTTTCTTTTTTTCTTTTTTTCTCTTAAAATCATTATTACAAAGGCAAAGCAATATTGATTTCAAAAATGAGATAGGTTTATATAATTTTTAATAAATAACTTTATTTTAACTAATTGTTTTAAGGTTAATCAAATGTTTGAAATAAAAGCTAAAGATATGAGAGGAAGAGTTGGTGTTTTAAAAACAAAGCACGGAAACGTTAAAACACCCGCATTAATGCCTGTAATACACCCCCGTAAGCAGGCAATTGATGTCAAAAAGTACGGTGCGGATATTGTAATAACTAATGCTTATCTGATTTATAAGGATGAAGAATTGAAGCAGAAAGCTATCGATGAGGGCTTGCATAAGTTAATCAATTTCGACGGGCCTGTGATGACTGATTCAGGTTCATTTCAGCTGTCTGTATATGGTGATGTGGAAATTACAAACGAGGAAGTAATTGAATTCCAGGAACTGATTAAAACGGATATCGGAACGAGCCTTGATATTCCAACAGCACCTTTTGTTGAACGTGAAAAGGCAGAAAGCGATTTGGAGATTACTCTTGAACGTGCCAAGGAGGCTGTTGAGTTCAAAAAGAATAATGATATTGAAATGCTTCTGAACTCTGTGGTTCAGGGATCAACATTCATGGATTTGAGGCAGAAATGCGCATCTGAACTGTCCAAGTTGGATGCTGATTTATATCCGATCGGTGCGGTAGTGCCTTTGATGGAATCATATCATTATAAGGAGCTTGTTGATGTTGTAATGAATTCAATCATGTATCTGCCGGACAATACTGCCCGCCACTTGATGGGAGCAGGCCATCCGATGATTTTCGCTTTGGCTGTTGCAATGGGATGTGACCTTTTTGATTCAGCGGCTTATATATTATATGCCGAGGATGACAGGCTGCTGTCCACCAGAGGAACATTCAAGCTTGAAAATCTTCAGGAAATGCCATGTTCCTGTGAAGTCTGCTCAAAATACACTCCTGATGACTTGAGGGCGATGCCTAAAGAACAGAGAAGGGACTTGATTGCCCAGCATAATTTGCACGTCTCATTTGCTGAGTTGAGATTGATAAGGCAGGCAATTTATGAAGGAAGCCTGATGGAACTTGTTGAAGAGCGCTGCAGAGCTCATCCCGCATTGTTGGATGCGGTTCGCCAGCTGGCCAATTACAGTGATGATCTGGAAAAGTATGATCCTAGAAGCAAAAAGTCCGCATTTTTCTACACAGGGCCTGAATCACTGAGCCGCAGTGAAGTCCTAAGACATCAGCAGAAACTTCTTGAAATGCCTAAAAAACGTGATTTGGTAGTTTTACCTCCTTCACGAAAACCTTACTCCAAATTCATTTCAGGAAAGCTTGGGGAATTCTATATCTACGGATCTGAACATGAATTTGATGCGGAAAACACTGATTTCATGGTTTTGGATGTGCCGTTCGGGCTGATTCCTCTTGAAATCGATGAGGTTTATCCGTTAAATCAGAGTGCCGCTCCAAAGATTCGTGATGCAGACAGTCTTGAGTTCATAAGCAATTTCCTTTCTGATTTCATTGAAAATTACGATCAGACATTGATTCATTCAAAAGTAATTAGAGATTTGGATGTGGGTCTGTATAACAAATCAATAGAATCCGATGAAATAAGGTATCATAAGGATGATGTCAAGAAAATCAAGGCCATTGCCGATTATCAGTTTGGTGTTGGTGCCGGTGAGGCATTGTTTAAAGGAAACATTAACATTGAAAAGAGTAAAAAGACAGGTAAAATCAGACATATATATGACGGAAAAGTGCTGATTGTCAATATGCGCGCATCTGATTCATATCTGGTTTTATCCAAGGAAGGTGCTAAAAGGCTGCATAATGCAATGCCTTATCCGCAAAATCGTGTCGTTGTCAATAAGGACTCAGAGCCTTTTGCTTTGGACGGTAAAAGCGTATTTTCAAAATTTGTCGTCGAATGTGATGAAAACATAAGAGCCCGTGATGAGGTATTGATTGTTAATGAGGAAGATAAGCTGCTTGCTTACGGTAAATCATTGCTGTCTGCTGTTGAAATAAATAACTTCCAGTCAGGTCAAGCGATTAAAACGAGAAAGGGTATGAAAAAATAGGTGATTTGATGAGTGATGATGATAAGGTAAATACTGGCCACAATATTGAAGATAAGGAACTGATTAAAAACGCAAGAAAGCCTGTCGGCGAATTGGGCCATCAGATACTTGACAGGATGAACAAATCCCATGAAACTATGGCCGTTTGGGGCGTCAGCCATTTTGACGTTAAGGAAGATGATGTGATTTTGGATATCGGTTGCGGCGGAGGAAGAAATGTTGAAAGATTCTCCGAACAGATTACTTCAGGAAAAGTCGTCGGAATCGATTACTCTGAAGTAAGTGTTGAAAAATCAGCCAAACTCAATCAGAAAGCTATTGATGAAGGTCGTGTTGAAGTCATCCAGGGCTCTGTGTCTGAAATGCCTTTTGAAGATGATACATTTGACATTGCAACAGGCTTTGAGACAATTTATTTCTGGCCGGATTTCATCAATGACCTGAAAGAGGTTAATCGTGTTTTAAAAGAGGGAGGTCTTGTATTTTTCTGTAATGAAGCAGTCTACAGGGAAGGTGAAATGGAAAAATACGATGATCTGGTTGAACTTCTGGACATGAAAATATATTCTGAGGATGTTTTAAAAGAATCTCTTGAAAAAACAGGTTTTAAAGATTTTAAAGCATATATCAATGATGAAAACGATTGGATTTGCATAACAGCTAGAAAAGCCTGAAAATGGCTTTACTATTCAATTCTTTCAGATAGTATATAAATCAAAAACTTTATATATTATTATCATACAATATAATATTGTTGTTTATTTTATGCGGTGTTAGTCCAGCCTGGTTAAGACTCTAGCCTGCCACGTTAGAGACCCGGGTTCAAATCCCGGACGCCGCACTTTTTACTTTTGCAGCTGTGGTATAGTCTGGTTATTACTTGGGCCTTCCAAGCCTACAACCCGGGTTCGAATCCCGGCAGCTGCATGTTAATTAATTAGTGTTTTTCAAAATTTTTCATTTATCTTTTAAAAATTCTTATTTTTTGTAGTTACTTTTATATAATACTTAAAATCATATATTAATTAATTATAAATCTTTTTTATGATTATTCTATAAATTTAAAATTTACGGTGATTTAATGGTAGGAATTGTAGGATATGGGGCATATGTGCCTTCATATAGAATAAAAGTAGAAGAAATAGCTAAAGTATGGGGTGACGACCCTGTAGCTTTATCTAATGGTTTGGTCGTTAACGAAAAATCAGTTCCTTCTGCTGATGAAGATACTGCAACTATTGCAGTAACCGCTGCTAGATACGCACTAGCAAGAGCTCAAATTGATCCGCAGAAAATCGGTGCTGTTTATGTTGGTTCCGAATCACATCCTTATGCAGTAAAACCAACAGCAACAATTGTTGCAGAAGCTGTTTGCGCAACACCTGATTTGACAGCAGCTGATTTGGAATTCGCATGTAAGGCAGGAACCGCAGGTATCCAGATGTCAATGGGTCTTGTCGAAAGCGGAATGATTGAATACGGATTGGCTATCGGTGCTGACACATCACAGGGTGCTCCTGGAGATGCTTTGGAATATACCGCATCTGCTGGTGGTGCAGCTTATGTCATCGGTAAAAAGGACGTATTGGCAGAAATCGAACAGACTTACAGTTTTACAACAGACACTCCTGATTTTTACAGAAGAGAAGGTGAAGACTATCCTTCCCACGGCGGACGTTTCACAGGTGAGCCTGCTTACTTCAAGCATGTATTGAGTGCAGCTAAAAACTTACTTGAAATAACAGATTCCAAAGTTGAAGATTATGATTATGCCTGTTTCCACCAGCCTAATGGTAAATTTTATTTAAGGGCTGCCAAGAAATTAGGATTCACTCCTGAACAGTACTCCCGTGGATTATTAACTCCAAATATTGGAAATACATACTCCGGTGCTGTACCTCTTGCATTATCCAACATTCTGGATGTTGCAGAACCTGGAGATAAGATATTTGTCGTATCCTACGGTTCAGGTGCAGGTAGTGACGGATTTACTTTAGAAGTGACAGATGAAATACTCAAGAAAAGAGATTTGGCTCCTAAAACAGAAGATATCATCTCCAACAAGACTTATGTTGATTACGCTGTTTACGCTAAATATAAAGGTAAAATTAAAATGTAGGGAGGTTAAATTATGAGAGACGTTGCTATTATAGGTGTTTCACAGACAAAATTCGGTGAATTATGGGATTCATCTTTCAGAGATTTAATCGCTGAAGCCGGTATAAAGGCTTTGGTGGATGCTGACATTGACGGTAATGATATTGAAGCAATGTTTGTTGGAAACATGTCCTCAGGATTGTTTGTACAACAGGAACACATTGCAGCACTTATTTCAGACCATGTAGGTCTTAATCCTGTCCCAACCACAAGAGTTGAAGCTGCTTGTGCATCAGGAGGACTGGCTTTAAGGCAGGGAATCATGGCAGTCGCATCAGGTTTTCATGATGTCGTAATTTCTGCAGGTGTTGAAAAGATGACTGATGTGGTTGATGCTACTCCGGCTATCGCAACAGCATCAGATCAGGAATGGGAAGCACAGCAAGGCGCTACATTTCCATCATTATATGCAATGATTGCAAAAAGGCACATGCATGAATACGGTACCACACGTGAACAGCTGGCTCAATTTTCCGTAGTCAACCATAAAAACGCATCCAAAAACCCTAACGCACAGTTCCCATTTGAAATCAGTGTGGATAAAGTTATAAACTCAACCATGGTTGCAGACCCGTTAACATTACTCGACTGTTCTCCTGTATCAGACGGAGCTGCCGCTGTTGTTATGGTGCCTGCTGAAGACGCTAAAAAATACACTGACACTCCAATTTACGTAAAGGCTTCCGCTCAGGCTTCAGGAACATTAACATTACATGACAGAAAAGACATAACAACCATTGAATCAACTAAAGTAGCCTCCAGAAAAGCATATGAAATGGCTGGAGTTACCGTAAAGGACATTGATGTTACTGAAGTTCACGACTGTTTCTCAATTAACGGACTTTTAGCTGTAGAGGACTTAGGATTTGCCGAAAAGGGTAAAGGTGGAATAGCTATTGAAGAAGGCCAAACTGAAATTGATGGTGACTTCCCAATCAACTCTTCAGGTGGTCTAAAAGCTCGTGGACACCCTCTCGGAGCAACCGGTATTGCTCAGGCCGCTGAAATCGTATGGCAATTGAGAGGAGAAGCTGGCGGACGTCAGGTTGATGGTGCAGAAATCGGTATGACTCATAATATTGGCGGTACCGGAGGAACTGCAGCAGTACATATTTTCGGAAGAGATTTATAAATCTCTTTTCACTTATTTTTTTTATGATACTCAATACCGGTTCAAGAACAGATATCCCTGCTTTTTTTAGTAATTGGTTCTTAAATAGGATTGATGAAGGATTTGTCTGTACTAGAAATCCATATAATGATGATATCTACAAGTATCCTTTGGATTCAAAAATAATAGACTGTCTGTGCTTCTGCACGAAAAATCCAAAGCCGTTGCTTAAAAATATTGATAGATTAAATGATTTTAAACAATTCTGGTTTGTAACGATAACGCCCTATGGAAAAGACATTGAAAGAAACGTTCCTGATTTTAAAAAGGTAATTAAATCGTTCAAGGAGCTGTCTGAAACTTTAGGAGTCAATTCCATATCCTGGAGATATGATTCGATTTTCATTACTGAAAAATATTCTCTGGACTTTCATATTAATCGGTTTGAAGAGATGGCATCAGAACTTTCCGGTTATACTGATGACTGCACAATCAGCTTTATAGATTTGTATAAAAAAGTTTTAAGGAATTTTCCCGAAGTTAATGAGGTAACGACTGACGAAAGAATGGAAATTGGTGAAAAATTCTCAAAAATAGCCAATGAATATGGGATAAAAATGAAAACCTGTGTTGAAGGTAGTCTTCTTGACCAATTCGGATTTGACTCAAGCGGATGCATGACACAAAATGTCATTGAGAAAGCTATTGGAAATAATTTAAAAATTCCTAAAGGAAAATACAGGATACGTGAATGTGATTGCATATTTGGAAGGGATATTGGAGCATATAACACATGCCTTCATGGATGCAAGTATTGTTATGCCAA
>NZ_JAZUMY010000100.1:0-30000 GCF_045603845.1 Methanobrevibacter sp.
TATTCACTCTTTTATTTCAATGAATAATATTACATTTTCAAATTTATTCATTACTTGTATTTAAATGAGTTTTGCTTTTAAATTATATCCGTAATCATCTTTAATCATTTGATAAATTTTTATTCATAATCTCTACCTATTGCTTTCATATATATTTTATCATCAGTATTAATGTTATATCCTAAATAAATAGATTTTGGTTTTAAGAATTCTAAATATCTTTTTCGATTTTTCCATTTAAAATTAAGTTGGTCTGATTTAAGATTATTTGGGATTACGATTCGCCATTCTTTTTCATAATTCCAAGATTTACCTTTTTTCAAAAATAATTGTGAAATTAATCTATTTTTTGCTTTAAAGTCTTTTAATATCTTTCGACATATGTTATTATTATTATATGCTTTATCTACATAATAAACCGGAAAACAGATATCTCTTAAAAGTTTATCCTCCCAAAAGTTATATTCAATACATACTCCTTTGTGGTTATCAGCATAATGAGCCCACATTGGATTAATATCATATAGGGTGCTAGATTTTTCAGAATGAATCTAGCGTTTTAAATGCTTTTTTTAGTTTGATTTTTAGTTGTTGTTGTCCAGTTTTGTTTGGGGTTTTGGTATTTTCGTTGTTTTGTTTGTTGTCTTTCTTGTTTTTTGTGTTTTTATTTTTTGGTGGTTGAAATTCTATTCTTCCTTCTGCTAGTTGTTGTAGTTGTGTTTTTGTTTTAAATCCTGTTTGTACGACTATTGCAGTTAATAATAGGGCTAGGTAAATGTTTTTGTACATGGATTTGTCTGTGAAGCTGTGGAATTTGCCTAATCCGAATGCTCCTTTGGCTGCTTTGAAGAAATCTTCTATTATTCCTCTTACTGGTTTGTATTCTTTCCAATTCTCTAGTTTTATTAGTAATAGGCGTTGGAGGTGGTTTGTTAGTTTTTTATTTTCTTCGATTTTGTTTTTATTCTTGTAGATCATTAGTGAGTAGGACATTTGGTCTTGGAATTTGTTTATATTGAATATTTCTTTTGGAAATATTACTGGGATTATTTTGTATTTGTTAATTCCAATTTTATAGTTTTCATATGAGAAGTAGCCTCGGTCGAAGTATAATATGTCTTTTGGTTTGATTAGGCGTCTTCTTTTGAGTTCTTTTAAAACTTCGTCAAAAATTTTGGAATCATTTGGTGCTCCAGGATGAATTAAAATTGAAATAGGAGTTCTTGTGGTCTTTTCTAATACTATTGTGACTTTATATCCAATAAAATATCCTTTAGAGTTTGAATAACCGAATTTCAATCTTAATTTTTTCAAATGTTCTTTTGTGATGTACTTGCTTAAAATGTTAATATCACATTCTACAGGTGTTGCATCAACAATATAAGTATCTTTTCGTGTTTTTCTAGGAATATAAAACTTTCTAAGAATAGAATTAACAATATTACAATATATTTCTGGCTCATACCTGCTAAAATACTCATAAACTTGAGATTCAGTAGGAACATCTGAAATTCCCGTAAATTTTCTGAGCTTAGATGACCTATTTAACTCATTAACCACATCAGAAATATTATAATTAAAAAAATATGTGCATAAAAAATATTTTAAGGTAAATTACAAATGTATTTCTATTTTTAACTCCATTACGGTTAAATACGTCTTTTACTTTTTCGTTCTCGATAAATTTAAATACTTTGCCCAATAAAATAAATCTAGGGTCATGTTTATCATAATTTAATCCTGGTTGCATTTTATTCACCAAATAAATATTTGTAACCCATAGTTATTAAATTTTATGGTTATACATTACCCTATTTTTTAATTAAAAAATAATTCATAGACCCCATACAGATTCATAGAGTATTGTGGTCTAACTATTAAAATTAAGGAAGCTACATTCTATTTAATGACACTAATTTTCTAGCACCCTATATACTATCAGGAGCGATTAAAAATGGAATATAATAACATAATCATAATACTGCTTGTAATACTTCTTGTTCTTGCAGCCGCAATTGGAGTTACATTATTAAACCCTGCAAATGCAAGCCATCCCGTTAAAATTACAATCACAAGCGCAAGCGAGCAGAATGAGGGCGGACAGTTATCTGTCCTACTGACCGATTTGAATAACACTCCGCTTTCAAACGAAGCGGTTAATATTACTGTGACTGATTCGGCAGGCAATGCGGTCATGGAAAAGATTGCCCGAACAAATTCAAATGGCGAATCCATAATCGGTTTGGATTTGGCGAAAGGAGAGTATAATGTCAATGTCATTTACAGCGGAAATGATAAATTCGGCGAAAATAGCACTCAGCAGAAATTGACTGTTACACAAAAAGCTGCGCCCAGCGTTTCTTCAAACACTTCCAGGTCTTCAGCCACTCCATATGACATCAACAATCTGCCTCCGTCCAATGACCCATATCCTGAAACGAACAGATATTTCATTGATCAGTATACTGTAAAACAGGAATATGAAGACGGTTATATGAGAACTGTTGATATAAGAACCGGTGAAATACACAGTCTCGGTTTTAAATAAATTGTTATTTTATTCAACGGAATTTAACAGACTAATTTACAGGGTTCGGATAATTTTTTTAACACAACTTTTTAATAATAAAGGCAGGCATAACACACCCCTAACACACCCGTAACAAACTCATAACATACTCCTAACATACTCTTAACACATCTCTAGCATACTCTTAACAAATTCTTAACAAACAAAAGTACTCGAAAGCCTAATCTAATTCGGATAAATAGTTTTAGGATTGACCCAAAAAATTATTAATCCGGCTTAACTAAAATTGATTATAATGAACCTGTTAATATCCATCAAACCCGAGTTTGTCGAAAAGATAATGTCATATGAGAAGAAATATGAATTCAGACGAAGCATCTTTCGAAAAAAAGTCGAAAAGATTTATATTTATTCAACCGCTCCCGAAAAAAAGATTGTAGGCTATTTTGAATTTACAGGTTATGTTGAAGATACCCCAAATAACCTGTGGAATAATTATTCGGATGCTGCGGGCATTTCAAAAGAATCATTTTTTGATTATTTCAAAGGAAAAGACACAGGTTTTGCAATCAGGATTGATAATTTAAATATATTCACCCATCCTATTGATGTCGGCACTTTGGATAATTTCCGGGCTCCACAATCCTTTTGTTATGTTGATGACATATTTTGAAATATTAGTGTTCACACGCTCTCGCACAATCGCCTTAAATATCAAAGTTCATAATTATACTTAGGTGATTATAATGAGAAGCGGTGTTTTAAACGTTTATCACAGAAAAACATATTCGAAAAAATCATATTGGCTTTACAAATTTGAGGAAACTGAAATTACAGATTCAGAACTTTATTCTTTGGAAAAGAAGGTCAAAGAGCTTAATCTTCCATGGGTCATTGTCAAGGATTCCTTGTATGAGTCAAACATTTCAAACGATTTGGCTCACGAGGAAGGATTTTGCCTTATGGACGACTGCATAATCTGACCTTTTTTCCTTTACTTGTAGTATTATGAGTACAAGGCTTTATATATTCCTTGTACTATTTTCAGTACAAGTATTTATATATGACTTGTAGTCAAATGAATACATAAGAAGAAAGGTGAGAAACATGAATTCAAGAGAAGATTATTTAACTTATATAATAAAACAGATTAACACGACACCATACATCGCCGATGAATTTCTAAAAAATGACGATGAAAAATTTCTATACCGCAATGCCTTTATCAACATAAAAAACAGTCTGGATGATTTTTTAGAAGGATATAGAGAAAACAGATTCATGATAATGCAGGGACTAAGAGGAACCGGAAAAAGCACACTGATCTTTCAGGCATATGAATATCTGATTGAAAAGGGAATTGACAAAAACAGAATATTATACCTTTCTCTCGACCAGCTGAAATCATTCAAAAAATCAGACCTTTCGAATCTGGTTGATATCTTTGTTGAAGATATACACCACAGGTATCTTGCGACATTGGATGAGGAGATTTTTCTTTTGGTAGATGAGGCTCAGGAAGATGAAAACTGGTCAAAGACTGGAAAGGCAATATATGACCAGTCAAAGAAGGTTTTCATGATTTTTACAGGATCAAACGCATTGGATTTAGAGATTAATCTTAATTCAGTCAGAAGAACCTTGTTTGAGAGGATATATCCAATGAACTTTCAGGAATATCTTTACCTGAAATATGGGATTGCCGATATCAATATTTCATCTGATTTGATTGATTTATTCTTATCTGGTAATATTGAAAATGCATCAAAAAAAGAAACAGACTTATTAACATCAGCTTCTGTTTTAAAAAAGCCTTTGATGAAAGAAGTTGAATACTTCCTGTCATACGGTGGCTTTCCATTATCTTTGAACCTGAATGAAATTAATGCCCATAGAAAGATTTTTGAACTCATAAAAAGGGTAGTTGAAAATGACGTAAGGCATTACAAGGCATACAACGGGAATACGAAACAGATTATATTCAACATATTGTCATTCATGGCAACACAAAAGCCTGGAGGCCTGTCTGTCAACAATCTGTCAAAGGATATAGGCTCTTCAAGATCAAACATAACAGAACTGCTGAATATTCTGGAAAAGACTCATCTGATTTTCCATATAAAGCCTTACGGAGGCGCATCTAAAATGATAAGAAGCCCAAGCAAGTATTATTTCTTATCACCCACACTCAATGCAAGCATCAATTTCACTCTTGGAAAGCATAATCCCAACAATAGGGACTATCTTGGTGTTCTTGCTGAAACCTATGTTGCATCCACATTTTTCAGATTGAAAAACACGATTTCAAAGCCACATGGCATCTTCGCACCGACAGGAAAAGGAATGTCAGACTTTATTATAACCACCTTTGAAGGAAAGAAAGTGGCTGTTGAGGTAGGCATAGGCAACAAGGACAAAAGTCAGGTCAAAAAAACAATGAACAAATATGGCTGTGATTATGGAATAATCATTTCATCAACAACAAATCTTATAAAAAGGGATGGGGATGTCATATTTTTACCATTAACTACTTTTTCGTTAATGTAAAAAAAGATATATAGGTCTGTAAAACAAAGTAAAAAACAACTAAAAATATCAACTGTCACCATTAATTGAACATGAAAATCATGACCATATGTTTGATGTAATGTTGACAGTGAATATGATTGAGTAAGGTGTTCACAGATGTCCAATGATGAAATATATGATAAGGTAATTCGCAGTGGAGTATATGAAGAAGGTTTTAAGGTAGGTTATAATAAAGGCTTTGAAAAGGCTTGTAAAGAAGGATTTAAGATAGGTTATAGAATAGCTTATGAAAATGCTTATAAAAAAGTATGTATCGGGGATTATAAAAAAGGTTTAAAAGAAGCTTTGAAAAGAGAAATATATCTGGAATTGGATAATGACCTGGAGGATTAGAATGGAAATTGAAAAAAGCCATCATCCAAAAAGATTGAAGAAAAAGATATTGTTTCATTAATTAAAGTAAAACTGCCCTATGACAGTGTTGAAATTAAAAAAAGAGGGTCAAAAGGATTGAAATGGTAATTCATGCATGTCTGATACTGGTATAATCAGATATTTCTGAGTTAACAGTAACCAGATCATCAGTATTCATGTCATGAACATCACTATGTCCTGTAATTATTGCAAAGGTTTTAAGTTCCTCTGCTGATACTTTAAGATAGTTTTCAACCCTTTTTGAAGCCTTTTCAATGTCAAGTCTTTTTCTAAGATTTGCATCCTGTGTTGTAATGCCCATAGGACATTGTCCGGTATGACAGATTCTGTACTGTCTGCATCCGAGAGCCATCAGCGCCGAGGTTCCAACTGCAACCGCATCCGCTCCCATGGCCAGTGCCTTTGCAAAATCAGAGGATATTCTCAGTCCTCCGGTTATAATCAGGTCAATGTCACTTTTATTTTTATCTAAGTATTTCCTTGCACGTGCAAGAGCATATATTGTCGCAAGACTCGTTGAATCCCTTATTATCCTGGGGCTTGCTGCTGTGGAACCTCCCCGTCCGTCTATTGTTACAAAATCAGCTCCTGAATAAATCACATATTCCAAATCGCTTTCTATTCTTCCTGCAGAGAGCTTCACTCCAATTGGTCTCCCATGGGATTTTTCGCGAAGTTCACTTACAAGTGATTTCAAATCATCTTTTGAGCCAACTCCAGGAATTCTTGCTGGAGAGTGAATGTCCCTGCCTTCTCTCATCCCCCTGATTTTTGCAATCTCGGAAGTTACCTTTGCCGCTTCAAGCTGGCCTCCAAGACCGGGCTTTGTTGACTGGCCGAACTTGATTTCAATCGCATCGCTTTTTACCAGATTCCTGTCATTTACGCTGTACCTGTTGGGAACATATTCAAATATGTATTTATATGTATTTTCCATCTCCTCAGCCAATATTCCGCCTTCGCCGCTTCCCTGAGCAGTCCGGGCACATGAGCTTGCCTTTGCAAGGGCGATTTTAGCTTCCCTTGAAAGTGCTCCATAGGACATGTGGCTTATGATTATTGGAGTTTCAATTACCATGGGCTTTAAGGCATTCCTGCCGATAACTGTCCGTGCATTTACTTCACAGTCCATTTCAAGGGGAAAGGGATTGAGGTTGCATCCCAAAATCAGAATATCATCCCAGCCAGGCATTTCAACGTCGGTTGCCATTGATGAGATTATGCTTTTGCCGGATATTGCCATTTCTTCAATAATATTCGCAGATCCTGCTGCTTCAACAAAATTCGCGATTTCATTTCCGCAAACGGGACATCGCTTCACTTCGCCGAGCTTAATTCCCGTTGATTCCTCATTGTGGATGTGTCCACATATCAAGCATCTGTAAATCATACTCTTCAATTGACAGATTCATTATTTAAGGTTTTGGTAACCTTTTTGTGCAATAGCTTTTTAACAGTGGAAAACTAATATTATCAATATGGCTCGAAAATGTAAAAACTGCGGCGAAATCATAAATGACGATTCGCTCTTTTGTTCGAAATGCGGAAACTATATCAGAAGGTCAGGCTTTGAAAAGACATATCCCGTCAAATGGATTGGCGTTGCCCTGTTGTGCATATTTCTGGTTGTATTTTCAGGATTCATGCTTTCATCCAATGACACGAAGGTCGCCACCTCACTCAACATGATTTCATCTTCACAGTTTGAATATTGGGATACCTTTTCAGTACAGCTTACAGATGAATCCGGAAACGCCCTGGCCGACAGGTTCATAACGGTCGCCATCAATGACAATACATACACATTGAAAACGGACAGCAACGGAACCGCCAGCATCAATCTGACACTGACTGACGGGTCATATACCGTAAACTCCGATTTCAGGGGTGATGATGTATACGGAGAGTCACATTCATCGGATGTTGTAGTGGTTTAGATGGAATTCATTTTGAACAATATCAAATATCAGATTTCGGATATGGAGGTTTTTGTGGCCTATCTGCTTGTGGACAAGTATTTTGAAAGCTCCAAGTACGACGTTCATTTCGATTTTCTTGATGATTATAAAAAGGAGCTGACCTTTGAGGATTTAACTGAAGGATCAAAGCTTGTGCGTGACCTTAACTTCATCAATCCCAATTTCAAAATCGACCAGCATCCGAACGGCAATTTCCTGATTTCATACCAGTCATTAAGATTTAAGGATATTTACATGGCGGAGGCAATAGGGGTTCTGATAGTCCTCAACGCCCTTTCTGAGCTCAGACCCGCAATCACACTGGAAGACATCAGGCTGGAAGTTGACAATTTCATCCAAACCCAAAGGAAAAAGTTCATAACCGGATGATTACATAATAATATTAAGGGGAGATTATAAATGAGCGAAAGCAATTTTACACCGATTACACTGGACTTTATCGAAGAGATTAACAATACGCTCAAAAGTCCGGGTTCAAATTACAAGCTTAAAAATGATGAGCTGACAAAGGAGACATTTGAAAACCAGCAGGATATTGAACTGATACAGTATGTGGGCGATGAGGAAATAGAACTGGCCTTTAAAACCAGATTCAAAAACGGAAGCTACTACATTTCATCAGCTTTCGATATCATTTCAGGAGATCTGATGGATGGGCGTGAGGCAAGAGACATTTTCCAGTCCGTCAACATGTATTTCAGAAACGTCATAGCAAATCCAGGCCAGGATTACGCCGAGGAGAAGGAGTCACTTATCAATTTCTTGATTTTAAGCGACGAAAAGTATGACAGGGACACTCTTGAAGCCCAGTTAAACGAGAAAAAAATCACTGACGATTACAATAAAGACCATGAAAGGATATATTCACAGGACGACATGACAGATATCCAAAAGTCACTGGCCTTAAAGGAGCTTGTCCATATGGCAATCTGTGAAGTGATTAATGACATTGATTTGTTCTTTACAAGGCCTTATGATTTGTCTCCTGCTGAAGAACAGGAGAAAAACCGTCAGGAAGCCAAGGCTTTGGAAAATGAGTTGCAGCTGTACTGACTCATTTTCGTATACTTTTTTTTAAAAATGAATTATAATACTTATTCATAATTTGTAATATTTATCAAGATAACGAATTTAATAAATAGTCATAATATGTAATTATTTGTTATAAAAATTTATTTTTTTATCTTAAATTTAATTTAAAGACATAAATATCTTTTTTACCTCATGAGTATAATATTTACTTGATAATAGAACAAATAAACTATTTATAATATAAAATTAAATACTATAATTAATCAAACTCTTGATCCAAAAGGAGGTGATATTATTCAAGACAAAATAATATTGCCAATATTGATATTTAAAATATCTAACTTTTGGCAAATTCGTTTATTTAAGTTGGAGGAATCCTTATGAGTATCCAAAAAAAATTTTGGATTGGAATGCTCATATATACCATCATCACATGGTGTTTGGTATTCTACATCATATGGATTACATATAATTAATTCATGCCATAACTGATTTCTCCTTTAAATTGTAGAAATCATCAAATATTATAATTATTGTTTATCGATAACATTAATCTGTTATGTTTGGGTTTGTTGAGTTATAATAGACACTTTCTACAATTTAAAAATTTAAAACAATAATGTTTATATAATATTTAATGCATAATATCAATTAGAGTTTAAATCCATTTGGATACTAAATTCTAAAAGTTTAATAAACGAATTTGAATCAATGTCTAATTGTCTCAGCATGTTCAATCATGTTGTAGACATTGATTTTAACTATTTTTCATCAAAATTTAACTGACTCATTTTCGTATACTTTTTTTAAAAATGAATCACAATTTTTATATATTGTCTGGTACATAATATTTACTGGAATTTGGATACCAAATTCTAAAAGTTTTAATAAATGAAATTTAATCAATGTCTAATGGTCTCAGCATGTTCAATCATGTTGTAGACATTGATTTTAACTATTTTTCATCAAAATTTAACTGACTCATTTTCGTATACTTTTTTTAAAAATGAATACAAACATTTATATACTATGAACTCCTACATTTAATTGTGTACACAAATTTGAAAAATGTAAACTTAAAGGAGTTTTATATATGAATGATAAAGACCCAAAAGAATTCAGATTTGGTAATGAAAAATTCGGAGGATCTTACAGACCTGGTGAATTTGAATTTAAATTCCCGGATGAACTGACCCGTGAAGAATTTGAAGAAATGTTTCGTGAAAGAATCGAATCACTTCACAAGTTAGGACGTGAGTTCATGCCCTTCGAAGAAGAAGTCAAAACTAAAAAGGAAAAACTCAAACCTCTCAGCATTCGCGTGAAAGCGCACACCAAGGAATTTTTCAAAAACAATTCTATCTTAAGCGCACGTGAGGTTCTGGAGTTATATGAAAACTTCAACAATGGAAGCGAAGCTTTCATCAACTCTCTTCTGGAAGATGAAAAGCAGTTGGAACAGCAATTAGCAGAAATCCAGGAAAAACTACACAATGCAAAATTATTTAAAGAAAAGCTCAACGACTTGGATCTTGAACCTATCAAAATGACAGATGACGAAATCATTTCATCACTGGAAGAGAAATATGAAAACTCACAAATCAAGGCGGCTGAAGGCGCAGATGAAATAATAGCTGATATCGAGCTTTACAATACCAAGAGCGTTGTCATGCCTGAAGCGAATTATCTCGAAATTAATGCTTCAAATGACATAATACCTGTGGTATACTACTTCAGCAATGATCTGGCTGAAGAGGACGTTGTTGCCATATTGGCCAAGGTCAAAAAGCACTGCGATGAGGCTGAAATCGAAAATTCTTTTTTTGAAGACGATGGTGAATAGCTCACCATCCTCCAAACCTTGTGTATAATATATGTTTATATATCTCTTTTTCCCATAATATAGACAAGGTGATTTAAGTGGCGAGAATGAAAACAATTCTTTTAATATCATTGATTCTTCTTTTAATTATTCCAATGGCAGGAGCCGAAAATGTAACAATAAAGGGGGTTGACTTTGAAATACCTCAACAGTATGAGCACGGCACCCTTAAGGAGTCATCATATCTATATCAAAGCGGACTTACATTCAGAATATTGTCTCTGGATTATGACAAAAACCTCAAAATCAACTATGGCGACGATATAGTCAACGCAAATTCCGCAGAATATACCAACATTGAAGGCCATGACGCAGTTGTAATCTATAAGACATACGAATCAAGAAACTACACGACGGTGTATTTTGCAACGGGAGACAACATTTTTCTGGTATGCTTTAATGACACCTATGTCAATGACGACATCACGAAACTGATCGGACAAACTCCTGCCCAGACGATGTCAACAGATGAGTTTGCAGACCGTCTCAACAACGCCCTAAACGATTATAAAGACCAGCTGGCTCAGGAAGAGGCTGAAATAGAATACGAACAGTACCAAAAATCAAACAGGCCCACCAGCAGATATTTCTTCTTCTGGCTCTAATACTGTTCAGATGCTCTCGGACATTTTATTTATATTCAAAACTGCATAGTATCAACTGGAGGTTTTAGAAATGTTCGATGAGATTATTGAAGAATTCAAGGAAAAACAGGAAATAATGCTGCCGCTGATTGATCCTGACTGCATAGTCACCGCTTTGCTGTTTGAAAGGTTGTGTTAGGATAATAGATTTCTACATCAGTCAGCTGCTGAGACTGGAGCCATCACCATACTTTAAGGTCCTTCTCGATAAGCTTGTAGGCGAGCTGAAATATCTCAAATACCCGAACATTGAACTGGTTGACATCATATCCATCAAAATCATACTGGATTTCATATTGAGTGATGATTCGTTAACCCGAATACACCGCGATTATATCAAAGAGGCAGTTTTTCTCATCAGCGACATTTTGGGCGACGGTCTCTACGTTAAAATAGAGCCCCGGATAATTACAATTGAAAGGGAGTTTTACAAAAACATCGCACCCAGTGAAAAGCAGTTTGAGGACAGGCTTGCCGAAGAGATTCGCAGATTGCTGATTTAGCATTGAATTTAACATTATTTTTCAAATGCTAAACTAAACATTATCAATATTTGGATTTGTTAAAAATGAACAATTAATTTAGTAAATTATATATGTAAATGTTCATAAATGTATTATTATGTGTTTGTGAGGTTTAAAAATGAATGGAATTCTATTTGCAAATTACAGGCTTTCCATGTATTCCATTGAGAACATGTTCAAAGCCCTGCAGGTCATGTTGCCTAAAATGAAACGAAAGGCATATTCTGTCTGTAATAATTTTCTTTTTTCCAGTAAACCTTCCGCATATGAACCTTTAATAGCCGTCACGTATTTTAAAAACTGTTTTTCTAAATATAGATATGGTGATTTAATATGGATATGAAAAAAATATTGGCTCTACTTATTGTTCTTGTGGCAGTAATTAGTTGCCTCAACGTTGTAAGTGCAGGAATTTTTGACTTTTTGGGCGGTGAACCTGAAGCGGTTAATGAAACTTATACCTTTGACGGATTCACCCTTGACTTTGCGGCCAACGCTTCAATAGTTAACTTTACTTCCAGTGAAGACGGATACAGTGTAAACTCATACATAGTAAGTACTGATGACATGAGCTTCTTTGTGGATATTTCCACAGGTTCAATGCTTGTTGATTCAGCAACAGAATATGCACGTAACTGGGTTAACAATGACGGAGCTACATTAGGTGGAGAATACGGAAACTGGACAATCATAGATTTAAGCACAGTAACATCAGACGATGATGACAATTCCACCATTTCAGGCTACATCTTAGCTTACCATGACGGAAGCAAACTTGTCAGCATCCAAGGTGATGATTTACAGGCACTTAAAGAGATTGCTGATACTTACAAACCACAATAAACAATATTTGATGCTGTTAATTAATTTTAACAGCATTTTTTTTTAAAAAATAAGAGGATAACAATGAAAAAAATACTACTTTTGAGCTTATTGCTTTTCATCATTACAATGTCTGCAGTATCTGCAAGCGATGATATTAATGAAACGTTGGAAATAAGTGATGAGGCTGAATTAAGCGCAAATCCCGGAACGTTCACGGAACTTCAAACTAAAATCAATCAGGCAAGAGAAGGTTCAACAATAAGTCTGGATAAGGATTACGCCTATTCCGGATCGTCAACTTTAGGAATAACAATTACAAAATCAATTACAATAAACGGAAACGGACACACGCTTGACGGAATCGGAAAGTCCCCAATACTCATTATAGACACGAATATGTATAAGACATACAATTTCAACAACATTAATTTCATCAACGGATACACAACCGGTTATATAAACGGATATTGGGTTCCTGGAGGCGCAGCAGTCTCCTGTCATGCGATTGAATCCACATGTAACTTCAACTACTGCAACTTCATTAACAATATTGCTCCTGACTGTGAAGGAGGTGCAATTTATGGCGAGGTTGCAAACATTAACTATTGCAATTTCCAGAGCAACCATGCAACTACTGAAGGAGGAGCAATATGGTTGGATGGTGGAAATATAAACAATTGCGTCTTTGAAGACAATCATGCTACAGGTTTAGGTTCATCAGGCGGTGCAGTTTTCATTGAAAATATGTATGCATGCAATATTGCCCAATCAAGATTCATAGGCAATTCAGCTGATGCAGGCGGAGCAATAGATGCACTGACTGTAACAGGTTATCCTTATTCATCAGCGGTCATCTCCAATTGTTATTTCGAAAAGAATAAGGCTGCAATGGGCGGTGCCGTATCTTTCATGGGATCTGAAGATGAATCAGATTTGAAATTTGAGATAAAAAATTGTAATTTCGTTGAAAACTCCCTCACTGATTTGAATGAGGGTTTGGGTGCTGCAATCAGGGGATATATGCATCTCGACATTGACCATTGTGATTTCACAAACAATGCTGTCGGAAATGATGCTGTCATAGCTGATGCGAAAAGCATTACCAACTGTAATTTCAACTCCAATACAGATGGCTTTTTTGTTAGTGTTGGACCTGAAACAACACTGAAAAATAATATAATGAATGCAAACAACAGATATGATATTGAAATTTTAGGAGATCCTTCTGATGTCAAATTCGATTTAAATCTTGTATTTGCCAACAGTGTTGTTGCGCCAAGCTCAAAAATAGAGCTATGCCAGTTCATTGACGATAAAGGAAATACTGTATTTTTCAGATGGTTCAATTCAATTGAAGTGAAATTCACAAACAGGGATACCCGACAAACTACAACAGAAAATTTATGGTATGATGATGAATCAAAAGGTTTATATTACATATGCAGTCTGGCTGAAGGGGTATATGATGTCACAGCTTCTGCCGATTTAGGCAATGTTAAGGTTAAGCCGGGGGTTTTGACTGTTGACGGAAATACCGATTACACTTTGACTGCACAGAATCTCACCAAGTATGTCGGAGGACCTGAAAAGCTCATTGTTTCAGTTGTCAACGGAAATGGTAGGTTGATTCCCGGTCTTCAGGTATCATTCACGATAAACGGAAAGGATTACAAAAGAACAACAAATTCTGAAGGTATTGCTTCAATGAACATCAATTTGGGTGCGGGAAACTATTCAATCAGATGCTCCTGTGCAGATGCAAGCTGTGATGCTGATGTTCAGGTAATATCCACATTGTACGGCTCTGATTTGACCAAATATCACAGAAACGCAAGCCAGTACTATATAACTTGTCTTGACTCTAATGGAAATAGGATTGCTAAGGGAAGCGTTGAGTTCAACATTAACGGAGTATTCTACACAAGAACTGTAACTGACGGTGTCGGTAAGCTCAACATCAATCTGGAGCCTGGTGACTATATAATTACTGCCAGAAACCTTGCAACAAACGAGCTTCACTCAAATAAGGTTAAGGTCATAACGACAGTCGTTGACAATCATGATTTGACCAAGTATTACAGGAACGCTTCTCAGTATGTTCTTAAGCTTCTGGACGGTCAGGGAAATGCCGCCGGTGCGGGCCAAAGTGTCTCATTTAACATCAACGGTGTTTTCTACACAAGAACTTCAAATGCCACAGGCCACGTCAAGCTCAACATTAACCTGCAGCCTGGAACCTATATAATCACTGCTGTTTACAACGGCCTTGCTGTTGCAAACACTGTAAAAGTGCTTCCGATTTTACAGGCTGAGGATTTGTCAATGTCCTATCGTGACGGATCCAAGTTCAATGTCACTGTTTTGGACGGTCAGGGAAATCCTAATCCTCTTGAAAACATCACATTCAACATTAACGGTGTGTTTTACAACAGGACCTGTGACAGTGAAGGTGTTGCCCATCTAAACATCAATCTGATTCCGGGCGAGTACATAATAACTTCAATGTACAATAATATTGCGATTGCAAACAAAATTACGATTTCAAATTAGATATGGGGTAAGTTTATGGATAAAAAATGGATAATTCTAATATCAGTGTTTATTTTCATGATTTCACTTTCAGCAGTATCTGCAAGCGATGATATAAATGAAACGCTGGAAATAAGTGATGATACGCAATTGGGAGCTGATGCGGGAACATTTTCTGCTCTTCAAAACAGAATCAATTCCGCTTCTTCAGGGTCCACAATAAACCTTGAAAATGACTATACATACAATTCCGGCTTTTCAACAGGCGGAATAATTATTAAAAAGTCTCTTACTATCAATGGAAACGGACATACCATTAATGCACTTGGAAAATCAGCAATTATTCGAGTTGCTGATTTCAACACAGTCACATTCAACAATATCAATTTTATAAACGGATATTATGATTATGAATCAGGTGCATTAAGTGCCCGGGGCATAGACGCCGTAATAAATGTTAATAACTGTAATTTTGAAAATAATTATGGCGGTTGGTATGGAGGTGCAATTTCAGCTGAGGTTGCAAATATTAACAACTGTAATTTCAGAAATAATCATGCGTATTTTAATGGAGGTGCATTGTTTTTTGAAGGAGGAAGCATTAACAATTGTCTTTTTGAAAATAGTATTGTAGAAAAAGATGATACTGGTGGTGCAATCTCCATTGATGTTCAGCATCCAATAACAATCACACAATCCAGATTCATTAACAATCATGCTTTTTCCGGTGGAGCCATACATGTTATGGGAGGTGCCAGTATGGAATATGCGCCGGTAGTTATATCCAACTCTTATTTTGAAAAAAATACTGCAGAGGATGGTGGTGCAATTACCGCTTCCGGAAACGATTTTGACCAGGATCTGTTCATGGAAATCAAAAACTGCAATTTTGTTGAAAATTCTAATCTGGATGGAAGAGGTTCTACAATATACGGTTATAAATATTTGAATATTGATGGCTGTGATTTTACAAATAATGGTGCGGAAAGCGCAGTGATATATTATGCAAACAGCATTACCAACTGTAACTTTAACTCAGATAAGGATTGCTGCTTTGTTTATGATGTAGAGAACTTAAAAAACAATAAGATGACTGCCAATAATAAGTATGACGTTGAACTTTTGGATGGAGCTTCAGATGTAAAATTCAATTTGAATATGGTTTTTGTCAATTCGCTTGTCGCACCAGACTCAAATATAAAGTTATGCCAATTGCAGGATGATGACGGAAATAAGATAAAATTATGGACAAATCCAACTGTCAATGCAAAATTCACAAACAGGGATACCGGACAAACAAGCAGTGAGACATTATGGTCAGAAGATGGCAGATATTATTATACCTGTAATCTGGCTGAAGGGGTATATGACGTCACAGCTTCTGTCGATTCAGGCAATGTCAAAGTTAAGCCGGGTGTTTTGACTGTTGACGGCAATACCGATTACACTTTGACTGCCCAGAATCTCACCAAGTATGTCGGCGGGCCTGAAAAGCTCACTGTTTCAGTTATTAACGGAAATGGCAGGCTTATTCCGGGCCTTCAGGTATCATTTACGATAAACGGAAAGGATTACAAAAGAACAACAAATTCTGAAGGTATTGCTTCAATGAATATCAATTTGGGTGCGGGAAACTATTCAATCAGATGCTCCTGTGCAGATGCAAGCTGTGAAGCTGATGTTCAGGTAATATCCACATTGTACGGCTCTGATTTGACCAAGTACCACAGAAACGCCAGCCAGTACTACATAACATGTCTTGATGGCAGCGGAAATAAGGTTGCTAAGGGAAGCGTGGAGTTCAACATTAACGGTGTTTTCTACACAAGAACTGTTACTGACGGTGTCGGAAAGCTCAATATCAATCTGGAGCCTGGTGACTACATTATCACTGCCAGAAACCTTGCAACAAACGAGCTTCACTCCAATAATGTTAAAGTACTAACGACAATTGTTGACAACCATGATTTGACCAAATATTACAGGAACGCTTCTCACTATGTTCTTAAGCTTCTGGACGGTCAGGGTAATGCCGCCGGTGCGGGCCAAAACGTTTCATTCAACATCAACGGTGTTTTCTACACAAGAACTTCAAATGCTACAGGTCACGTCAAGCTCAACATTAACCTGCAGCCTGGAACCTATATAATCACTGCTGTTTACAACGGCCTTGCTGTTGCAAACACTGTAAAAGTGCTTCCGATTCTTCAGGCTGAGGATTTGTCAATGTCCTATCGTGACGGATCCAAGTTCAATGTCACTGTCCTGGACGGTCAGGGAAATCCTAATCCTCTTGAAAACATCACATTCAACATTAACGGTGTGTTTTACAACAGGACCTGTGACAGTGAAGGCGTTGCCCATCTAAACATCAATCTGATTCCGGGCGAGTATATAATAACTTCAATGTATAATAATATTGCGATTGCAAACAAAATCACTATTTCAAGTTAAAGATTAACTTCTTTAACATTCTTTTTTTATTGACTACCTACATTGGATTATATAAAAAATGGATTTTTCTCAACCGACTTGTTTTAAATTAATTGATGATTGATAATTTTAATACTTTTCATTTTTGAGTGGTGAATAATAACATGAATTTTTAATTTAATCGATGGAAAAACTGTTGGAGATAATCATGAAAAAAATTGCTGAATATGCATCAAAGATAGAAAATTCAAAAAATGTATAATAATCAATTTCAGCACAATAACTTAAATAAAAGGATTAATATAATAATTAATAATTCATTAACCGTTGAAAAATAACATAGGGATTAATCAAATGCATTTTCAGGAAATCAATTTGGAAGAAACTCATATCAGATTAACGAGCGATTTGGCAAATCATGACCTTAAGAGATATATCTACAGGATAAGATCTGATTTGAAAAAATATATCCTGAAAAATCCTGATTTCAGGCTGTCACTGGAACCTGTTAAAATAGCATATGATGACTTGCCGTTAATTGTTGAAAGAATGTATCTATCATCTATTTGTGCGGACGTAGGGCCTATGGCAAGCGTTGCCGGAACAATATCTGAATTGTCGCTTAATTACCTGATTGAAAATGGCTCTGCTTATTCAATTGTGGAAAACGGCGGAGATATTGCACTTGTCAATGACAGGAAAGTGCTGTGCGGCATATATTCCAACAATGAAATTCTGGGAAATGAAATCGCCTTTCGCTTAAAGGCCAGGAAAAAGCCCCTTGGAATATGCACGTCTTCAGGCAGAATCGGCCATTCAATAAGCTTTGGTGAGGCGCAAAGCGTTACTGTAATATCAAAAAGCCCTTCAGTTGCTGACGGACTTGCTACAAGAATCGCAAATGACGTATGTGGTGAATCATCAGAGGACAGGGTATACAATGGCCTTGAGACTGCGGAAAACTACTCCCAGTATTTTGAGGGGGTGCTGATAATATCAGATGATAATGTCGCAACTGTAGGCAGGCTTCCAAAGATTGTTGAAACATCAGAATTTGACTTTAAATAAATAATTTGAGGCAATTTTTTTACTTGAAATTATCATCGCCATGAAAAATATGATTATTTCAAATTCATTTAAAATAACCTTCTGATTAAAATATTCATATAATCAAGTTATATTCAAAAATAAGGTTATATTGTGCTATAAAAAACTAAATATTTTATATATGGCTTTTAATAAATAAAATATTGCATATGCAGATTGAATTTTTCCGGAAATTCGAGGAACTATAATATGAAATTAAAAAATAAAATAGAATTGAATGAACTTGTGGAGATGATGATGAATGAGAGAAATCATAATCCTCATGATTATTGTTTTCGCTTGATTTCATCAAAATATCCCAAAGAAACACATAATGTGTTTAATTTTCCTGGTGAATATGCAAATTCACTTAAATTGGATGTTTTTACAGAAAATGGTAGAAATCTAAAGATGGATTGTGCTCAACTTGTCATGCCAAAAGGAGATATAACATGTAAATCTACAATTAATGTTGAACATCAGAGTTATCCTTTGCTTGATGATAAGATAGCAGTTTTGTATGATTATAAGTTATTTTTGATTCATCAAACGAATATTCCATCAAATTCTGTTGTTATTACAAATATCGATCCTGGAAAACAAATATTATGTTTTGAAACACATGATCAGATTTACAAAATTCGTTTCATTGTAGTGACTGAAGAGGATATTTCAAAAAGGTTAACTATGTTGGAAAACATAATTAAAATCAAGAGACAATTATCTATTGAAGAAGCATTGAACTTTGTATATGATGCTATTTTTGTGGATGATGAAATCGCTGCGGAAATTTTAGAAAAGTTAGCTGATCTATTTTCAAAAAGTAAAATGGAAACGAATATTCAATTGGATATCCATCAAGTTCTGAAAAAATGATTAAACATTTCTTTAGAAATGAAGAAAATAAATGTAAGGAGTTGTTAATAGTGATTTCAAAATCAGTATACCAACAAAATTATGAGGGACTAACATATAAGGAGTTTAGTGAAATCCAAATGGAAGAGCTTAATCAAAAGCTAGAAGAAAAAGATAATACAATTAAAAAACAACAAAAAGAAATAGAAAAACTTAAACAACAAATTTCTAATAGATGAATTTTATATTCATCTCTTTTTTTATTTTTGGATTTTAATTATGATGATTCCTAAAGATATTTTTCAAAAAATTATGAGGGACTAACGTATAAGGAGTTTAGTGAAATCCAAATGGAAGAGCTTAATCAAAAGCTAGAAAAAGATAATGCTATTAAAAAACAACAAAAAGATTGCATCACCATCAATTTTATTTAAATATATGATTTGATAAATAATTAAATATGAATAATAAAGTTTTAATCATTTTGGCGATTCTTGCAATTGTCTGTTTTGGAATATTCTTTTTTCAGCTGAACCATAATATAACTACTGTCATAGTGTTTAATGAAACTGAAATTCCCGAAAACGGAACTGCAGTCGGTTTTCTGATGGATTCCTATGGAAGGGGAGTCGCAAATCAGACAGTTTACTATCATCAGGCAGGAGACAATGAGGGAGTCATGGTCAATGTCACAACAGACAGCGAGGGCATCTTTAAGATTGAAAACATGAAATATATGCCCGAAAGTGCAGGCAAGAATTATTACGGCGATATCCTGTTCGAGGGGTATGGCGAATACAGAGGATGCCTTTATGAATATAATCTGACTGTTTTACATTAAAATTGGTGAATTATGTTTGAACTGAAAGATATGGGAAAATACATTGGTCTTTATGTGCTTATTGTACTTGCATTCAGCATGTTCTTTATGAATTTCGCTGACTATTCCCACATTAGCTTTAAGATAGCCACAATAGCGTTTCTGATAATTATGGGAGCATTGTCACTCATCCTTTATAACTTCAAAAATTTGGATTTGCATAAGGTGGCCTTTGTCATAATACTGCTTTTCGGAATAACTATGCTTTTTTTAACTCCGCTTACTGACGCTTCAGATGAAATCGAGCATTTCATACGTTCTGATATTGTTTCTACGGGCCAGATTTCAACTGACTATGTTCCAATGCCAAATACAACATCCTACGGATACCAGACAGTGACCACTACAATTGTCTTTGCAAATGCAACGGGAATGACGGTATTCGACACGGACGTGGATGATGCCAAGATTGATTATTCGCCGAACTATTTCAACTCAGCGTTTTCCCAGAATCCGTTCTACGCTTATCTGGCGCCTGGAATAGGCATATTTCTGGCAAAACTGTTTGACCTAAATGCGATATGGATGCTGTGGCTTGGAAGGCTTGCCAACATAATATTGTATGCGGGAATCGTTTCATTTGCAATCAGAAAGGCACCTAAATTCAAGCTGCCTTTGCTTATCGTGTCAATATCACCTACAGTGATTCTTCTTGCAGCCTCAACAAACTGTGACGGTCTTTTCACGGCGCTGGCTCTTCTTGCATTTTCATATTTCCTTTATTTCATGGAAAACACGGATATCCGATGGACGGATCTTGCAGTATTTTTCGCAAGCATTGTCCTTGCAGGATTTCTCAAATTGCCATATCTTGCGCTGAGCCTTCTTGTATTTCTGATTCCCCGTGAGAATTTCACTGACAGAAGACAGGATATCATATCAAAGCTGGCAATTTTACTGGTACTTGGTTTAGGGCTGGTTTGGAGTGGATATGCAACATCACAGCTTTTAAACTCATGGAGAGGCCAGCACATGATTGAAAACAATGTCAATGCATCAGCCCAAATCAGCTATCTGCTCTCAGATCCCTTCATATTAATTGAAAAACTGTCCAGATTAGTGACGGAATTGCCTGTTGTAGTCGACAGATATTTCTTCTTCCCGGACGCCGGACGTGTCCAGTTCTCACAGCTTTTCGCATCCATCTATACAATATTCATTTTAGGATTTTCTCTCCTGTATCCTTTGGATGAAAAAATCAGCGTAAGCAGCAGAATCAGGGCATTTGCAGTTGCATTTATCATATATGCAGGCGTGATGTTTGCCCAGTATCTGACATGGTCTCCTGTAGGTGCGCCGAACTTAACTGCAGGTGTTTACGGACGTTATTTCGCGCCTTTGCTGATATTCATACCTTTCATTATCGGAAACGTCCATGAAGGATTTGACCGTGAGAAAGGAAGCCTCATAGCTTTGGCGCTGGCCATGGGAATTACTGCAGGGGTTATGATAATGACTCTTATGATTAAATATTAGCTTGTAAGGTTGTAACCTGTAAGTTCACTTTTTGTTGAAAATGGGTAAGGTTGTAACCTGTAAGTTACAGCATCATATTAATAGATTAAAAATCAAATTATCATTAAGGAGATTATTATGAAAGACATATTTGATGAGTGTGAATTCGGCGACTTGAAGCTTAAAAGCCGCATTGTAAGAACAGGCCTTTGGGAATCACAAAAGGAAATGGGAAACCTCTCACCGGAAATATTTTTAAGGTATGAAAGGCTTGCCCAAAACCATGTGGGACTGATTACAACGGAACTGATTTCAATCTATCCACATGACCGCTTCAGCGACTATTCGCATTCCATTAACAGCACAGCATTCATTAAGGAATTCAGATACCTCACAGGCATTGTGCACCAGTATGATGTCCCTATTCTTGCCCAGCTCGGTTTTGTCAACTGCAACGTCAACGGACGCCAGAACATCAGCGTGAATGACCTGACAATCGAAGACATAAGACAAATCCAGTCAGACTATATCGTTGCGGCCAAAAAGGCATCGCTTGCAGGTTTTGACGGAATCCAGATCAATATGGGAAACAGCTACTTTTTCGCTAAAGTAATTGATCCAAGTGAAAACAGAAGAAAGGATGACTATGGCGGAGACACTTTCAAAAGGGCAAAAATGATTCTTGAATTAATTAAGGTGCTTAAAGATAACGGTGATTTGCATATCAGCTGCCGGATAAACGCAAACGGCGAGGAAACTTTAAAGATTGCTGAGCTTCTTGAAAAGGTAGGTGCCGACAGCATTCAGATTACAAAGCCGTCATCCCCGCAGTACTTCACAAAGGATTCTGAAAACAAAAATCTATTATTTGATATAACTGATGAGATTGCTCGAAGCGTGAACATTCCTGTAATCTTAGGTGGTGGACTGTCAGATATGGATTCAATTAATGAAGTTATAAACAGCACCAATATTGATTTTGTATCCATGCAACGTCCGTTTGTATATAATCCGACGTTTTTAAGCGAGTGGAAAAACGGCAGTGAAGTTGAATCATTATGCAGGACATGCAACAACTGCTACTGGAAAAAGACAAGCACGTGCCATATTGTCCATGATGAAGAATAATTTTCTATGCTAAAAAAAGATTAAATCATAATAAGTTAGAATCAGAGAGATTCTAACTAATTATTATATAAATAATTCTGTGATAGAACTTATTTTATTATAAGGTATTAATAATATTTAATATTATCTATTTTAATTATTAATGTAGGGAGGACCCCACAGAGAAAAATACTAACTCTTTCCTTTGCATTCAACAACTGATTACCTTAAAAAGATAATTATTTGAAAATTATGATAATTATCTTAATTATGTCAATTATAAGCTTTACCAAAAACTCATAATCTTTTTTCATTCTAATCACATTATTATTTATATATGTATTTTTAAGTGGTCAAAACCTACAAAAATAATATTAAATTTTATTTTATTTAAATTAGATAGAATTTCATCGAGTAATATTGATTCAAGTTGTAATTATTTATTGTTTGATTGAAATTTCCTTAGGACATAAAAATTGCCTTGAGTGAAAACATTCAAGTTATGAAATAGAGTTATTTATAGGGTATGAATCAGTAAGTTAGTAAACAACACTAATATTGATTTTGTATATTATAGTTCTGTTTATATAAGATTATGAACATGAATTGTTATCATTAGTAAAAAACAAACATTTATCTATCATGTTTTTTTAAAACATAAAAAACATAAGGAACATAAATTTTTATGTTTCTTATGTTAGAAAATAATCACTACATTATAAAAACAATAAGATACAGATATATCATGGGTGTTAATACAATGGGTCTATTTTCCAAAACTCCTGAAGAAAAGAAACTGAAGGAATTGACCGGAGGCTTTCTTCTAACCGACAGGTATCTGAAAACTTTAGAAAGCTACGGCGTTTCAAGAAACATGGGATATTTCATCCAAGACACTGTAAGACAAGAAATCAAAAATTCCAAACTTCAGGTTGATGAAATAGAGCCGAGACTGATTTTTCTAATTAAGCAGTTCTCATCAATAAGGTGCGAGCAGGCATCCGGTGAAACCAGAAGCGTTTCAGCCACATCTGAAGAGCGCACCATGAAATTTCTGATTAACCAGAGCCATAACATGCTTTCATGTCCCGAATGCAGTGCAAAATATCTGAAAAATGACACATATTGTCATAAGTGCGGATTCAAGTTAAAATAAGTTATCTGTTGTTTGTGACATATCCGTTTTCAAATACCTTAAAGATTTCTTCGCTTTTTACATCCTCGCCGGCTATGGTGATGCCGGACATTAAGATTACATGCATATGGCTGAGCTTTTCATCAGTTGTGAATGTTTCACTGCTTTCAAGAAGAATCGCATCATAGTCCGGAGCCTTAGCGTAATCGTTTTTAAAGACGTCCTTGATGTCATGCCTGATTTGGGCCGTCACAAAGCCTTCAAGAATATGGATGATGTCATCGGCAATTGAATTGCCTAATTTCAAAGCAAAATAAATGATTTCAGAGTCCTTTTCCAGATCGAAACTTTCCACAAGTAGATTGTTGAACGATCCGTAGTTCTGATAACCGTATGGGATGAATCTTCCCTCAACCGTATGGGCGCAGTACTCATTGGCCAGCACCAGAACAGGATTGATTCCCAAAGTGAATGAAACGTAAGCCTCAAGAGCGTCGCTTTTTTCAACCTCCCAGATATACATGAGCATCTGCTCGAAAATCTCATTGAAAAGATGATGGGTAAGCTCATGAATCAGCGTGGATATTATATCGCAGTCGTTTAATCTGTCATCAATCTCGATATGGTTATATGAGTAGCTTCCAAACTCGGCACCCCTTGACTTGTAGCTGACATCCGCATAGGAAAGTGCCAAAAGTTTGATTTTTCCTAATGTGGATCGGGTCTTGAATTCCTGGGAGAGGTCGTCCAGATAGTCATGGGCCATTCTGGTGATGTTTTTAAGTATAATTGCATATTCCATTTCCGTAAGCGGATTTTCCTCAAGGATTTTAAGGTTTTCATCGTTAATTATTTCATTGAATGAGTTGAGTCTGCCCAGATTGAAATATTCGTCCTTCATTAATATGAAATCACATTGGCTGCAGTAGATGTTTGATGAGGAGTTTTCCTTTCCGCATTTTGAACAGAATACCATGATTAGATATTTGTTTTGGATATTGAAAAATCTTTTTATTATCATTAACTTATTTAATAAATTAAAAAATAATTGATAAGTATTAAATACTTTTTTAATTAAATATATGTTTATTATATTTAATAGAAAATATAATAAAAAATAAATCAAGGTAAAATTATGAAAAACAAAATAATTTTGACTTTTTTACTAATTTTTGTTCTAGTTTCATTAGGTGCGGTTTCTGCAGCTGATATTGATGATGCAGTAATTGCAAGTGATGATGCTAGTGATATTTATGTAAGTCCTATTGAGGGGGGGGGAAATGACTCTCAGGCTGGAACTTCAGACAGTCCTTATGCTACAATAGCTAAAGCACTTGAAGTTTCTGGTGATTCCTCAACAATCCACTTAAGTGAAGGGACTTTCAGTGGAACTGGAAATAGTGCGATAACCGTAAACAAAGGAAATATTGCTTCTGGAACTATTACTATTGTAGGTGCCGGAAGTGATAAAACTATCATTGATTTGAATGGAACACAATTTTTAAATATTGGTTCTTCAAGTTCTATTAGTTTAGCAAATTTAACTATAACCAATGGTAGGGCTACTGGTGGTGGAGCTGTATTTTCTCAAGGAAATGTGAATATAGAATCTGTAAAATTTATTAATAACACCGCTTCAAGTGGTGGTGGGGCAATTCATATAATGAGTACTGTATTTTTAAAAAATAATACTTTTATTAATTGTTCATCTGATAGTGGTGTTGGAAATGAGATTACAATTGGAACTTCAAATAATAAATATGGATATATTAAGTTTCAAGATATGAATATTACATCCAATACATTCACTGTTAATGCAACCATTACTGATGATCAAGGTACTCCTATCCATGGAGGAAGATATGCAATAAACATTGACGATGATGAAATTGGAAATGTTTATTCTGTCAATGGATTAATACAATGCACAGTTACAAAAATTTTAGAAAATGGACAACATACATTGACAATTAATTCTAAAGATTTATTTATAACAGACGGAATAGCTAATGTGAATGTTTCACGCAATTTCACATATTATTATGTATCTCCAGAAGGAGATGATGTAAATAATAATGGAAGTAAAGATAATCCTTTTAAAACTATTAAGAAAGCCATATCTGAAGGTTTTAATGAAGGAGATAATGTTAATATTTATTTACTGGAAGGAACATTTTCCGGTACTGGAAATACAAATGTTGATATTTCAAATTTAAAAACTTCTGGATTAGTTAATATTTATGGTATTAATAATAAAACAATTATTGATGGATTAGGCAGCTCAAGAGGATTTACATTTGGTAATATTGCTGTAAACTTTTATAATGTTACAATTACCGGATTATATAGTACTGCTGTAAATGGTGCAATTATCGGTTCAGAGATGATAAATTTCAATGATTGTATCTTTGATAACAATAATGTAATATCATTAATTTCAGGAACCAACTGTAATTTAAAGAATGTTAAATTTATAAATAATAAATTAAATGCAAATCCTAGGAATATGGCATTTGCAAATCGTGTTAATATGGCAGTTAAATCTATGGATAATGTAACATTTGAAAATAATAAAGGTGTTGGTGTTATCACTATCCGTTCAAAATTATCCAATTCAAGATTTATTAATAACGATTATTATAATACTTTTACTATTCGTGAACAACAAGGATTAATAAGAGTTGAATCAGGCAATACATTAATCTCTCAAAATAACCTATTTGAAAATAATACCTGGAGAGCTATTATTCTTCAGACACAGACTGCAAATTTGATTAGTGAAAATGATGTATTTATTAACAATTCAGCGACTAACGGTGCTGCTATAAAAGGTGGAGGCACATTGATAAATGATACTTTTAAACTTAATAAAGGTACTACAACAGCCGCTGCAATATCACATACATATGGTGAATTGATATTGGAAAACTGTACTTTTATGGATAACACTATAAATGGTAATATAAGTGATATTTCAGGTTCCAGTGATTTGAATTGTAATTTAATTAATAACTTAACATTTGTGGATATTAACTCATCAACATATGTGGCTGAATTAAAAGCAATTTTTGAATCTGAAGACTTGGTTGTTAGTGGTTATTCAGTTCATTTTTACTTAGATGATGAATATATTGGAGATGCAAGATTAGATAAAAATATTGCATTACTTACAGTGACTTCATCCGGAGGTATTCATGAAATTTCAGGTTATTTAAATGATTTCTCAAATGTTACAAACGGTATTTTGAATATTGTTTTAGCAAATGCTTCAGATGTTGAATTATATGTATCTGAAAATGGATCTGATATTGATGGAAATGGTTCATTCGATAATCCATTCGCAACAATTAAAAAAGCTTATGATTATGGAATGCAACAAAATACATATAATTTATTTATTAAAACCATAGGAACTTTAAAAGGTACAGGAAATGTATTACTTAAATTAGAACCTTATATGAATTTAACAATTTTGGGTATGGATAAAAAAACTTCCGTTATTGATGCGGAATCAAATTCATATTTATTTGATGTTCAACCTTATGCTAAGAATGTAAACTTTAAATTAGAAAATTTAACTGTAATCAATGGTGTTGCAAAAAATAGTCAATCCTTAGTTTATGTTGCAGGAAAATATTTGTCTGTAGAAAATTGTTTATTTGAAAATATTTCCGGATATGCATTATCCATATACAATACAGGAAGAAGTGACCTTCAAAATAGTACAGTTTTAATAAACAATTCACAATTTATTAATTCAAGTGCATTTTATTCAAATTATGTAAATTATGTTAATATAACAAATTCTATTTTTAAAAATACAACACTTGAAAAAGTATCTGATATAATTCATATTGACAGTACAAATTTAATCAGTGTAGCTAGTATTCCTTATATTCCAGAAATAGTTATGGAAAATTTAATATTTGAGGGAAGTACATCTGATAATTCTTCAATATCCAGTAATTTATATCTTAAAGGAGCAAAGGCCATTCTTTTAAATTCCAAGATAATTAATTCCATAAACAGTTCAGCAGTTCATATAAACAATAATCGTTATGGTGGCTTTATATCAATTGTAAATTCAACATTGGAAAACAATGATTATGATTTCATTGCTGGTTATATGGGACAGGAAAGTCCACGTCCTTCCATAGAATTAATTAATACATCAATAATTAATAGTGGAGGAATAATAACTCCAGATATGCGTTATCAAAATGTTTGGTGGAATATTATCAATTCCTCATTCATTAACATGACTAAAGAAATGATATTTAATGGAGCAGATATTAAACCAAATAATACGATATTCAAACCGGTTATAAATATTACTAATACATTATTCCTCAATAATCCTTATGGAATTAAAATTGCCCAAGGTAATATTTCTGAAAGTTCATTTTATAATTCAACATTATACATTGTACAGGGTGAAGGGTCTCAACCTGCTGCAACTATAGTTTATTTAAACAATAATTATTGGAACAGCATGACTCCAAATTATATTGAAGATTATCCTTCAGCTATCGTGTATTGTGATACATGGATTGTCCCAGGATTAATTAGTGATAACGAAACCGGTTTTAATAAGACTTTAACATTGTCTTATAAACAGTTTGACGGTGAAAATTATACTGATTACGATACTTCAAAAATGTATATTTTTGATGAAAATTTCACAATTTCTGTAATTGATGGTATTATAACACCAACTGATGGAAATTTAGCTAATGGTGATGTTTTAACATTTAATTATACATGTGATACTCTAGGTAATCATTCTGTAATTTTAAAACTGACAAATAATTTGACAGTTGAATTAAATGTTACATTCTATAAACTTGAAACTCAGTTAAATTTAACTCTTGATTATGATAATGTATATGTTGGTGAAAATTTAACTATAAATGTTGTTTTAACCACATCAGATGCGAATATAATTAATGGAAGTGTTGATGTTTATTTAAACGGCAATTATCTTGACACAATAAATCTTATAAATTGTGAAGGAGCATTATCCATTGTTATGAATCAGACTCCTAGAGTTTATGAAGTGTTTGCTAACTACACTGGTGATGATACCTATCTGTCATCCGTTAATGCTACTACATTCACTTTGTCTGAAACTGAAATGAACGTTAGTGTTGAAAACAACAATTCCAAAGAAAACGTTACTTTCAATGTTGAGTTTAACTATCCTGCTAACGGTACTGTTGATGTAACTGTCGGCAATGATACTTACACTGCTCCTGTTGAAGACGGTGTAGCTCAAGTTATCGTTCCTCCAATGGATGTGGGTGAATATGAGGCATTGGTTTCATACAATGGCGTTGTTAACCAGACAGTTCCATTCAACATTACAAGGGACACTAAAACCAATATTAAAGCTGAAGATGTTGAAATGTATTATGCTGACGGTACCCAATTGAACATTACATTAACTGATGCATATGGTGATGCATTGGCAAATGAAACTGTAATTGTAACTATTGGTGATGAGATAATTAACGCAACTACTAATGATGAAGGTATTGCTTTTGTTGATTTGGATTTGGCATCAGGAAACTACACTGCAGTCATTACCTATGCTGGCAGTGAAACTCAGGATGCTGCAAATACCACTGCAAACATTGTTATTTTAACTAATACTACTACAGTTATTGTTGCTGATGATTTGGTATTGTATTATAAAAACGGAAGCAGAGTTCAGATAACTTTAACTGATGCTTTAGGAAATCCTTTAGCTAATGAAAAGATTATTATTAACTTGAACGGCGGTAATTACACAAGAACCACCAATGAAAACGGTACTACAAGTATGGCTATCAACTTAAATGTCGGCAATTACACCGCTAACATTTTCTATAATGGATCTGATGTGCAGGATGCTGCCAATAAAACAGTTGACATTACTGTTTTAAGCACAATTTCTGCAGAAGACGTTACCAAAGTCTTCAGAAACGCAACTCAATACTATGCTACCTTCACTGATGGCAAAGGCAACCCGTTAGCTAACGGTACAGAAGTGACCTTTAACATCAATGGTGTAATGTACACCCGTAAGACCAATGAAAACGGTACTGCTAAATTAAACATTAATTTAAACCAGGGTACATACATATTGACTGCAATAAATC
>NZ_JAZUMY010000101.1:0-17219 GCF_045603845.1 Methanobrevibacter sp.
ATTTATTTTATTAATTTACTTTAGTTTTGACTTAATTTTTATTATTTTTAATTTTTAAATTTCTTGAAATGACCTTAATAGATAATAAACTTTAATAACTTTTAAGGTCATAATAGTATTTAGGTGAAGCTGATGGATAACAATATAACCTGCATTAGATTGAAAAAATTAAGGAAACTTCATAATTTTACACAAAAACAATTGGCAGATTATTTGGAGATTGATCAAAGTAATTTTTCCAAAATAGAAAATGGAAAAAGAACCTTGAACTTAACGCTGGCAAATAAGATATGTAATCTCTATGCCTGTTCTCATGAATACCTGTTGGGAATAAGTGATGATTATGATGTTGATAATGTTATTGTTGTAGAAAATAATTCTAATATGGATTTAAATGCTATTGCAAAGGTTAATGAAGTGATGATGCATTTAAATCTTTTAAATGATTTGGATAGTGGTGTTTATGATGGACAGATTGACACAAATTAAAGTTGTTGAATTGAGAAAGAAATGGGGCTTTGACTGTTACACTCCAATAAACTTGCTTCAAACAGCTATTGATAAAATTGATAATTTGACATTGATATGGATGCCTTTAAAGGAAAATTTCGGAGGTTGCTGTTATAAAAATGAGAATAACTCTTTAATTTTAATCAATTCTAATCATTCAAAAGGCAGACAGAATTTCACGATAGCTCATGAGATATATCATCTGTTGTATGATGGAAAAAATTTTGGAATGTGTGAGTTTAATAATAAGTCTGGGGATGAAAATCTTGCCAATGAGTTTGCTTCAGGACTGCTGATGCCTGAATATGCATTATATGATTTCATGAGCGTTAACAATATTGAAAAATGGTCAATTGAGGATATCATCCGGTGCGAACAATATTACCAGATAAGTCATAATGTATTTCTGGACAGATTAAAATCAGATAATTTGATAACTGATGAAGAATTTAGAGAATTTAAAATAGATATTGTTAAAAAAGCCACATTAATGGGTTATGATGTGGATTTATATATGAAATCTGATGAAAAGCACGAATTTTTTTCTTTGGGTAAAATAATTCCTCTGACTGAAAAGATATATTGTGATGAAAAGATATCTAAAGGAAAAAAGCGTGATATCTTATCTTCGGTTTTCCGTCACGACATTATTTATGGGTTATAGATTTTATGAAATCCTATAAAAAAAATAAAATATTTATTTATATTTGTTAAGAGTCCTTTTTTTAATATTTAGACTTCAAAATCTTCATTTTTTTCTTTTTTTAAATCAAATCCTTAATTTTATATACTTTTTTAATTATAAATATGTATGATGATATGGGGGTGATTTCTTGAAGTATAGTAGGATAATTATTTTGCTGGTGGTTGTTTTACTTGTTATTGTAGCTGCCAGTGCACTATTTACTGATCATTCTGTTTCAAAGCAAGATTCAACAATAAAGATTTTAAATAACAATACAATTTACACAAACGATTCTGTAATAGTCAAGTTAACTGATTTGAGCAACAATCCGATAGCCGGCGAGAATGTCGACATCGCCATATACGATAAAAACGGTACATTGGTGACCCGCCAAAGCGTCAAAACAGGCAGTGACGGTGTAGCTTCACTTAATTTAACTAATGTCTCTGAAGGTGAATACAGCGTAAACATTACTTTTGAGGGCAACAGTGAGTTCAATGCTTCCAGCCTAACCCGTAATCTGAATGTCATTGATTTATATGTCGATGAGGCCGTTGAGGAGGAAGTGGCATATGACGAGGGCTATGAGGATTATGATTACTATTACTATGATTACTATGGCGGAAGTACCAGTACCTCTGATGCTCAGCAGAGTTCCGATGCCCCGGCTGAAGAGACCGGATGAAATCTTTAAATTTATTAATATCAAACAACAAAAATATAGATATTATTTACTGATGTAGGAGTCATAATTTTATGTCAATTGAAAAAGATGCAGAAAAGATAATAGAAGAATTTTCAAAGACTTTGGAAAATATTCCGGATTCTGAAGAAACCTGGTATATTACTGATAACTTAAACTTAACTCGTGAAGACGTGCCTCATGAGAAAAACCCTGAAAAAATCTTAAGAAATGCACATATTGACAAGGACGGCAATCTTAAGGTTAAGAAGGCTGATTGGATTTAGATATAATTAAAGGTGAGTAATATGAGAATGAATTTGGTTCTTGAACTTTTGGATGTTCCTGGTCAGCTGGTTTCCGTACTGGAACCGATCAGCGGTCTTGGTGCTAATTTGGTTACTGTAATCCATAAGAGAGATGCTAAAAATGAAAACGGTAAAATTCCGGTTCAGCTTACTTTGGAAGGCGAACAGGACAGTCTCAATCGTGTAATTCAGAGATTTGATGATTTGAATATTTCCATAATTGAAAAGGACGGTGTCATCAATAAGGAATTGGTCAGCACTATTTTAATCGGCCATATCGTCGACAGGGATGTAAGGGACACTACCGATAGGATTAATGCATTGGACGGCGTTTATGTGGTCGGATTCGATATCAAACTTGACGGCGAGAAGAAATCAACTGCATTAATCAATCTTGAAGTGGCTTATGGAAAGAAACAGTTTGCATTTGATGAGATTGAAAAAATCTGTGAAGATAAAGAATTAGTTATGATTAATGAGGTTTAGGGATTATTATGAATGAATGTAGAATTATTATAATGGGATTCGGATCAGTAGGTCAGGGATTTGCCCAAGCTATCGCATTAAAAAAGGCTATGATAAAAGATAAGTGTGGCGTACAATTGAAAGTTGTAGCTGCTGCTGATTCATCTTCCTCTGCTATTAATCAGGACGGTTTAGATGAAATGCTGCTTATTCACAGCAAAAACAGTGAAGGTAACTTAACTGCTTATCCAAACGACGGTACTAACATTTCAGGCCTTGACGTTCTGGATGCTGTTGAATATGATTTGCTGATGGAAGCAACTCCTACCAATATTTCAACTGCTGAACCTGCATTGTCATTGACATTAAAGGCATTTGATCAGGGAAAAGATGTTGTAACATCCAATAAAGGACATTTGGCTCTTAAATTCAAGGAAGTGACTGAAACAGCTAAAGACAAAGGTGTTGAATTTAAGTATGAAGCCAGTGTTGGCGGAGCAATGCCGATTATTAACTTTACTCGTGAGACACTTGCGTCCTGCGGCATCAAATCAATTGTAGGTATTTTAAACGGTACTACAAACTACATCCTGTCAAGGATGGCGTCTGAAGGTTCTCCTTATGACATTACATTGAAGGAATCTCAGGAGTTGGGTATTGCCGAAACTGACCCGACCCAGGATGTTGAAGGTATTGATGCGGCCTGTAAAACTGTAATTCTTGCAAATTCACTTTTGGGAATTGATGCTACATATGATGATGTTATTGTTGAAGGTATTTCCAACATCACTTCAGAGGCAATCGAGCTTGCCCGCAAAGACGGTTATTTAATCAAATTAATAGCTGAAGTGTCACCGGAAACCTTAAAAGTATCTCCACGTCTTGTCAAAAAAGGAAGCTCCTATGATGTTGGAGGTACCCTGAACATGGCTACAATCAAGACAGACCTGGCCGGAGACGTTACTGTAATGGGACTTGGTGCAGGTTCTCTTGAAACCGCATCTGCGATGTTGACTGACGTAATTAGTATTTTAAAAACTAAATACTAATTTTTTTATTCTTTTTTTGGACTAGATAATATGAAATATGTAATTTTTATCCCGGATGGGTCAAGCGACCTTCCGATTGACGAACTAGACGGTAAAACTCCACTTCAAGCAGCAAAAACACCAAACATTGATAAATTGGCCAAAAACGGATTTGGCGGATTTACAAACAATGTTCCTGACGGATACACTCCGGGCTCTGACGTTGCAAATATGAGCATTTTCGGATACAATCCTGCCGATTTCTACACTGGAAGGGGACCTCTTGAAGCCGGAAGCGTAGGCATTGAAACAACGCCGACCGACGTGATTTTCAGATGCAACACAATAACCGAAAAGGATGACACGATGCACAACTTCAATGCAGACCACATTACCTCCGAAGAGGCTGCCGTTCTGATGGATGCATTAAATGATTATTTCAATGAAAAATATGAAAACTTCAGGGGCAAGTTCTATTCTGGTATAAGCTACAGGCATTTATTTGTATACTCATGTGACAGTGATGAGGATGCCGAGCTTCTGGCAAATCTCGACATGGTGCCACCACATGACATTGCAGGTGAAAACCTAAGTGAATACACATCATGGGATGACGAGCTGGCAGTTAAGATGAGAGACATCATGTATGAAACCCAGGAAGTACTTAAAGACCATGAAATCAATCAGAAAAGAATTGCTGAAGGAAAATGTCCTGCAAACATGGTATGGCTATGGGGACAGGGCCTGACTCCGGCCTTACCTGACTTTAAGGAAACCTACGGACTTACAGGTGCCGTAATTACCGGTGTCGACTTGCTTAAGGGAATAGGAATATTTGCCAATCTCGATGTGATTGAAGTTCCTGGAGCCACAGGATTTTTCGACACTGACTATAAGGCAAAAGGGGAATATGGAATCGAAGCCTTAAAGACTCATGATGTATTATTTATTCACATTGAAGCACCTGATGAGGCCGGACACGCTCAGCTGATAGATGAAAAGGTAAAGGCAATCGAGAGAATTGACGAGTTCATCGTCGGCCCGATTATAGAAAGCCTTGAAGGCACTGAGTTTAAGGCGGCAATATTGCCTGACCATCCGACACCAATATCTATCGGAACCCATACCCGTGACGATGTTCCTTTAGTTGTCTATGCATCAGACAAGACTGGTGATGAGTGCACATCATTTGATGAGCAGGGCGTAAAAACCGGCTCAATCGAAAAGCAGGACGGATATAAATTAATGTCAAGATTAATCAATGAATTTTAGGGAGAGTAGTTAATATGAAAGTATTATTGTTAAACGGAAGTCCCCACAAAAACGGATGCACATACACGGCATTGTCCGAAGTGGCTAAGATATTAAATGAAAATGACATTGAAACCGAAATATTCTGGATCGGAACAAAACCTCAGATGAGCTGTATTGCATGCTATAAATGCAGGGAAATTGGAGAATGTGCATTTGACAATGATAAAGTAAACGAGTTTGTCAAAAAGGCATATGATGCTGACGGATTCATATTCGGTTCACCTGTGCATTATGCGGCAGCAACCGGAGGAATCACAACATTTCTCGGAAGGGCATTCTACTCCAATTCACAGTCAACAGGAGGCGAAGCCTTCAGGTTCAAGCCTGCAGCAAGTATCGTGTCTGCAAGAAGAGGGGGAAATACTGCAACCTATGACCAGTTAAATAAGTTCATGGGAATCAGCCAGATGCCGATTATCACTTCATACTACTGGAACATGGTTCACGGAAACACTCCCGAAGAGGTTCTCCAGGATGAAGAGGGACTATGCACAATGAGACAGCTTGCAAGAAACATGGCATACTTCCTCAAATGTATCGAAGCAGGTAAGGAAAAAGGTCTCGAACATGAGGTTGAACCGAAAGTAGCCACAAACTTCATAAGATAAAAAATGAATCTTTTCAAGACTCCTGAAGGTTATCTGTTTTCAAACAGGGCTCTGTTCTACCTGTTTTTACCATTGCTTATAGAACAGGCTTTGGAATTTTTTGTAGGACTGGCAGACTCCATAATGGTTGCATCTCTGGGTGAAGCGGCCATAAGCGGAGTTTCCCTAGTCGATTTTTTAATGCAGCTGCTTATTTTTTCTTTTTCGGCTCTGGCAACGGGTGGTGCTGTAATTGCCGGACAATATTTAGGTGACAATAGGATTGATGAAGCCCGTAACGCTTCCAATCAGTTAGTATGGTTTTCAGCTATTTCATCAACTGTTTTTATGCTGATAGTTCTTTTTGCAAGATCATTGCTTATTGGAGTGCTGTTCGGCCAGATTGAAGCCGACGTGTGGACCAATGCAGACATATATCTGTTGATAGTTGCAGTTTCAATCCCCTTCATTGCAATATATAATGCGGGAGCGGCAATCTTTAGAACGACAAACAACGCATCACTTCCAATGAAAATAATGCTTGTCTGTGATGTGCTGAATGTTTTGGGAAATGCATTCTGTATCTACTATTTGGGCTGGGGAGTTGAAGGTGTAGCCATTCCAACGGTCATCTCACGTTTTCTCTCGGCAATAGTGATTTTGTATTTTGTTCTGGATGAAAGCTACATTCTCCACATAAAAAGAACCCTTAAACATAAATTCGACTGGCTGATACTTAAAAACGTTCTGAATGTGGGAATCCCATATGGAATAGAAAACGGACTCTTCCAGCTCGGACGTATACTGGTTTTAAGTCTTGTTTCAACATTCGGGACAATGGCAATAGCTGCAAACTCAGTAGGCTATGCAATAGGAATATTTTCCGTGCTGCCGGGTTTTGCAATCAATCTGGGATTTACAGCAGTAATTTCAAGATGTGTCGGGGCAAACGACTATGAGCAGGTAAGATACTACAATAAAAAGATAATATTGATTGTATTTCTGTCACATCTGCTGATTAACATCGCAATCTTTGCTTTATTACCGTTAATTCTGGAGATATATCAGCTCTCCCCGCAGACTGCTGCAATGACAACTGAAATGGTAATATGGCACGGCATATTTGCAATAATCATCTGGCCTATATCATTCACGCTGCCTGCAATGTTTAGGGGAGCGGGGGATTCAAAATCAGTGATGTACATAAGCCTTGCAGTAATGTTTACATGCAGAATCGGATTATCATACATCATAGCGGACTGGATGGGTGTTGGAGTATTTGGAACATGGATAGCAATGTTCATTGACTGGTACGTAAGGGCAGGACTCTATGTTTACAGGTACTTTTCGGATAAATGGACGCAATATAGGGCAGTCTAGAAAGCATAATTAATTAGATAGAAATTTGATAATATTAATAAGTGATTAAAATGGTACTGTTTAGAGGAGACATCAAGTGCAAAAGCCTGCAGAGAAGAACATCAATAAGTGTGATACTGCCTGCAGACAATCTGCATTTTTTAAATGACACTGAAGAAATTGTTGAAAAGCCTTACAGGACATTATATCTGCTCCATGGCCTTTATGGAAGTGATGACATTTTCCTTGCAAACACCTCAATACAGAAATTTGCAGAAGACCATGGAATAGCTGTAGTAATACCCTGCGGAGAAAACAGCTTTTATCTGGATGATTATAATTCACACAGGCTTTTTGGAGAATATGTCGGTCAGGAACTGCTGGATATAACAAGAAACATTTTCCCATTATCAGATAAACGGGAAGATACGTTCATTGCAGGATTTTCAATGGGAGGATACGGTGCCATCAGAAACGGATTGAAATATTGCCAGAACTTCTCTAAAATAGGAATGATTTCCGCAGCACTGATAACTGATGACATTGTCAATTATGGAGATAATTCCAATGTGTTGTATTCCGGAAAGTTTTACGAGTCAGTTTTCGGCAATCTGGATGAGGTTAAGGGTTCTGATAAGGATCCAAAACATCTGATTGAAAATTGCCCAGATATTCCTGAAATATATATGGCCTGTGGAATAGATGACTTTCTGTTTGAAAAGAATGCTGATTTTTACAGGTTTCTGAATTCTAATAATGTTGATGCTACTTTTGTCGGCGATGAAGGCGAGCATACATGGGAATTCTGTGATAAATATATTAAAGAATTTGTTAAAACTTTGTAAAATTAGTCATCAATGTTTTTTGTGAAGTAAAACTTCACATTCCAGCAAAAACATTGATTAAATCATCACCAATGAATTTTTTGATTAAAAATTCAGGGAGGTAATTCTCCTTATATTTTATTATTATTTTTCAATTATTTAAAAATTATTATTTTTGATAATTGGGAGTTATATTCATTCTATTAATCTTTTAAAGTATATATATTTCAAAAAGTAAAATTTCTAAAGAAAAAAAGAAGTAAGATTAAAAATCTCACTTAAAATTTCAATCCGTCGACAGCTCTGATAAGTTCCATCATGTGCATGTCTTTCACGCTTTGGTTTGCAAAGCTGTATTCCTCGAAGTAGAATGCAGGGATTCCGTTGTTGTTTAAAGGTTCGGTTAAAAATGGTCCGCTGGTTGTTGATTCCGGCGTGTAATAGCTGATGTTTTCGCATTTGCTTGCAACGTCAACTGCACATTTCTCACCGGATCCTCCCAGAATCGGGCTGAAAACAAATGTCTGGTATGGATATGCGCCTACGTTTGAGTGCACATCGACTGCTGCCTTATAGCTGCCGTTAGCAATTTCAGGATATACATATTTGTATGCCAGATTCTGTCCGTTCTGCCTTCCCTGGCTGTTGTCTGATGCTCCGTCACCATAATAACCCACATCTTCGGTCACATTAATTATATAAATGTCATAGCAGTAGTTCAGGTCATTAACTGTTGGCAATAGTTTCACTAAAGTTTCATGGGTTTCGTGCTCAAGAGGATGAACTCCAACCACATAAGCTATTTTTTCACCGCTTGGATTTCCGACGTTTCTTATTACCTCAACGGAACCGGGATCGTCAGTTGAGTTTGCAATTACTTCACGTGAAATGGCTGAAGCCTCAGGGGCCTGTCCGGCATTTTCTGTATTCAACAGTTTGCTTTCATTTAAGGCAACTATTCCAACGCCCAATATAATAATCAATATTGCAATTATAATATAATTCCTTTTAGACATGTTATCTCCTAAAAAAATAAGAAAAAATAAGATAATTAAATCTTAGTTTATAATTTCAATCCGTCAACTGCGTAGATGAGTTGCAACATGTGTGCGTCTTTTACGGCCTGGCTTGCAAAGCTGTATTCCTCAAGGTAGAATGCAGGAACTCCATGGTTGTTCAATGGAATTGTCAGGTATGGTCCGCTTGTGGTGTGACCTAACTGGTAGTAGACTATATTTGCACAGCTTTTTGCAACTGTTCTTCCGTACTGTTCACCTAATCCTCCGGTAACAGGGCTGAATACGAATGTTCTGTATGGGTATGCGCCGACATTGGAGTGAATATCAATAGCTAACTTGTATCCTCCGTTAACGATTTGAGGATATACGTAATTGTATGCAAGATTTTGTCCGTTTTGTCTTCCAGGACTGTTGTCTCCTGCTCCGTCTCCGTAATAACCGACGTTTTCAACTACATTGATTACATAAATGTCATAGCAGTAATTGAATCCAGGAATTGTAGGCAAGATTTTTACAAGGGTGTCGTGGGTTTCATGTTCCAGTGGGTGAACTCCAACAACATAAGCTATTTTCTTGGATTGCGGATTACCGATATTTCTTATGACGCTGACTGAACCCGGACCGATGTTTATCCTGTTTGAAACAAGGTTTCCGTCATAGTCTGCGGTAATTGTGTATGCTCCGTTTTTCAGGAAGTTCAATGGGCATTTTGCCATTCCCTGGGAATCGGTTTTCACTTTAAATATTTGACCGTTGATGTTGAAGTTAACGATGGTTCCGACATCAGGGTTTCCAACGTCATTAAGCAATTTCACGTCATAGGTATTTTTACGTGAATAACAGAAGTATGAACTTTCTTCTGTCATTTTAGGCAATACTTTGACTCTGGCGGATTGTGTTAATGTGCTGATTGGATTTTCAGCAGTTAAGATATAATCTCCAGGTGACAGGTTTATGTTCAATTTCACAATTCCGTTGCTGTCACTTTTACGTGTGTAGAAAACTCCGTTGATGTTGAAGCTTACGTCTGCATTCTTTAAAGGGTTTCCCTGATTGTCCAGTACTCTAGCTGTTGCATATGATGCGTTTTTAAAGTATTTGGTTAGGTCACTGCAGAATAGGTTTGAAAGAACCGTAACTTTATTTGATGCTTTCAGGCCATTGTCCTCACGTTCAATAGTCAGAACATAGTTTGCAGGGTTTAGGTTAATGTTTAGCTTGGCAGTACCGTTTTCATTCGTTGTACGATTGTAGAATACTCCGTTGATGTTGATTTTTATGCTAACATTAGCCTCAGGATTTCCCTGATTGTCCAGGATTGTCGTATAGAATTGAGATTCGTTTTTATAGTATTTTGTCAAATCGCTTGATAAAATAGTTGTAAGTACTTTAACGGTATTTTTAATGGTTGAATTGTCATAACAGTTTTTACTTGTTATCTGATAAACTCCTGGGTTTAAATTAATGTTCAACTTTGCAGTACCGTTGTTGATTACTCTCTTGTAGGTGTTTCCATTGATTGTAAAGTCAACGGAACCTTCCGTCAGGGGAGTGCTGTTTTCATCATATACATTAACTTCGAATTGCGAATCGTTTTTGTAGTATTTTGTAAGGTCATTTGCTGTTATTGTGGGATTCGCATTATCGTTTTGCGCAGTCTGGATATCGGATGTCGCATTATCCAGTTCATATGCGCTAACAAGGTTAATGCTTAAAAACACAATGAAAATGCACATTAAAATAATTCTCTTTTTCATAGAGTTTCCTCCAGTTTTATTTTAATAATACTATTTATTATAATTCAAATTATATATATATTAAAAAAACAAAAATTATAATATTAAAATTTAATTATGGAGAGGATTTTTCTGACAAAATACATTATAATTACAGGAGGAGTAGTAAGTTCCATAGGTAAAGGAATTACTTCAGCCTCTATGGGTAGGATTTTAAGATCTTATGGCTTAAAAGTATCAGCTATTAAAATTGACCCTTATTTAAACTGGGATTCCGGAACACTCAATCCTTATCAGCATGGAGAAGTTTTTGTTACAAGTGATGGTATGGAAACCGATTTGGATTTAGGTCATTATGAAAGATTTTTGGACGTCGAGCTTGAAGGCTTCGCCAACATTACCACAGGTAAAGTTTATGAATCCGTCATAAAAAAAGAAAGGGAAGGAGGATACTTGGGAGAATGCGTACAGGTCATTCCTCACATCACTAACCGTATCAAGGAGATGATTAGGGAAACTTCCGAGAAAAAGGATTATGATGTTGTTCTAATTGAGCTTGGAGGTACCGTCGGGGACATCGAAAGCCAGCCGTTTCTGGAAGCATTGAGACAGCTGCGTAATGAGGAAGGCTCCGCAAATGTCATGTTTGTTCACGTTACTTTCATACCTTACCTTAATGCCGCAGGCGAATTCAAGACCAAACCTACACAGCATTCCACAAAGGAACTGAGAAGTATGGGTATCAATCCTGATGTTATTGTCTGCAGATCACAGGAACACATCGACGATGCTCTTTTGGCTAAGGTTGCTCATTTCTGTGACGTGGATGTCAATGCGGTTGTAAATACTCCGGATGCAGGTTCAATCTATGAAGTGCCTCTCGTCCTTGAAGAAAATGACATAGGTAAATTAATCGTCAACAGAATCGGTTTGGACATCACTCCTGATTCCTCAAAACTTGACGACTGGGCAAAGATTGTCGAATCCCTCAAGATTAAGGATCCTAGCGTAACCATAGGTATTGTCGGAAAATACGTTGAGCTTGAAGATGCATATATCAGTATCAGAGAATCCCTCCAGCATGCAGCGGCAAGCATAGGCGTCAAGGCAAACATCGAATATTTGAGTTCAGACGTTGAGGAACTTGATAAGGACATTATGGAAAGATTTGACGGTATTTTAATTCCTGGAGGATTCGGAGAACGTGGATTCGAAGGAAAATTGGATGCTGTCGATTATGCAATTGAAAATAACGTTCCTCTCTTTGGTATCTGCCTTGGTATGCAGTCTATGGTCACCCAGTTCGCAAGACGCAACGGATATCCTGATGCCAACAGTTCAGAGTTCGATGATAATCTTGCTCATCCTGTAATCGACATGATGGAGGAACAGAAAAAAATCAAGAATATGGGCGGAACCATGCGTTTAGGCTCTTACGATTGTAAAATCATTGAAGGTACCAAAACTCATGAGGCTTATGGTGAAATCGATATCGAAGAGCGCCACAGGCACAGATACGAGTTCAACAATGATTACAGGCAGGATCTTGAAGATAAAGGCCTTATCATTTCAGGTACTAGTCCGGATGATTTCCTTGTTGAAATCGTTGAAATTCCTAACCATCCTTGGGCTATCGGATGTCAGTTCCATCCTGAATTCAAGTCCAGACCTAACAGGCCACATCCATTATTTAAATCATTTTTAGAAGCTATTTATGAGCATTCTAAAAATTAATTTTTTTACTTTTTCATACAATATAACCTCCTCGTACAATATAACCGGTTCAATTTCTAACTAATTAATATACTCCTTTTCCAGAAATTTTAAACCATGATTATAGACAATATTTATTTAATACAAATTCTGGTAACAATTGTTTTCTGTGTTGTTTTCTGCATTTATGATATCAAAACCGGTGTCGTGCCCAACAGGCTGAACAATCTTTTGCTCGCTTTCGGTTTTTCATCAAATCTGATTCTGACAATCATTACAGGTAACGTTAAATTTATTTTCTTCTCAATTATTTCATGGTCTATAACATATACTATCACTTTGCTGTTATGGCAATTGAATGTATGGGGTGGTGGTGATGTAAAGCTGTTCTCATCCATCTCTTCAGTTATACCATTTGGTGTAAATATTCCGTTTTTGGACATTTCGCCTGTGCTCTCATTCTATCCCTTTTCATTTACGGTAATGGTAAACAGCATTCTGGTATCCTTCCCGTTTTTAATGGTGTTGTTTATTCATCTGATAATCAAGAATGGTGCTTTCGATGAAAACATTGAAGTGTTCAAGGGATTTTTCAATTATAAAAGCCTGAAAATGCTGATGGAATCAAGCTTCAACAAGCACATCAGCATTTCAGATTTAAAGGAGGGAATGATGGTTAACAATTTCTACTTTGACAATGAACAGGTCAGGGAGCTGATTGAAAGCAACAGGGACACTAACTTGAAAGTTTTCAGAAGTGACGATTCGCTTTCAAAATACTATTTCAAGACTGTAACTGCAGGAGGCATTACAAAAAAGGATATGTACCTGCTGAAAATTATGAATGCTCAAAGAATTATATCAAACAAAATCTCCGTTAAGATGGGATTTCCTTTTGTCCCGTCTATCCTTTTAGGCTTGGTTCTCGCAGTTTTTTATGGGGATCTCTCAATGATAATTCTAAAAAATATAATTTTTGTGATTTAAATGATGATTGACGATAAAGGACAAATTTCATTGGAATATCTGCTGATATTTGCGGTTTCATTAATCCTTTTAATAGCTTTCACTCTTCCGTTGTCGCAGATGGCTATTGAAAGGACAGGTGATGTTTCGAATGCACTTAACGTTAAAGGCGAACTTTCAAAACTGTCAGGTGCAATAAGTCAGGTTTATGCAGAAGGCCAGGGTTCAAGGCAGACCGTTTATCTGGATGTTAACAAGCCTGTTTATGTTAAGATAACCAATTCATACATTTCCGCTTCTGTTAAAATGAGCGACGGTAAGTCAAAGACCCTGACATTGAATCATAATTCAAATTTCGCATCGGGCGGAATCAGTCTTGACAAGGGTGAAAATAAAATTATTGTTGAATGGCCTATTGGTGAAGAGAAAATGACCTTGTATAAAAAATATTAAATACAAACTTATTTAAATGGTAATTGGTTAAATAATTAATCATACTTATTTAAATGAGGGATTTAATGGATATTATTGTTACTATTATTTATATAGTCTTGTTTATTATACTGATGGTATTCGTTTTTTCAATAGGAATGCTAAGACCATTCATGCCTAAAAAGGAAATGGCCTTAGTATTGGTTGTTGCTTTTTTTATAGGTGCTTTGGGAGGCGCATTTTTCCTAAGCCCGATTTATTCGGACATGCCTGAAATCACGAGTTCCATCGATAAGATGATGCCCGGAAATGAGGAAACCTTATATCTGGATCTTTCATCATCAACAGATATTAATAAACTGAAAAGCGACTTGTCACAGATTGACGGTTTTAAGTCTTTTGAAGAAACTGGAATCACGATACCTCTGTGGAAATTCTCGGATTCGGAGTATGAATATTTCAATTATGCTGTAGGTAATGTGGATTCACATTTCACAAACTATACAGTAAACAAAACCGATGGAAGCATTTATATTGCATTGGATAATTATTCTTCATCAGAAGCTTTAAAATCATTTGCTGACTGGTATAAGCTGGTTTTCGACGGACCTATTTCATATGCTCAAATCCATGCCAAAATAGTCATATCCTCATCAGCGCTGGATCAGGTCGAAGAGTCCCTGCTTGCAAAGGGAATTGTGGCTTCATCAATTGACGGTTCTGTTCAGACTGGTTTAAACAACACAAATTCATCAATGCTGTCCAACAACGAGTTCATCCTGGTCTGCGGTGGCGTTGGTCTTGTGGTCGGAATTTTAGGTCTTTTCTTCGATTCATTTGTTGTCGGAAAAAGAAGATTTGACAGATTCCTTAGAACTAAAAAGAAAAGATAGCTATGAAAGTTGCAGTTTTATTTTCCGGTGGTAAGGACAGCACAATGGCTGTTTACAATGCATTAGAGAGCGGCGAGGATGTAAAGTATCTGCTGGCAATGAAGTCTGCCAATGATGAGTCTTACATGTTCCATGTTCCCAACATCCACCTCACTGATTTGCTTGCAGAAGCGATGAATATTCCAATCATGAGCATCGAAACTGATGGAATTAAGGAAGCCGAACTTGAAGATTTGAAAAGAGGTTTTCAAAAACTGAAAACTTTGGGCATTGAAGCTATCTATACCGGTGCACTTTACTCAGTTTATCAAAAATCAAGAATTGAAAAATTGGGTGAAGAATGCGGTTTGAAAATAATTTCTCCGTACTGGCATGTCAATGAGCTTGATTATATGCAAAAAATCGTATCACTTGGTTTTGAGGTCATAATCAGCGGAGTTGCGGCTTATGGCCTTGATGAAAAATGGCTTGGCCGTGTAATAGATGACAAATGCATAGACGATTTGCTTAAATTAAACGAAAAAGTAGGTTTAAACATCGCTTTTGAAGGCGGTGAGGCTGAAACTCTTGTAATTGACGGACCCATTTTCAATAAACGGGTAAATATATTGCAGGCAAAAAAGCAGTGGCATGTCGACAGCGGATTATATGTAATTGAAAAAGCGGTTTTAGAAGAAAAATGATCAGATTTCATATTCTTCTAAAAATTCATTTATTTGTTTTAAATAGGAATCCAAATCACTTTCATTAATTAGTAATTTATTTGAAAGAGAAATAACATCACCAATTCCAAAGTCCAGTTCCCTCTGGTCTCTTGATACGAATGTTTCATAGTCAGTTGTGTCATCTTCCCTTTGTCTTGATTTTATTCTTTCAAAGCGTATATCTGGATTTGCAAAAACTGAGAGTATGATAAAGTCTTCAAAGCTTTCCTTAAAGAGATTAACCTCATATGGGCTTCTGATACCTTCGACAATGATTGATGAGGCAAATCCTTCTTTTCTAATTTCTTTAATTTTTTCAACTGTCAGTTCGGCGACAATGTACTGGCCATGTTCCTTTCTTAAGTTTTGAGCAGTTTCCTTTGTTGATTCGCCACGTTTTTTGGCTTCTTCACGTATGATGTCTCCCATACTCACAATCATAGCTCCCTTTTCGGCAGCAATTTCAGAAACAAAGCTTTTTCCAGAACCAGGCAGTCCTGATATTCCCATTACTCTCATTTTATATCCTCTTTAATTTTAAATAAATCCAATGATTCCTTCAGATTGGTTTCATTGTCAAATTCTTCAATCATTTCTCTTAAAAGGCTTTCATCCTGTGATTTCAAATCACGGGCTATTTTTGTCATAAATGGTATTGCACGCACTACGTTATCCACAATGGACACATCAGACATTTTTGATGTTCGTGACAGCGGATTCAAATCAATCGTGATTATGTTTTTTCCGCTTCTGGATAATATTTCCGCCCTGTCTCCATCTTCAAGAGGCACCAATACTGTATCAGCACTGTATATTCCGCTTTTGCTTGCGGATGCTCTAGGATTTTTGATTTCATTGATGTATTCTATTTCATCGTCATTGCTTCCAAGGATTTCCGGATATCCGTGATCCGCATACAATTTGGCGATTTTGTCAACCCTTTCATCGGTTCTGTAAAATAGGTTGATTTCGATTTTGGCATCTATTTCCCTGGCAAATTCGATGATTTCCTCTATGGCCAGTGCAGTTGTATTTCCGTTGACGGATATCACAGGGTTTTTTGATAGAATCATCAGTGCAACGGTCACATACATTGCCCTTTTGGCCGGAAGGGTGGTTTTTTCACCAAGCAGATAGTCAAATGCCTCTCCTCTTCCATGAGCAATCATGGCTGAATCCGCCAGATAACCTTCTTTTGATGCTTTAACGATTTTATCTCTTAATACTAAAGATTCATAACGTGGATGAGCTTTTGATAACATAGATTTCCTCTTTATTTTAACTCGATATTCATTTGTGCCAGATAACCAAGTAATGTGGTTATTATCAGCATTATAATTATCATATAAGTAAGATGGAGCGGGTAATTCAGGACCAATGCGTTTTGATTGTTTGGAATAATGAAGAAAAGCAAATCGCATATAATGTCTACGATGATAAATAGGATTCCCACTTTTATTCCTTCAATAACCTCATTCTCATTAATGTTTCTAATATAAAGGATTCCGAAAAATCCCGCTACAATAATGATGCTTATGGGAACTATTATATTAATATACACTATATTTTCAATCATTACAGGCTGGAATATGCTTGAAATTATATATGTTAGAATCCAGATTAAAACCCCGTAGATTATTCCCAGTTTAAGTTCCATAAGTTTACCCCATTATATTATTAGTTCAAAAATTAATATATAGTTTTCTCAATAATTTAAAAATTTCTTATTGGGGTCATTAAATAAAAATAGTATGGTTTTATGGGATATTAGGTAGGTAATGGGCATTACCCACCTAATCACTTGTTTGACAAGCTTTTTTTAGAGAAATGAATTTTAAAGTTTGGCTGTTTTAATCTACATCTCTAGCTACTATGCGTAGCCAAATAATACTTTGTATCTTTTAATATATAAACTTGATTAAATTTTATAAAAATTCAATTATACTTTATTAACAATTTTTATAACTGAGCGATTATATATTAAATAAATGATG
>NZ_JAZUMY010000102.1:0-78223 GCF_045603845.1 Methanobrevibacter sp.
ATTTTACCATAGTTTTGTTCAATCATTACTTTTCCTACTTCAGCGCAAGTGTAGTAAACACCACTTAAATCAATTTTGATGTGTCTATCCCATTCATCAGTACTTTGTTCGGTAACAGGTTTGTTGTTACCCATACCAGCAGCAGTTACTAGGATATCGATTCTTCCAAAATGATCCACTACTTTTTTAACAGATTCTGCGATATTTTCAGGATCTCCGACATCTGTTACAGCATACATTACTTCTACACCATATTCGTCTTCCAATTCTTTTTTGTTTTCGATAAGTCTTTCTTCCCTTCTAGCGAATAATGCTAATTTTGCGCCTTGACTAGCATATGCTTGAGCAATTTGCCAACCGAGACCGGAAGATGCTCCAGTGACGAGAGCGACTTTGTCTTTTATGTCAAAGTAGTTTTTCATCTTTTTGTCTCCTAAAAAATATTCAAAGTTTTTTAATAAACTTCGATGATTATATTTATATAAATCAGAATATTTAAAGATGTCTAAAAAATTTTAAAAAAAGTAAATAATATTCAAATAATGTTTAAAAAAAAGTAAAATGAAGGTTATCATTCGATAACCATTAAAATATCTCCGGCACTGACAGCATCACCAGGTTCCACGAAGATTTCCTTTACAACACCAGCAACTTCAGACTGTATGTCGTTTTCCATCTTCATAGCTTCAATGACCGCAATGGTAGAGCCTTCTGATACTTTATCTCCAACATTTACATTGAGTTTGATTACCATACCTTGCATGGTTGACAACACACCACCCTCAACAGGAGTGAAAGGTCCTTTTTCAGTTTCCTCAACTTCCATGAATCCTGTAGGCATGATTTTAACTTCAAATACGTCCCCGTCAACTTCAACATTATATTGGGTCGGAATTCCAATTTCAGTGTCATCTGCAATGGACGGAGCTTTAAGTTCCTCTTCAACAGCTTCTCCTTTAAGGAATTTAGGAGCTATTGGTGGGTATAATGCATAAGTTAAAGCGTCTTCATCGGATTTAACAAATCCTTCTTCCATACCTTCTGATTTGAATTTGTCAAACTCAGGTTCAAGCAAATCGGCAGGCCTGCATGTGATGACCTCTTCATCGCCAATGATTTTTTTGGAGATTTCCTCATTGACAGGTGCCGGAGGCTTACCGTAATTACCTTTCATATATTCTTTAACTTCATTGGATACTGTTTTATATCTTTCTCCACCTAAAACATTCATTACAGCCTGAATACCAACAATTTGGCTGGTTGGAGTTACAAGTGGTGGATAACCCATGTCTTTTCTTACACGAGGCATTTCTTCAAGCACATCATTATATCTGTCCAATGCGTTCTGTTCCTTGAGTTGGGAAATGAGGTTTGAAAGCATTCCTCCAGGAATTTGGTATAATAATACATCAGCATCAATACTTTCTGCTATAGGATCAAGCAAAGTTGCATATTTCTCTCTGATGTCGTCAAAGTATTTTTTTATGTGAGTCAGCTGTTTTAAATCTAGTCCAGTATCATATGGAGTTCCCTGCAATGCAGCAACCATACTTTCTGTAGGAGGCTGTGATGTACCCCAGGATAATGGTGAAATAGCAGTGTCCAGTATGTCAACGCCTGCCTGGCAAGCAGCATAATAACTGATTGGAGTCATACCGCTCGTACAGTGACAGTGCAAATCAACGAGCAAATCTGTTTCTTCTTTCAATTTTGACACTAAATCATATGCTGCAGTTGGTGTAATTAATCCTGCCATATCTTTAATTGCTACTGAATCACAGTCAAGGGCTTCTAAATCTTTTGCTAAATTAACGAAATCATCTAAAGTGTGAACTGGACTGATAGTATAACTAATTGTACCCTGAACATGTGCGCCCTGATCTTTAGCTACCTTAATAGCTTTTTCCATATTCCTTATATCATTTAAAGCATCAAAAACTCTGAAAATATCTACACCATTCTCATAGGACTTTTCAACGAATTTTTCTACGACATCATCAGGATAATGTTTATATCCTACAAGGTTCTGTCCTCTTAAAAGCATTTGAATTGGGGTTTTGTTAAATTCGGATTTTAAATTTCTTAATCTTTCCCAAGGGTCTTCATTCAAATATCTGATACATGTATCAAATGTTGCTCCTCCCCATGCTTCTACAGAAAAATAGCCCACTTTATCCATTTCCTCTGCAATAGGAATCATGTCTCTGGTTCTCATCCTGGTTGCAAGTAAAGACTGGTGAGCATCACGAAGTGCAGTTTCAGTAAATCTTACTTTAGCCATTTATTAAACACCTCTTTAAAATTTTTTAATAAAATCTAATAATTTTTATTGATTATGTATTAATATTTATTATTCCTTATATTAATAAATTTGTAAAATTAAAAAAAAATAAGAAATTGAAAAATTATCTTTCTAGATCGCCAGAAATGAATTTTTCAACATTATCATATGCTTCATCATCAGTATATTGGATTGGAGGATGTTTCATGGTGTAAGAAGAAATAGAAGTTAATTGACCACCAATGCCTCTTTCTAAACCGATTTTACAGCATCTGACTGCATCGATAACGCATCCTGCAGAGTTAGGTGAGTCTTCAACGCTTAATCTGAGTTCAATATTCATTGGAACATCACCGAATGTACGTCCTTCCATCCTGAGGAAACATAATTTATTATCATTTTGCCATGGGACATAGTCACTAGGTCCAATATGAATATCTCTGTCATCCATTCTTTCTTTAAGAACGGACTGTACAGCTTCAGTCTTGGATTCTTTTTTGGAATCTAATCTGTCCCTATTGAGCATATTCAGGAAATCGGTGTTACCACCAGTATTAATCTGATAGGTCTTATCCAATTTTACTCCCCTATCCATAAACAAACTAGCTAGTGTTCTGTGAGTGATAGTCGCACCAATTTGAGCTTTAATATCATCCCCAACAATAGGAATTCCTTTTTCTCTAAATTTAGCATCCCATTCATCATCACTTACGATGAATACAGGCATACAATTAACATAAGCCACTCCTGCATCAAGAGCGCATTGTGCATAGTATCTTGCTGCCTTTTCTGATCCGACAGGCAAATAATTTACAAGAATTTCAGCACCGCTTTGTTTTAAAACATCTACAACGTCAACAGGTTCCTCATCGCTGACAACAAAAGTGTATTCATCATCATAATTAGACATGTGTTCTGCAACACCATCTAAAACATGACCCATACTTACTTTAGCATCATATTTAGGAATATCCTCCTGGAAAACAGTAGTACAGTTTGGTTTTGCAAAAATTGCTTCATCAATTGTTTTTCCAACTTTTCTTTTATCAACATCAAAAGCAGCCACTACTTCAATATCACTAGGTTCGTAACCACCAATATCCCAATGCATCAATCCAATTGCATCTTCAGGGTTTTTTCCATCATAATAATGAATTCCTTGAATAAGTGAACTTGCACAGTTACCTATTCCAACAATCGCTATTTTAATCTTGTTCAATTTAACACCAGCTAAAAAGTAATAATATAAATTTAATAAATAATATACTAATATATGTATTACTTAACATAGTTTATATAATTATTGTTTAATGTAAAACTAATGGGGAAAATGAAATGAATCCATATATAGAAATACTTAGACCGGGAAATGTTGTAATGGCGATGATAGCTATTGTACTTGTAGCCATAGTAGGCCATACTCTTTCCATACCAATAATACTTGCAATGCTGGCAGTATTTTTTGAAATCAGTGCTGGAAATGTAATTAATGATTATTTTGATTATAAGATTGATTTAATCAACAAACCGTCAAGACCAATACCTTCAGGAAGAATAGCTCTTAAAACAGCAAGAAATTACGCATATTCATTATTTTTGGGCGGAACAATCTGTGGATTTTTAATCAGCTACCTGACAAGCAACTGGATTCCATTCATTATAGTTGTGATTGCAGACGTTATCCTTTACCTGTATGCATACAAACTGAAATCAACCCCATTAATAGGTAATTTAACTGTTGGATTCATGACAGGATTATGCTTTACATTTGGAGGATTTTCAATTGGAACCGAACAGATGATTTTGACTTCAACATTTCTGGGATTTTTCGCTTTTGTAATGACCACAGCACGTGAAATAACAAAAGACATAGAGGATATTGAAGGAGACAAGGCGGAAGGAGCCCGAACATTTCCAATACTATATGGGAAAAAGCCATCTGCAATAATCACCTTCGTTTTAATAATCCTTGATTGTGCATTGTGTCCGTTATTATACTTCCAGCATGTGTTCAACATGTTTTATTTAATAATAATAGCTATTGCAGTCATCCTCTTTGTTTATTCGGCGGCACTGATAATAAGAAATCAGGACGTTGAAACTGCAGCCAGAACTTCAAAATTCCTGAAAATCGGAATGCTGATTGCATTCGTCTCATTTGCAATAGGATCTTTTTAGTGATTTGAATGAACACAAACATTACTGATAAAAAAGAATTGATACTGATTGCACTGATCAGTCTTGCCCTTGTAGTTTATTATATAAACTTCAATGTTAATCTGGGCATTTACTGTTCCGACGTTTATGTTTATCTGCTGAACGCGCAGTATTTTGCCGGAACCAACGTTCACTCAACAAACAATATATTTCTATCACCCGTAATCTGTTTTTTAACTTCACTGCTATTTGACATAGGCCTTGTTGATAAGCTTGCAATATACATTGTTACCGGAATTTTCGCAATTCTGGGAAATATTGGATTGTATTTACTTTTAAGATTGAGATTCAACAGCTTACTGAGCTTTACAGGAACTATAGTATACACGACCCTTGCACTTAACTTAACCTGGCTTGCAAACGGCAGTCTGGACATTCCCGCAGTGACAATCACAATATGGATTGTTTACGCCACAGTTCTTGCAATAAAAAGCAATCCCCGATATTACCTTGCAGTATTTCCCTTGCTGGTCATAGGATTTTTCACAAGATACACCGTCGGTTTGATTCTGCCTGCAGTCGTGCTCTACTACCTATATGAAAATTCATTGAAAATTAACGAAAATGATTTTAAATTCATTAAAAAGGGATTGATTGTGGGAATTATCCTGTTTATAATAATCGTGACAGTCATTTTAATAATGGGAAACGGCAATTTAGGTTTCGGAAGCCTGTTTTTAGGAGGAGTTGGAGGAAATCTCGGATCTACCCATGACAGCTCATACAATCCCGATTTTGCATATTACCTTGTAAATATGCCAAGCTTTATTTCTTCAACAAACACGACGTTTATAGGTAAAACTCCTGCCCTTTCAAATCCGACAGTACTGTCCGGATTGGTGTTCCTGATTCTGATTGTTGGAGGAATTATATGGGCCAGAAGAAATGAACCTGAGTTGAACCGTGAAAAAATATTGGGAATTCTTTTATGCATGATAGCCCTTGTCACATTTTCCATGTTCAGTTCAACAATAACAATCATACTGGTTTTCTTTGGACTTTATCTGATTGGAAAAGATAGCGACAGCAAAATGGGATATGCAATGATCTGCTGGATTCTGGCATACCTCATATTCCAGTCATATTATGTAATTAAGGTAAACAGATACATCATGCCTGCTTTTCCTGCGCTGATTTACTTTTTGATGGTGGCAGTGGAAGAAATCAACTCAAAAATAGACAAAAAGAAAATATTGCCGATACTTTTAATTGTTCTGTTTATAATCCAGGGATTCGCATTCACATATTCCTTTGATGAAACAAATGAGTTCAATGCCCCTGAACAAATAAGCGACTACATCAAATCAGATGCTGACAACTGGAGCGATTTGCAAATCGGAGTTTACAATATACGGCCGTATTTCTGGTATCTGGGAGATAACGTAACTGGAATACCGAACCAGTTTACTGACAAGATTATTGAAAGCAATGTCACATACTATATCTCGAATGTGAAACAGGATAATCTGACAAACTACAGTGAAATCACACAAATTGAAGATTTATACCTTTATAAAAAAATAAACTGAGGATAAAATATAATCCTCCAATATTTCATATATTTATGGGTTATTCAATAGCTGTTTAAAAATCCAAATGAAGACTATTCTTTTTATTTAAATTAAAGTATTATTAATTGAATATAAATATGCCATAATTCAGGTGAATGAATATATTTAATAATAAAAACTGAACATAACTAATAACATAAAGGCAAATTAAAGAGGATATTTATGAAAGTTGTATGTTGTAAGAACTGTGGTGCCAAATACCAACTCGATGATAATGACGATATTTCATCATTTGAATGTTCTTCATGTGCAGGAGACTTGGAGCTTTTAGAAGATTATTCCAACAGCCAATCATCCTCCAATTCAGGAATATTAAGCTCAATCAAATATGACAATTCACAAATCGTCCAATGTGAAGATTGCGGATTGAAATATAAAATTAAAGCTAGCGACAATATACTTGACTACGAATGTGACAGTTGTGGAGGTTCTTTAAGATATCTTGACTCTGAAATGAACAAGGAATTAGATAACTACATTGATGAGAGGAGAAAGGAACTTGAAGAAATTAGAAGAAATCAAGAAGCCGAACCTGAAATTGAAGAACAGACTGAAGATAACGCACGCTCCATAAAATCCATTACTGATAAACTTGAAAATTTCTTCTCAGAAGACCAGATGCAAAAAATTGCAGAGGAAGAACTTGAAGAAGAAAGAATGCAAATAGAAAATACGCCTAAAACAGCCAGAACTACCATTCCAGAACCGGTATTATCCAAATTCGGTAAGGAATTTGCATTGCCAAAAACCAATGATTATAATATATTAAAAGAATTCCTTAAGGATGAATTCTTCAAAGGAATGAAGGTATATTACACTCCAACCGAAGAAAAGCAAAAAGGCAGATTTGACGGAATACTGAATAAAATCAGCATTTCAGAACCTGGAGACGGAATAGTTTCAACAGAAATGCTGGCAAATGATGGTCCGGATTTTGATATCAAGAACATGACTACAGACCAGTATATCATCATTGCAGGCGTTGTAATATTTATTTTAAGTGTAATTGAAGTAATTTTAGTCAATAGTGGAATAGGGCTTGCAGCTTTATTAATAGGAATCGTCATTATAGCTTATGGACTTTATAGAACAAGAGATACTCAAGAAACGACAATCAGAACAAGAATCATCAGAGAACACTTGTTAACATTGCCTGAAGATTATTATGTATTCTATAATGTTAAAACTCCAACTTCACCTGTTGGAATAAATCACGTTGTTGTAGGACCTACAGGAATTTATGCACTTCTTTCTCAAAAGTATAATCCTAAAAATAGGCTGAATTCTGAAAATGAGAATATAGAGTTAATAAAATCCGCTGAAGAAGACAAAGAGAAATTTGAAATCACAAATGTTGGAGGTCAAAAGCTCTTTAAATACACAACAAAACAGGCCAAATTCTCCCAGGACAATGCAATAAAACAAAAAGCATTGACATTAGGTGAAGATCTGATTAATTTCCTTAATGAAAACAATATCAGAAATTGTTTTGTTGAGCCTTTAGTAGGATTCATCAATAACGAAGTTGTTGTTATAAATATGCCTTTAACTGATGAAGACTTATTTATTGAAGAATTACTGAATACTATACAAACCAGTACAATTAAGTTAAATTCTGAAACTATAGACAAATGTGCAGTGCTTTTAAGCAAATACTCAGCAGATTGTTCTTCAGAATTTTAATTTCTTTTTTTATTTTGAAAAAAAATAGTGAGGAAGGTTATTCCTCTTTAATTTTTTTAGAACTGACATCCCATTTATACCTGCAATCCTTAGGCAGTGATGAAATATTATTTGCCTTACTGAAATATTTTTCAGCTTCAAAATAATCTTCCTGCTCAAAGAATATTAACGCCTTGCCGCAAAGGGCTTCAAAGCATTTTTCATCAATATTCAATACTGAATCATATACTTTCAGCGCATAACCGATTTCACCTTTTAAATGGTAAGCTTTAGCAACATAGAGTCTGGCATCTATATAATCCTCGTTTAAGGCCAGACAGTTAATTAACTCTTCAATAGCTTCATCATATCTTTCAAGGTTGATTAATGCTCTTCCCTTTAAGTAATATGCTTCCCAATTAAGCTCATCAACAAGCAATGCCTTATTACACAGATAGATTACCCTTTGGTTATCTCCTGAGTTTTCCAATTTTCTACGAGCCCTGTTAATATAGATTATATCCCTATTCAAAGCTTTTTTAGAGTTTTTGGAAAAGTCATCGAATGCATCTTCAACATCCATTTCATCAAACATTTGAAGAGTTTCTTTTTTAATTTGGTCAACATCACTTATGAATTGATTGAAAATAGATTCTACAAAATGTTCAGTGTCTTTAGAACTTTTAAATTCCTTGCCGCATTCAGGGCAGAATTTTTCAAAGCCTTCTAATTTGTATCCACATTCATAACAGAATTTCATAGACAACACCAATTAATACTTAAACACAAGTTATTAATAAATGTTACTGAAAAAAGAAATATTGTAACAATCATTCAAGCATGTCAAAATCGATTATGGTGTCCTCTTCAATGTCAACCAGGGCAGTCTTTCCTATAACTTCATCAATTCTATTTGGAGATATTCCGATTCCCGGTTTCTTGAATGTTAAGACGTCCTGAGTAATTACATCCCCTTTTTTAATATCCCTGGCAAGTACAATTGAACGCCTTTCTGAGCGTGTGGTGGATGATTCATAAATCAATGGCTGCTTATTTCTCATGCCGCTGATTTGAGATAAAAACCTGATGTTGGTTTTGAAAACCATCACATCTTCAGGATCCATTGAATGACAGTGGTCATCACCCGAAAGTGACTTGTCCAAAGTGAAATGCTTTTCAATGATATCCGCACCATAATTATATGCGGACGTTAAAACGAACATGTTGGAATCCGGAACTGTATGGTCTGAATAACCGATTTCATATTCCGGGAAGTTTCTGGCCAAATCCTTAATCATCAGCAAATTAGCATCCCTATATTCTGTAGGAAATGATAAAATGGTATGCAATATTGCAATGTCCACAGTTGAAACCTCTTCAATAGCCCTGACGGCATTTTTTACTTCATTCAATGTCGCTCCACCAGTCAATAGCAGAATAGGCTTATTTTTTCCTGCAACATATTTGATGAATGGAATGTTAGTTAAATCTGAAGAGGCTAATGGGTAAATATCCATAAACTCATCAAGATAATCGGCGGATTCAACATCCAATGGAGTTGATAAAAACATTATGCCGATTTCATCACAATAGCTGGACAGCTGACGAAACTCTTCCTGTGAGAACTGATCATATTTTTTGAATAAATCAAACAGCTCATCATAAGAATCCCCATTGAAATCCTGAGTTTTTCTGGAAAGTATGTTTTCAGTCTTATATGACTGAAATTTCACAGCATCCACACCACATTTCTTAGCTTCCAAAATCATTAATTTTGCGGCCTCAATTAGTGAAATTTCTTCCTTTTCAGCAATTTCATAATAGTTAACGCCAATATCTGCTATTAAAAATGGTTTTTTATGGAAAATATTCATATTAACACCTTAATGTTTTAGTTCAAAGTCACGGGACCAATATCTTTCTTCAACCACAGAACGGATATTTTCATAGCCATGCTTTAAATCAATGCTTTTCATTAAATTGCTCATGTTCTGCCTAAGTTCAAAGTCCTGCCACACGATTTTAAATTGATTTGTGATATCCTCATCTGACAAGGTATCAACAAGACCCATATTTATGAATCCGTTGTTATGTGAACCGAATGCATGGGTCTGCTCACGTCCGTTTTGACAGATACAAATGCACGGAGTTCCAATGCAGCAAACTTCATACATCGTTCTTCCGGCAGAAGTAATTACGATATCTGCTTTTAACATGAAATCTCCCACATTATTTACATTAGAATAAATCTGAACATTATTATTCAACTCATACTTTTCCATAAATTCAGATTTGTTTTCAAATCGATTCTCCAGTAAAACATCAATTCTTCCGACATATCCACTGGCTAAAACAGCATCCAACACTCTTTCAGTCAGATTAATTTCGTCTTTTCCTTCAAAAGTTATTAAAACATTGCTGACTTCGGGACCTACGATTTTAGACGGCAGAAAGTAAAATTCATCCTTCAATATGTAATATTTATATCCTGAGAAAATATTTCCGAATCCTCCCTCATGCTCATATAATGCGTCGAATACGACATCAGCATCTTCAGAACCCATACCAATATCTTCAAAGTTAACAACAAAGTATCCTGATTCCTTTAAACGAGCAATATACTCCTTTGTAGTATCCAGCACATCATTAATAACAATATGTGGATTATATTCATCCAATAAAGCAAACAATTCATCTTTACCGTCGAATAATTTACATGGATGTTCAAATTTTTGAATTACATCAATACCAAGCTGATACTTTTCATCAACCAAAAATAAGAAGTCATCAATGAATAATTTGGATGCCAGAGAAAGGCTTCTGTAAATGTGGTTGGAATCCAGTTTATCAGGAGTGGCTACAACGATGGCCATTTTTTTCTTATTCAGATAATGCTCTGCAATCCACCAGTCCTCATGGGTTTGTATATCCAAGCTTTCCTCATTTGAAAGTTCTATCAACTCGACATTATTTCCCAAACGTGAATTGGGAGTTAAAAAACCACGTCTTGTTGCAAAAATACTGCCGGTTTCCTTATATTCCTTTGGAAGATATTGGACATTCAATCTTTCTGAATACAATGGGAAACAGCGATTATCATCTTCATTGAATCCCCATCGCAAATGCCTGTCTTCCACAACAGAAATGACAGTGTCAACATCAAAGCTTTCAAATTTTTCAATAGCTTTGTCAAGAGTTTCTGTTTTTAAAAGAGGTGACGTCGCCTGCAATGTGATTACAATATCATATTCATCGAAAGCCTGTTTCTCTTTTTGGACTGTTGCATCGAAAATGACCGGATCTATTGGAATTCTGTCGCCTGCCAAATCAGGAGAACGTCTGATAATACTTGCTCCAAATTTTCCGGCAATATGTGCAATTTCTGAGTCTTCGGTAGATACTACAACATCATCGACATACTGAGAAGATTTTGCTACATCAATAGCATAAGAAACTAAAGGTTTATCCCCCAGCAGACGGATATTCTTTCGGGGAATTCCTTTTGAACCTCCCCTAGCCGGAATAACTACCAAAATTTTATTGTTGTTGAACATAAATATCACGAGTTAATATAAAAAATTTAATTAATATCTATAATTAATATTAATATAATATAATATTAAATCTTTGGTGTTAAAATGAAAAATATGTCAAAAGAGCTATTAGAAAGAATTAACAACTTAGCCACACCCGTTAAAATAATGCACGTGTGTGGTTCACATGAACATACAATAATGGAAAATGGTATTAGAAGCCTGTTGCCTGACGAAGTGGAAATCGTTGCAGGTCCAGGCTGTCCTGTATGTGTTGTTCCATCCCGTGAGATAGATGAATGTCTGGAACTGGTGGAAAAGGGAGTGACCATAACTACCTTCGGAGATATGTTAAGGGTTCCAGGTTCAAACGGATCACTTGCAGATGCAAAAGCTGAAGGCGGAGATGTGAGAATTGTATATGGAATTAACAAAGCTATTGAAATAGCTGAAAAGGAAGACAATGATGTTGTGTTTATGGCAGCAGGTTTTGAAACAACCGCTCCAACTACCGCAGCAGAACTGCTTGCAACGCCTCCTGAAAACTTCTCAGTGCTTTCATGCCACAGACTGATTCCTCCAGCAATAGATTTCTTAATAAACTCCGGACAAACCAGTTTGAACGCTCTGATTCAGCCTGGACACGTCTGTACAATTATCGGAACAAAACCATTCGAGTACTTCTCTACTGATTTCGGCATTCCACAGGCCGTAGCAGGATTTAATCCTTTAGACATTTTAATGTCAGTTTACATGATTTTAAGACAGATACATAATGAAACACCAAAAATTGATAATGAATATGCAAGGGCAGTTAAGGAAGAAGGAAATGAAATTGCAACAAAAATGATTGGCGAGGTATTTGATGTTGCAAGCAGAGAATGGAGAGGATTTCCAAAGATACCTAACTCCGTTTTGGAAATAAAAGACGAATTTGCAGAGTTCAATGCCCGTGAAAAATACGATATTGAAGTCAAGGACGTTAAAGAAGCACCGAAAGGATGTATCTGCGGACCTATTTTAACAGGCCTTAAAAGACCTGAAGACTGCACATTATTCAGAAAAGAATGCAATCCGCTCCACCCTATCGGAGCCTGTATGGTAAGTAAAGAAGGAACCTGTAACATTGCACACAGATATTCAAGAGAGGCTAGATCATGAAAATTGAAGCGATAGCTGTCGACATTGATGGAACCATAACTGACGATACAAGAAAGATATGCATCTCAGCAATCGAATCACTGAGGGCTGCTGAAGAGAAAGGAATTCCAACAATAATCGTTACCGGAAACGTGGTTAACTATGCATACGCCGCCGAAGTATTAATAGGATGCAGCGGCGGACTTGTAGCAGAAAACGGGGGAATGATTTTTAAGGAAGGATATAACAACAATGCTGTTGAAATTCTTGTAAACAGAGAATACATTGAAAAGGCGGATGCTCACCTGAAAGAAAAGTTAGGAGACGAATACGCCAAAAACGCTTCACATGACAACAACTACCGCGCAACGGAAATCGTTTTCTACAAAACAATCAAAAAGGAACTTCTTGAAGAGGCTCTTGAGGATTACGAACATGCTGACGAATTGGAAATCTATGACAGTGGATTTGCGCTTCACATTACAGATAAAAGAGTAAACAAGGGAAGTTCCCTTAGAAGACTGTGTGAACAGAACGGCATTAACATGGAAAATGTCATGGCTATCGGCGACAGCGAAAACGATGAGGAATTCCTAAAAGAGGCCGGAGTCAAAATAGCTGTTGGAAATGCCGATGAATCACTGAAAGAAATCAGCACATACGCATGTGAGAAGAATTTCGGTGACGGTGTTGCCGAAGCGATTGAAAAATTTGCATTGGGTGAATGAATATGATATATGAAATTGCTGATAAATGCGTTAAGGAAGTTGAAAAACTGTCAGATAACTGGGAAATTTATATAGCAAACAGCGAATGCATTGAAGTCGAATCCAAAAAGGACATTTTAAATTTTGCCAAAGAAGAAATAGAAAATGGCGTTGGAATCAGAATAATCAAAGACAATAAAATGGGTTTTGCATACACTTCTGACTTGGATAAGATTGGCCAAACAGCACAGAAAGCCCTTGACAATGCAAAATTAAATAAGGTTGATGAAAATTACGAATTTGCAGCAGTTGAAGACGTTAAAGATGTGAAAGGAACATATGACAAGAATTATGATGATTTAAGCCTTGAAGAATGCTGCGAATTTCTTGAAAATATCATTGAAAGAACAAAGGAAAATGAATGTGAAATAACCTCAACAGGTTTTTCCGCCATGAAAGGTTCAGAATTAATATTGAATTCAAATGGCGTGTCCATTTTTGATGAAGGCACATCATTCAGCGGAGGATTATCTGTCAACATCGAAAAGGACGGACAATTTGCAACGGCATATGATTACACATCATCAAGACAGCTCGATTTGGAATATGAACAGCTGACCGACGATGTCTGCAAACTGGCTCATGATTCACTTAATCCGAAAGCCATTGAAACCAAAGAATGTGATGTTGTGCTTGACTATTATGCAGCATCAGGATTGCTTTCAACATTTATTCAGGGATTTATAGGAGAAAACGTTTTAAGAGGACGATCCATTCTCCACGACAAGATTGGTGAAGAAATAACTGATTCAAACCTTTCAATAATTGATGACCCGTTGCTTGAAGGAGCCATGGGAACATGCAAGTGCGATGGTGAAGGAACCGCTTCCCGAAAGACCTCACTGGTTGAAGACGGTGCTTTGAAATCATTCTTATATGACATTTACACTGCAAACAGGGCAGGTTGTGAAAGTACTTCAAACGGATATAGAGGATCCTACTTATCAACCCCAGGCATCTCTCCGTCAAACCTGGTGTTTGACTTTAAAAATGAAGTCGGACTGGATGAAATTGATAGCGGAATATTGACCACAAGCGTTTTGGGAGCTCATACCGCAAATCCTATTTCCGGAGACTTTTCAGTTGAGGCAAACAATGCATTTATAATTGAAAACGGAGAAATCTGCGAAGGAGTCAAAAAAGCCATGATTTCCGGAAACATTTATGAGCTTATGAAGAAATGTAACGGCCTTAAATCTGAAATAAAACAGAAAGGATCATTTATCATTCCAAAAATACTCGTTCATGACCTTAAAGTTATCGGATTGTAGGGATTAATATGAATAACATTAAAGAATTGCTAAATATCGCTCCGGGCGAAGCTACAAAGGAAGATGACGATTCATTGCTTGAAGAGATTAAAACTGCACAGTTAATTATGCCTATAGAAATCACAACCAATCTTAATCTGGATGACGTTACTGTCGGAGACACCATACAGTTTGAAGACGGTCTGCGTTTTAAACCTTTAAAAATAGTTAATGATGCTGGAGAAACTTTTATTCCATTATACACGGATGATGATGAAGTTCACGGCCATACATCAGCAATTGATATCCGCACATCAGATTTGGCTGACATGATTGATGACAATCCGGAAAATATAAGTGGTGTGGTCATTAATCCGTTCAGTGAATTCAGTGTTGAAATACCTATGGAATCGTTTTTAAAAATGTTTGAAAAAGAAAAAGATTAAATTTTATTTAATTTTTTCTTATATCTTTCCAAAGCATTGTCTGTATAATTATTTGTTATATGTTTTGATGTTAAGTCTTTGGAATCATCAAAAAGACTTTCCTTTGATCTGATGGCTTTATCAATGTCTTTTTCCAATTGATTTAACCTGTTTTCAAAGCTTCTTTCTGATTTGGCCATGTTGACTCTGGTCTTTCTAGAAATCCTTTCGATTTCTTTGTCCACATCAAAATCTTTTTTTGACATTTTATCACCTTACATTTCAATAATAGGCAATTGAATTTCAGTAATAAACTCGTTTTCATTGTCACAGTTGTGGAAACTTTTGATTAATATCTCCTTAGGAGAACCGATGATATCATAGTTATTTTCCTGTGAAACATCCACCAATTTGGCATAAGTGTCTAAAATGTTGTCAGTCGGTCCTTCATGGATTCCGCTTAGCATCTTATGTTCCACCATGTCAACGACACGGATTATGTCTTTTTCGTCTGCATCCTCTTTCAGTACAATTCCGACATCGTAAACGGCATCTCCTTCGTTCACTTCATGTCTTGGTGAATAATAGACAATGAACGGTTCGCCTTCAACTTCAACTTCTTCAGCTTCTGCCCAACCAACCAATTTAGAAACTAAAATGTCTAAATCTTCAATCGGACCTTTATAGTTAATGACTGCTAATTTTTGATCAGGAATAATTTTGATTTCATGTTCCATGTTAACACCTTATTAATATTTTAATTTAATTGAATAAATAAACTTCTACTTCCTCTCCTTCATCCAACAGTTCAACAGATTTCTCCACTTTCACATAGCCATCAGCACTGGATAGGGAAAATATCGCACCAGAATCCTTGAATATTGGATGTACGTCACTGCCATCAACTTTAACAAGCTGGTATTGCATACGTCCAACAGGAGAATGAATCCTTCTTGTCATAACTCCATTTACAACTTTCTGCTCGAATTCCTTTTCGATTCCGGCAACTTTGGTCAGTGGAGGTGCTACAAACGCATTGAATATCATTAATGCAGAAACGGGATTTCCAGGCAAACCTATAATCAGCTTTTCATCGATTACACCAACAATGGTAGGCTTTCCAGGCTGAACTGAAATTCCGTGAATGTAGACTTCTCCCAATTCATCGAGAACGTGCTTTATGACATCCCCAAGGCCTGCTGAGGTACCGCCGGAACACAGAAGAATATCAACGTCTTTAATGGAGTCCTGAATCTTTTCTTTGACCTGGTCGTAGTTATCGCGAACAACTCCCAAAAATTTTGCATCGGCGCCGCAGGAAATCGCATCGTTTTTAATCATGTTACCGTTAACATCATAGATTTTACCGAATGGCAACTCTTCACCCTGCATTGTAATTTCGTTTCCGGATGATATGACTCCAACAGTAGGCTTTTTGTAAACCTCAATTGTCTCGAATCCCTGTGACAGCAGGACACCGATTTTGCCCGGAGTTAAAACATCCCCTTTCTTAAGGATTAAGTTGCCTTCTTCAATATCTGAGCCTTTTTTAGCAACATCCTGTGTTGGAGTTGCGCTGGTAAATAGATTTACCTTATCGTCAAATTTTTCTGAGTATTCAACCATCACAACGGCATCCGCACCTTCAGGCATTGCTGCTCCGGTACTTATTTCAATACATTTGCCTTTTTCAACCTTTTTATCAGTGATTGAACCCGCTTCCAGAAAATCGATGACCTCCAAAGTCTTCGGATTCTCTTCGCTGGCACCATAGCTGTCTTCACAAAGAATCGCAAATCCGTCCTTTAAAGCCTTGTCAAAAGGAGGAAAATCCATTCTGCTGTAAACATCATTGAACAATACCCTGCCATAAGCGTCCTGGCAAGCTATCTCTTCGCTTTCGGATGTGCAGTATTTGTCAAACAAATCTTGAATAATGTCCTGTGCCTCATCGCACTCTTTTATTTTTAAAAATTCAGTTCCCATTTCAACACCATTTTTGTAAAATCAATAAATTAATATATAGTATATTTATAAATATATAAATAATTTATATTAAATTGTGAAATGCTATTTTAAAATTTTGGAGGAGAGTATTTGTCTAAACCTAATAATAATCAACAAGAGTATAGGAGAGTAAGAACTCCTAAAAAGGGAGAAATACCTGGAGTAGTAGAACAAATCATGGGACACGGTAAGTTAAAAGTCAGATGTGCAGACGGACACATCAGAATGACCAGAATTCCGGGAAAAATGAAAAAACGTATTTGGATTCGTGAAGGAGACGTTATCCTAGTAAAACCATGGGATTTCCAATCCGATGAAAAAGGAGACGTAATTTGGAGATACACCAAAACAGAATCCAACTGGCTTGAAAGAAAAGGTTACTTAAAAATGTAACCACACCATTCACTTTTTTTACTGATTTTAATGGATCCTAAAGTAGCTAAAGCAGATGCAAAACACCAAAAATTACATTCACAGAAAAGAAAAAAAGACAGTGAAGACAGAAAGGTCGGTAACGAAATTTTCGATAAACTGACACTGGAGACTTTATATAAAATAGCTAATCAGGGATACATTGATGTTTTAAACGGAGCCATAAGCACAGGAAAAGAGGCTAATGTGCTTACAGGTATCAATAAGGATGATAAATTTGTGGCAGTTAAAATCTATAGAATAGCCACCTCTGATTTTAAGAAGATGAACTATTATCTTAACGGAGATCCGAGATTCAACGTCAAAACCAAGAACAAGCGCAAAATCATATATTCATGGGTTACCAAGGAGTATAAAAACCTTAAACGATTATATGATGCTGGAGTCAATGTTCCGGAACCTTACACAAGCTCCAATAACGTGCTTCTTATTGAATTCATTGGAGATGAAAACGGAAACCCTGCACAGCCGGTTAAGAACCAGAACCCTGAAAATCCTGATGAATTCTGGAACAAACTGCTTGTTGAACTTAAAAAATTCGTAAATGATGCCCGATTGGTTCATGGGGACTTATCCAACTACAACATATTGAACAAGGACGAAAATCCTGTGATAATTGACGTGTCACAGTCTGTGGTTCTTGACAATCCTATTTCAAAAGAACTGCTTGAACGGGACATTAACACCCTAGTTAATGAATATACAAGATTAGGCGTAAAAACTAGTTTTGAAGAAGTTTGGGAATACGTTAATCCTAAATTCTAAAAATTAAATCGAATTAATTATTCTAACAGTTTACCATAAAATAAAATATGATTTTTCATGTTTTTCTGGTGAAAATTTTTTTCATCAGAAACTAACTTATTAACTTAATTAACTGTTTCAAACGTATTTCTATTATTTTAATTATTCAAACTTCATTAGAATGTTATTTATGAAAATAAGTTATATATAAAATGTTTAACAAAATAAGCATGGATTTATTCATTTGAAAATTAACTCCTTCAAATGAAAATTTAAAAAATTAATAAAACTTCTTAATTTGCTTCTTTAATTAATTCGTAACCCTGAATATTTAAAAAACCTGCATTATTAATTTTTAAGAATAATTTTTCATCACTTGTTAAAAATATTATTGGTTCATTCGCTGAAAAGACATCAGCATCAATAACAATAATATAATCCGGTTTATGAACATCAATTTGATTTTTTAGTTTATCTAAAACATCAGGGAAATTTTTGTAATTGTCCCTGCCACAGTCAAATAATTCCATTTTATTAACAAAAATTTTTTTCTCATGATTAAAACAGGACATCAATTCGCAGGTAAGCCTAGATAATGATTATGGAAACATTGAATTGAATTTATCACTGTTCCAAATGAATTTCAATAACTTTATTTTCTTATGATTATCAAATTCAATATCCTGGGTGTTTCTCAACACATTTCTTTCAAAGAAATCATAAGAGTATACTTCATTATTTGCTAATACTTTCTGGATTTCTACAAAAAAATCGTCGATATTATCATTAATTTCCTGAAATTTTTGTCCAAATTCATATTTTGTAAAGGATGACCAAACCAATGCTTTTTCAGTATTGTCAATCTTTTCTTTAACAGAAGGATAAAATTTATCTGGAAAAAAAGTATATGCAATGCCTACATTAGTATCGATGAAATATTTATCACACATCAAATCACCTAAAATAAAATGGATTTTATTTGATTGATTTCATCATCGAATTCATGTGTTTGAACATATATTTCACTATAGAAATAGTCGCTATTGATGCTTATTCATCACGAAATTTGGAATATGCATTTTCATAATCTTCATTTGATACATTTCCTTTTAACATATTTAATTTTGATTTTAAAAGGTTGCTGAAAGATTTCCATACATTATTAATATAATGTCTTAATTCAGGGGTTAATTTTTTGTGTTTGAAAACGTATTCAATGATTCTATTGGTTTTTAAAAGTGCACGGCATTCATTTTTAAATTCATCGAATATGCTTAAAAGTTCAAATAATGCATCATAATAATATGAATATTGCCCAAGTAACTGTGAATTTTCATTTATCAACAATTTTAAGATATATTCCTTGAATTCTTCAAGTTTAGATGAAATAGAATGATAAAGTGTAGTGAAATTACAATGCATGCTTATTGTATTATTTTCAAATTGATTCAATAGATTCACCCCTTTAAAAATTAATTTTTGAATAATATTAATTATATATTTCTTAACTAATAAATCTTATTAAGTCAATACTCAAATCCTTCATTATCATTTATATTTTATTTTAACAACAAATTTAGATTGAAATAAAAAATCACCTCCTTAAAATTTAAAATATTAAATTTAACCATATTTAATAAATTAAACTAAAAGTATGGAAATAGTTTTCTATGTTTAGTATTGTAAATTTTTAATTATTTATTATTTACTAACATTATAGCAAATATATTTATGAGTAATAAAGAAAAAAGTTATGTAAAATTGCAAGTAACCTGAGAATTATTTAACTTCCTTAAAACATTTAATACACTTGAAATGATAATAATTCTTTTAAGATATAATACTAAAATTTAAACTAATAACAAAGATTCAATTTCTTCCCCCTAACCGATAACAATACCCTCCCCCATAACATTGCGTATGAAACTAAAATCTTTAATCTGATTAAGATTAGACTCACTAGCAATATGGGGAGAAATAACTTCCTGTTTATCTAAAACAATCTGAAAAGCAACATCATTTATCATATCCCATATATCTGAGTCTTCCGTATCTTCTTGACGGACAACAGATCAGAATAATATAATTTTAATAATTTTTTCGGAGTTGATGGAATTTGCAAAGTCACGAGCAATCTCAATCCTATTATGCATATCACCAAACTATATCCTTACGAAAATAATTCTAAAAAAAAAGAAAATCCTGAGGAATAACCCCAAGAATTTAATTAATCAACTGTTTTAAGTCATTTCTGATGATGGAAGTTGCATCAAATCCTTTAATGGCGTCAACCATTTCTGGGAATTTTGATTTTGGAATCAAAACGTTAATCTGTGAAAAGTCAGACCCTGGAGTTAAAGTAGGTTCATCAGCACAAAGCTTATTTTCAATCAGATAGCTTGAAACCTCTTCGATTTTATTATTTGCAATATTGAATTTTACATCGAAATATGCTTTGGCGGTAATTGCACCCAGGAGCTGTTCATAAATCAGTTTTGCCTTTTCAAGCTTTTCAGGACTGCATTTTTCACTTGCATAAAGGCCTGCTGAGGAGTGAAGTATTGTTTCTATTTCCTTTAGACCTGCTTTTCTCAGGCTGCTTCCGGTTTGGGTATTGTCCACAATTAGATCAGCACCTTTAGCAATATAAACCTCGGTAGCACCGTCTGAGTTGATTACCTGCACCATTTCATTGTCTCCGTCGGTCAAACCTCTGACCTGAACAAATGGCACTGAATCCCCATAGATTTCCTGATAAGCTTCGTTTTCCATGAAGAATTTTCTGGTCAGGTTCGGATATTCTGTAAAGCATAAAATTGGAGTTTTTCTATCCTTGTTTGCTCTGAAAAAGTCTGTGAGATTATCATAAGGTGATTCTTTAGGAAGAGCTACAATCAGACGGGTTTTTCCATAGTCCAAATCACCGAGCTTGATGGTGTTTGTTTCTCTTAAAACTGATTCTTCCTTAATCCAGTCCTCACCTACTATTGCAATATCAACCATTCCCCTGTTCAGTTCCACAGGAGTGGATTGCGGACGGGTGAGAAAAGCAACGATATCTTCATCGTTCAAGATTTCTATTTCATAAGACTCATCGCCAGGTTCGTATCCTTTTACTTCATAACCTGCATCTACAAAGAGCTGATGAGTATTTCCTCTTTTCACATTATTCAAACTTCCTTTCGGAAGACCTAATATTATTTTATCATTCATGTTAATACCTAAATAAGTAGTATAACTTTTAAAATATATTAAATTAATTATCGAAATGCCAAATTATTTAAACCATCAACAAGTAAAAACAAGTATTAAATAGAATTTTATACAAATAATTAATTAAAGAAGGTGATAAAAATGCCTGAAACAGATTATTTAAAAATACCTCAAAATAGAGTCGGTGCCTTAATCGGCCCTAATGGAGAAGTAAAGAAATCCATTGAAAAACTGACCGGCACGATAATTGATATTGATAGTGATGATGGAACTGTTTATATCACTCCCCGTGAGGATATGGAAGATCCTTTAGGTGTTTGGAACGCCAATCATATCGTGAAAGCTATTGCACGTGGATTTAATCCTGAAATTGCCAAAAAACTGATTCACGACGACATTTATCTTGAGATTATGAAATTGCCGTTATATGTAGGCAAATCCAAAAAGGCTCTGGCAAGATACAAAGGCAGAATCATTGGTAAAAACGGTAAAACACGTGAACTCATCACTGAACTTGCCGAAGTTGATATGGCCGTTTATGGTAAAACTGTTTCCCTGATTGGTGAAATGGATAATGTCATGGTTGCTAAAGAAGCAGTTGAAATGCTTTTAAACGGTTCCAGACACAAGTCCGTTTATGGCTTTTTGGAAAACAAGAAAGAAACACTCAAGCTCAAGGAGTTCAAGGATCTTGTCGGAATCCATGATGACAAGATTGAGTTCAAGGACGGAATCAAGTTTGATGAAGAAAGCCTTCAGTAACATTTCACGTGTTACTGATTTAATTTTTTTTACCTCACCATTAAAATAATGACTCCCCATTGAAAAATTATCGATAGGAATAGCAAAATATTATATACTTCAACCAACATATATAGGTAACATAGTACAAAAACTATATTTTCTACAATTTTTATTATTAATTTAATGCATATTTATCAACGACATAGATAGAGTACTGTAAAAATATTACTGTTCAAATGCTCTCGGGTTCGTTTTATATACATATTAAATAAATAATCTTAATTATAGATATTCTATAAAAATTTTTAGGAGGCAAAAATTTGGCTCAAGAACAAGTAGGACTAGATTGGGATGAAGACTTTCAACGCTTAACACCATCACAGTTCTTTCGTAAAAATAAACAGATGTTAGGTTTTACCGGTAAAATCCGTTCATTGACCATTGTATTTCACGAACTGATTACAAACAGTTTCGATGCTGCAGAAGAATCCGGAATATTGCCTGACATAGACATTGAATTGAAAAGAGTTGACAAGGAACACTACATATTAAGACACAAGGATAACGGACCTGGAATCCCTGAGGATTACGTTATGCAGGTATACTGTACAATGTTTGCAGGTTCCAAATTCAGAAACATCCAGTCAAGAGGACAGCAGGGTTTAGGTTGTAGTGGTTGTGTATTATTATCACAGATGACCACAGGTAAACCTGCACATGTAATTTCATGCTACAAGGACGGAGATGAAATCAAAGGAGTTAAAATGAAGTTCCAGATGGATGTGGAAAACAACACTGGTATCCTAATGGAAAGGGAAGACTATCCTGCTGAAGCGACTGGAGTTTGTATTGAATTACAGTTCAAAGAAGTTTCATACTCCATGGCGGAACAGGGTGCTTTCGAATATATCAGAAGAACCATGATCGGAAACCCTCACGCCAAAATTACATTCAGAGATCCGACAGGACACAAATACATCTTCAAAAGAGCAGCAGATGTGGTTCCTGTACAGCCAAAAGAAGTATTACCACACCCTAAAGGTGTAAGTGCAGACGATTTAATGACAATGGCTAAAAACACCGACAAAAGAAGATATAAAAGCATGCTGACATCTTCAATGTCAAGGATGTCCAACAAAAGGGCAGATGAAATAGCTGAAATGACTGGAATTGACATGAACAAACGTCCTAAGGACATGACATTCCCTGAAGCTGAAGCTATCGTTCAGTGCTTCAAGAAAATGAAGTTCATGGCCCCTCCAACCGACGGACTCATACCAATCGGATCAGAACAGATTGAAAAAGGTATGAAGCAAATCCTCAAGCCTGAATTCGTCACAACAATCACAAGAAAACCTGTCACATACGCAGGCGGTGTATCATTCATTATCGAAGCGGGACTCGCTTACGGAGGAAATTCCGGAAGAAAAGTTAACGAACAGAGAAAATCAGAAATCATGAGATTCGCCAACAGGGTTCCATTGACTTTCGATGCAGGAAGCTGTGCTATTACAGAAGCCTTAAAAAGCATTGACTGGAAACGTTACGGTCTTAAAGACCTGGACAACACTCCATTGACTTTATTCGTTAACATCATCTCAACCCAGGTTCCTTACTTATCAACAGGTAAACAGAGTGTTTCACCTGAACCTGAAATCGTTCAGGAAATCAGACAGGCTACAATGAAACTGGCTCGTCAGCTCCAAAAACACATCAGAGCTAAAAGAGCAGCTAAAGAAAAGGAAAAACGTTCCAAAGTATTTGAAGAATACGTACCTGTCATTATTGAAGAGGCAGCTAAACTTGGTGAAACAGGAGTGCCTGAATATCAGGAAGTCCTCGCTAAGGTAACCAAAAGAGCTCTTGCCGAATTGCTCGGTGAAAAAGTTGAAGAGGAAGAGGAAGAAGAAGAACTTGATGCAATCATCATGGAAGAGCTTGACGAACATGGATATGCAGTTGATGAAGAACACAGTAATCTCAACTTTGACGAAGATGAAGAAGAAGGAGATTTTGATGAATAGGTGATTAGATGGCTGATGAAGTAAAACAAGAAGGCAAATCACATAAAGAACTCAGGAAAGAATACACTTTCAACAAGTTAAAAGGATTAGGTCAGGAAATTATCGAGGAAATTGAAAAGCAAAAAGTCCCTTCCCTTAGAGTTCCTTCAAGAGGTACCGGAAACATTGTATACGATGATGCGAAAAGATACTATGTTTTAGGAGACAGATACGGTAGAAGATCTCTCGGTAACGTTAAACAAATCAGAAAATTAGGACAGATGGTTTATGTTGCAAACTTCTGTAAGGATTTGGTTGCAAGAGAAAAAACCGCAACCATCAGGGAAATGTATTACGTTTCCGAAGGTTGGGGAATCAGCTTCAAATCCCAGCAGGAATCCAACATTGTCGGGGAAGACCTTGAAGTAACCTTAGGTACCACCCGTGAAGACCTCGGACTGATGCCTGAAGAAGACGGAGCATCCGTTTACGGAGACATTACCCTTCTGGATGATGACGTTGAAATCAACGCTGCAAAAGCAGGAAAATCAGGTTATACCATTTCACCTACAATCGATCAGGTCGAATTCCTTGACTGTGGTGTTGAAAGGGTTATTGCAGTGGAAACCATGGGAATGTTCCACAGGATGGTTCAGGAAAACGCTCACCAAAGATTCAATACACTTATTGTCGGGCTCAAAGGACAGGCCGCACGTGCTACAAGAAGATTCATCAAAAGGGTTAATGAAGAACTGGATCTGCCTGTTTACATCTGTAACGACGGAGACCCTTGGGGATTCCACATTGCACAGGTTATCATTTCCGGAAGTGCAAAACTAGCTCACGTAAATCATGATTTGGCAACACCAAACGCTAAATTCATGGGAGTGACCGCATCTGACATTATCAACTACGATTTACCTACAGATAAGCTTAAAGATGTTGACGTCATGAGACTGAAAGAGCTTTCCAAAGACCCAAGGTACAAAAGCGATTTCTGGCAAACTGAAATCAAAAAGATGCTTAAAATCGGTAAGAAAGCAGAACAGCAATCTTTCTCAAAATACGGGCTTGAGTATGTTGTAGATACATACTTCCCTGAAAAATTAGAACAACTGGAAAATTAAACCTAAAATTTTCCTTCTTTTTTTATATTTTTTAAACTATTTTTAAGACAAACTTTATATACAACTTTTGTTATATACCCTAGTAGGTATAGGTTGTGATTATTTTGAAAGAATGCATGGACAGTGAAAACTTACACAGAAGACTCAAGAAAATCATCGGCCAGCTGAATGCAATTGACCGTATGATAGATGAAGATATTCCTTGCGAACAGATATTAATGCAAGTAAATGCATCCAAATCCGCTCTACATAAAGTTGGGCATATTATAGTAGAGGGACACCTTGAACATTGCGTAAAAAATGCAATTGATGATGGTGATGTGGATGATGCACTTGTTGATATCTCATCAATTCTAGAGTACTACTCAAGACTATAATTTTTTTTGAAGTAACACTATACCCCATAGGGTATATCTGTACCTAGGGGCTGATAGAAATGAATTTAAAGTTTGGCAAAACTGAAATTAAAGACATAATATTCATTATTATCTCAGCGATAAGTGTTATATCAAGTTTCATACTTGACATTAACTACTTATCATGGATTGCAATAATATTGTGCGGAATACCTATATTTAAGGAATGTATTGAAGGACTCATAACTGAATTTGACATAAAAGCAGACTTATTGGTTACAATAGCCATTATCGCATCAATAGTTATTGGTGAAGTCTTTGCGGCAGGAGAAATTGCAACGATAATGGCAATTGGTGGATTTTTAGAGGAATATACTGTTAACAAAACACAATCCCAAATAAAAGAACTTGTCAAATTGACACCCCAATTTGCAACAAGAATCAGAAATGGCATTGAAGAGAAAATAAATGTGGAAGATGTGAAAATCGGAGATATCCTAAAGGTCCTACCTGGACAAAATATCCCAACCGATGGAGTAATCATTAACGGTGAAACATCAATTGACCAGTCTACATTAACCGGTGAATCCCTGCCAGTTGACAAAAAAGAAAATGACGAAGTATTCAGCGGAACCACTAATCTTTTTGGATCTTTTATGATGAAAACGACAAAAGTAAGCAAGGACAGTTCCCTTCAAAAATTGATTGATTTGGTCAAATCCTCTTCTCCTGAAAACGCTAAGATTGTAAGGGCGGCCGATAAATGGGCTACAATGATTGTTGTAATTGCATTTACTGCAGCGATACTTACATATCTGTTCACTTTCGAGATTTCCCGCAGCGTAACTATTTTAGTTGTATTCTGCCCGTGCGCATTGGTTTTAGCCACACCAACGGCAATTACCGCAGCCATCGGAAATCTGACAAAACACAGAATTCTAGTAAAGGATGGTGCTTCAATAGAAGAGCTGGCTCACGTGAATGAATTAGTATTTGATAAAACAGGAACATTAACTCATGGAACTCCAAAAGTTGTGAAAGTAATTTCAGATGAGGAAGAGGAAATGATGCATCTGCTTGCTTCACTTGAATCCAAATCCGAGCATCCTCTAGCAAAAGCCATTGTAAACTATTATGGCAAAAACAGTTTAGCAACGGTTGAAAATTTTGAGATGAAAATCGGAAAGGGAATTATCGGATACATCAACGGTTCCAGAATAATTGCCGGAAATAAAAAGCTTCTTAACGATGAGGGAATTGATTTGGAATATTATCCTGAAGAAAATCAAAACGGAGAAATCCAAATAATTGTTGCAAAAGACAGTAGAGTAATGGGAAATGTAATTTTAGCCGATACACTACGTGAAAATTCCAGATATACAATTAACAGATTAAAGAAACTGAGAATTAAAACTACATTATTGACAGGAGACAATGAAAAGGCCGGAGAATTCATATCACAACAAGTAAAAGTACAGAGTGCGAAATTCAATTGCCTGCCTGAAGACAAGACAGAATATATCCGCCAAGCTCAGTTAAATGGAAATAAAATTGCCATGATTGGAGACGGAATTAATGATGCTCCTTCCCTTAAAAAGGCTAATGTGGGAATAGCTATGGGAGATATTGGAAGTGACGTGTCAATTGAAGCTGCAAACATTGCTTTGATAAATGACGATATATCAGAACTTCCCCATTTAATCGCCATATCAAGAAAAACATTAAGTACAATAAACTTAAATATCGCATTTGCATTGTCTTTAAATGTAGTTGCAATGATAATGGCAATTCTAGGATTGCTGGACCCTATTAGCGGAGCATTGATTCACAATATCGGATCAGTGATTGTAATCATATATTCGTCAACGTTAATGAACTACAAATTGACAGGAAAAGAATTGAGAAAAAGCAAAAAGTTAGGTATAACTAAACATTTAAATAAGCCAACAACATAATATTACATATCAATTAAAAAGGAGAATTAAATATGGCAATTGAAGAAAAAGAAGTAAAAGTTGTAGGAATGCACTGCCCTTCCTGTGTAAATGCTGTACAATTATCATTAACCGATGTTGATGGTATTGAAGATGCTAAAGCTGATTTAGATTCAGGTATTACCAAAATCAAATTGGATACCGACAAAGTTTCCGATGACGACATCAAGGAAGCTGTCGAAGAAGCAGGATTTAACGTAGAATAAATCCCCTAACTTTTTTATTTTTATGTAATAACATTTCTACAACTCACTATTTTTTTAACCCACACCAATATAATTAATTTTATCTTAAAATAAACAATGAGTTAACTTTTAGAATTTAATTTTAATGGATGGTTAATTCAATATTTCAATAGGTAAAATTAATGGGTGAAGTTACCCATCAACTAAACCGCATCTGAACCCCTTTCGCCGGTCCTGATTCTTATTACCTCTTCAACATCTGAGACGAATATCTTACCGTCTCCGACTTCGCCTGTTCTGGCGCTGTCAATGATGACATCGATGATTCTGTCGAGATCGCCTTCATTGACAATCAGTTCAACCCTTGTTTTTGGAAGAAGGTCGATACAATAAGTTGAACCCCTGTAGGATTCTTTAGTGCCCAGCTGTCTTCCCCTTCCTTTTACTGAGGAGACATTCATTCCTTCACATCCTGCTTCCAGAAGAGCCTTTTTAACATTTTCAAACATTTCTTCACGTATTACCGCAATTATTCTTTTCATAAACTACACCCCATTAAATTCTGTATCCTGATTCCTTATGCAATGCTGAGTCAAGACCTGAAATTTCCTCACTGTCTTTAACTCTTAATCCTATAGTCTTATCTAATGCTTTGGCTATTATTAAACTTACTGCAAAAGTGTATGCCATCGTTGCGACAACTGCAATAACTTGAATCAATAACTGACTTGATTTCCATAGAAGAGTCCTGCAACTCCATTGATTGCCGGAGATGCGAACAGTCCTGTCGCTATAAGTCCCCAGACTCCGGAAAGTCCGTGAACACCGAATACATCCAGAGCATCATCGTATCCGAATTTTGTCTTGATATGATATACCGCATAGTATGATATCAGTGACGCTCCAACACCAATAACAATTGAGCCTGAAAGAGGAACGAAACCAGCTGCAGGAGTGATTGCCACAAGACCTGCCACAGCTCCGGTGATTGCACCTAAAACTGTCGGTTTTCCCACATTCATTATATCAAGTATTACCCATGCAATCATGGCTGCTGCCGCTGCGGTGTTTGACACCAGAATGGCTGAACCTGCAAGACCGTTGGCGGCAAGGGCTGATCCTCCGTTGAATCCCATCCATCCGAACCATTAAAATCCTGCACCTAAAATGGAATAACCCAAATTATGCGGAAGCAGTGAGGTATCTTTCCTTTTTCCAAGGACAAGCGCCAATGCAAGAGCTGAAAAACCTGAGTTTACCTCAACGGCAACTCCTCCGGCAAAGTCTATTGCTCCCATGTTCATAAGCCATCCACCACCCCATATCCAGTGACAGACCGGAATATAAACAAGACTTACCCACAAAATGGTGAATATCACCCATGACTTTGTTTTCATCCTTCCGACAATTGAACCTGAGACAATTGCTGCAGTCAAACCCGCAAATGTCAGCTCAAAGCCTGCAAATACGAATGTCGGTATTGTGCCTGTAAGGGAATCAACACCAATTCCTTCCATCAGCAGGCTTTGAGGTATTCCAATGAACCCTAAAAAGCTCGCATCAGAAAATGACAGCTGATAACCGTAGAAAATCCATATCAGGCTAGCTATTGCAAATGCAATCAAAGATAAAAACATCGAGTTCAGGACGTTCTTCTTTTTTGACAATCCACCATAGAAAAATGCTATTCCAGGAATAGTCATTAATAAAACCATAATTGTTGAAACCAGCATCCATGCCGTGTTTCCTGTACTTAAAACCATAATAATCACAAAAATAAAATTTAAAATTGACTGGAAGGAAAATGCCTTCCGACAATATATTTGTGATATAAAGTATATAAATGTTAAGATTTCTGAAAAAAAAGAAAATGAAAGGTTTATCTATACTTCAGAGTATAATAAACCTGTTGCTCTACCGACAAAGAATACAAGATATACTGCTACGATACCTAAAATTATTCCGCCGACAATTGAATTCCATTGCATTAACGCTACTGAAACAAATATCAGGATAGCTGCGATAATTGCAACGATAACAATGAACACTAATAATTTAACGATACCGACTCTTGAAATATCCGCAATTGATTGTCCAAAAGCTAAAGCATCCATTAAATCTTCGCTTTTAGCTAATCTACATTGAGCCATGAACTGTGCTAAAGCAAAAATGACATACAAAATAAAGGCAATGACAGAAATAACCCAATGTTTAAAGAATATAGATAAAATTAAAACTATAACATAAGGTATGATATAGTAAACTATGCCTACAATCATCAATTTGAATCCGTTGAAGAACTGTCTGATGATATCAATGCTTGGGCTTTCATCGGATCTTTGAATACCGTATTTTACAATATCCAGCTCATAACCTGAAATTACAAAGCCTATGAATGCTGTGATAATAACGCCTAAAAATGCTGAGCCTAAAAGAGCTGCCACATTTTCTGTAGTCACACCGGTGACAATACCGACGAGAGTACTTCCAAAAGCAATAGCTGCAATAATACCTAAAATCGCATAGATGACTAATGATTTTATATTATGCAAAGGATAAGATAATGAATCTTTAAATATTTCAACAATATTCATGTTTTTTCCTCCTGTTAATTAATTATAATGAAAAACTCGAAAGAGAGTTATAAAGTAATATATTTATCATAGTATTTAAAAGTAATATGGAAAAATACAAAAAATTAGTTATTTTTAAGCATATTTGTAAATATCAAATTATATATAATTTAAAAAATAAATTTAAAGCATAGAATTAAATTTCTAAATTTTTCAAAAAGGGATTAAAATGAAATCTGTTGCAATTAATGGATATGGAACAATAGGAAAAAGAGTTGCTGACGCTGTTGCAGCTCAGGACGACATGAAAGTAATAGGTGTAAGTAAAACAAGACCTAATTACGAAGCAAGAACTGCTGTTGAAGAAAAAGACTATCCTTTATACATTGGAATTCCTGAAAGAGAACAGCTGTTTAAGGATGCCGGAATCGAAATTGCAGGTACTGTTGAAGACATGATTCAGGAAGCTGATGTTGTTGTTGACTGTACTCCTGGAAGCATCGGTCCGCAAAACCTTGAAATGTATAAGAAAGCCGGTGTAAAAGCAATCTATCAGGGCGGAGAAGACCATGAACTGACTGGCCTTTCATTCAATGCAATCTCCAACTATGACGATTCATACGGTAAGGACTACACAAGAGTAGTTTCATGTAACACAACAGGACTTACCCGTACATTATCCACAATCGATCCGATTGCTGATATCAAAAAGGTAAGGGCTGTAATGGTAAGAAGAGGATCAGACCCGTCTGAAATCAAGAAAGGTCCGATTAACGCAATTGTACCTAACCCTCCAAAAGTGCCATCTCACCACGGTCCTGACGTAAAAACCGTAATGAAAGGCATTGACGTTACCACAATGGCTTTGCTCGTGCCTACAACATTAATGCACCAGCACAACATCATGGTTGAAATCAACAACGAAGTGGAAACCGAAGAGATTGTTGAAGCTTTGGAAAAACGTTCAAGAGTTATTGTCGTTGATGCTGCAGAAGGCCTCGGTTCAACTGCAGAGCTTATGGAATATGCTAAGGAATTGGGCAGGAACAGAAATGACTTATACGAAATTCCAGTATGGAGAGAATCCATCAACGTTGTTGGAAACGAACTCTTCTACATGCAGGCAGTACACCAGGAATCTGATGTAATACCTGAAAACATTGATGCTATTCGTGCACTTCTTGAAATGGAAAGTGACAACGAAAAATCAATCGCAAAAACCAACAAAGCTATGGGAATTTTATAATTCCCTTTTTACTCTTTTTAATAACCATGCCTTAACTGAAGATTTAACTCACTTTGTACATTTTATCATTGCTAAATTTTCTTTTCAAATAATTTCAATACAAAAATAATGTATGAATATTGGACAAACCAAAAATTTTATAAAATATTATGTATAATTATTATACATGAGGTGTTGCTAATGTTTAAAGAAATATTTGGAAATTGTCCACAAGTCAAAGTAATTGACTATTTAATGTCAACCCCGTTTTCACAGCACACGAAACAACAAATAGCTGTGGGATCAGAAATATCTAGATCAACACTAAATAATTTTATTGATGATTTGGTTGATATTGAAATAATTACTTTTAAAAATTCAAAATTTAGTTTGAATCCAAAATCGAATATTGTTAAAGGATTAATGAAAATTAGTGAAGAATTAGTTGAAAAAGAGTATCAGGAACAGTTAAAATTACCTGAAGAAATATCTGATGAACTAACCGAAGATGAAGAAGAATTGTATTTAAGTGAAAACGCACCGAATGTTGATTTGGATTTGCTTGAACACGAAATAACTATGAAAGAAAATTATACATTTACTTCATTGAACACTGATAGAATTATGAATTTTGAATTTATGTTAATTGATGAGAAATAAGGTGAAATTATGATAGATGAACAGGAAGAATATGATGTCCCTAGAAAAGAAGGAATAACAATTAATCCCAACTCAGAAGTGATTAATATATCCCATATAGGTGTTGGTGGAGATGATAATGAAATAATGATGATACTGGTAAATAAAAAATTGAAAAATGATGATACTGGAAATTTAGAAATTGTTTACGAATCAGATAAACAAATAATTTTAAACAAGAAAGTTGCAGCCGAACTTAAAGAGTTATTAGATAAATATATTTAAAAAATGAGCAAAAATAAGAGTTCTAATGAAGTTAGAGAAAAAATCTTATTTTTCATGTGGCAAAAACGTTACTTTAACAAAAAGCACACCCCCATCACCAATTTGTGTAACAAATTATCTGAAATTCCGTGCAAATCAATTAACAAAGAAGTTAAAAGATTACATGCAGAAAACATAATCGGTTACAAAAAAACACATCATGGCCTTGATGTATATCTAAAACCGAGTATGAAAAAAGAAATTCAGTTAATTATTCAAAAAAGATTAGAAGAATATTATTCATTCTAATCTTTTATTAATTTCAAAAAAGTATAATAACCCATTAAATAAAAGATAATTCTATGAAAAACAAAGTTTTTTTTGGACCAGCAGGCAGTCCGGTTAACTATAAAGGTGCAGCATATAAAGCTCCCAAATACATTCAAAGAATCGGACTTGACTCATACGAATACCAGTCCCCTTATGGAGTCAGGATTGGTGAGGAATCCGCCAGAATTCTCAAAGAGGAAGCTGAGAAATTTGATATTTTGATTTCAATGCACGGTCCGTATTACATAAACCTATGCGCTAAGGAAAGTGAAAAGATAGACAAAAGCATCGGCCATCTGATAGCTACTGCCAGAGCGGGCGAATGGATGGGCGCCTACAGGCTCGTTTTCCATCCGGGTTTTTACACCAACCGGAAACCTGAAAAGGCAATGGAAATTTCAAAACAGACCATCAATAGATTGTTTGAGGAACTTGAGGCTGAAGGCATTGAGGATTTTACTTTTGCGCCTGAAACCACCGGAAAAAGAACACAGCAGGGAAATATTGAAGAGATTGTAGAGCTTTGCGCCAGCTTTGATCACTTCGAACCTACAATCGATTTTGCACACATACATGCCCGTGGAAGAGGATTTTTAACAAAAAAGGACGATTATAACTGCATTTTTTCAACAATCGAAAACAAGCTGGATATTGACCGCCTGCACTGTCATTTCACAACAATCGAATATGGCCATGGCGGAGAGGTCAAGCATCACACATTGGATGAAAGCGATGAGTACGGACCGCAAATCGGGGATCTTCTTGCCAATCTCATCGACAACGGCTGGAAGGCAAACATAATCTGCGAAACTCCGCTGAGGGACATCGATGCCCTGAAAATGAAGGAACTGTATGAAAATATGATTTAGTTTTTCTTCAGTTTGAGGACTACTACTTCAGAGTCTGTTCCCCACCTTAACGGCTGGTCCATTGAACCCACACCGGTCGTCACGTTAAGGTAATGATTTAAATTATCCTTAAAAAGCCCCCTGTTATATTCAAACATCCTGTCGGACATCCATGTTACCGGATAGAACTGTCCCCCATGAGTGTGTCCGGACAGCTGTATGTCAAAGCCTATTTTTGAATGGACGTCCCAGGCGTATGGAACATGATAAACGATTATATTGGTTTTATCTTCTTTTATTTCACTTCTAAGCTCATCTGCACTCGGCATTTCAATGTCGCCGAAGCTGTATGTGAGTCCGTAAATGTTAAGTCCGTTGATTTCAACTGACTCGTTGTCAAGAACTATTATTCCCGCATTTCTGCATGCATTAATTACATTGTCGATTCCGGGATAATAGTCATGGTTTCCCGGCGTGAATATAATCGGCATCTTCACATCCTTTAAAGGCATGAAATCGTCGGGTGCTACAAGTGATGAGCCGTCGGCCAGATCTCCTGAAATGATTGCCACATCACATGTATCAGACAAATAATTTAAAGTGTCTTTAAGCTGATTTATGATTTTCTTATACCTTACGGCACCGAAGTGAACGTCTGAGAGGTGGACAATATTTACATCTTTTTCAAGACTGTCCAGTTTCACTTCTTTCTGTTTTATTACTAATTTATGGGCCTTGTAATATGCATAAATTCCTATTAAAGGCACTGCAAGAAGCATGATGTAAATAACGCTTTGGCTGAGATTTCCAATAAGATAAATTATTACAATGTCTATAAAAAACATCAGAGATGCCCACATCCAGATTGCAGATATTTCCGTTAATAGTCTTGTTATGAATCTGGTTTTCTTCTCTTCTAAAAGCATCGGAGCTATATTTAATATTCCAATTAAAACTGTTATTAAAAGCAAAGTCCAGTCATCCAGAGGATAGAACAGCATAAAAAGGAATTTCAGAAGAAAAAATTCGAAAAGCATATAAAATGGGGTCATGAATGTTACCCGTCTAGTCCTGAAGCTCATAATAAAATCACCAAATTATAAATATAATATAGTTACAATAGTATTTATATTAATTAATTTTACAGGGTGATTTTTTGAAAAACAATTCTAAAAAAAGCGAGGTCAAAGGCCAAAGTCAAAAAACAGCAGTTCCAACAAGCAACAACAGGAAAAACGCTGAATGTATTGTTTTAAAAGCAGCAGGTTATCCTTTTGACTTTGAAATGATGGATAATACTTTGGAAATCACCGACAAAAGTTTATTCGAACAGTACGCCCGTGACCAGTGGCTGGGTATGGAAATCAACAATGAATCATACCTTTTCGATCAAAAAATCATTCCGGATTTTGCCTTTAAGGTAATTTCCGTAGAGCCTGAAAACTCAATAATTTCGGAAAACACCAAAATCAACATCATAATTGATGAAACCGCTAATGAAAATGCCCTGAAGTCAACGAAAAGCAGTGTCAGGTTATCCGACGTTGTAGGTCAGACAAATGCAAAAAACAAAATCAAGGTTATTGAAAAGTATCTTACGGAACCTGAACGCTTTGGCGGATGGGCTCCTAAAAACGTTCTTTTCTACGGATATCCCGGCACGGGAAAGACCATGCTTGTCAAAGGCCTTGCAAGCGAGGTTGACGTTCCCCTGTATCTGATTAAGGCAACTTCCCTTATTGGAGACCATGTGGGCGATGCAGCATCCAAGATACATGATCTGTTTGAGAAGGCTTCAAAGAATTCACCTTCAATAATTTTCATTGATGAGATTGATGCGATTGCGCTTCACAGGTCTTTTCAGTCACTGAGAGGAGACGTTTCAGAAATAGTCAATGCGCTTTTAACCGAGATGGACGGAATTACTGAAAACAACAGCGTCATAACAATATGTGCAACAAACAACAGAAGCTCTCTTGACAGTGCCGTTCGAAGCCGTTTTGAAGAGGAAATCGAGTTCAAGCTTCCTGATGATGATGAAAGGCGTGAAATTTTCAAAAGAAACATTGAAACTATGCCTCTGGAACATGACTTTGATATGGAAAGGCTTGTCAAGATATCCAAGAACATGTCAGGAAGAGATATCAAAGAAAAGATTCTCAAGACTTCACTGCATCATGCAATAGCCAATGATAAGGATACTGTAGATATGTCAGATATTGATTATGCATTGAAATCCAGCAAAGTAAAAATTAGCGATATCAAAGGAATGTTTGAATGAATTTAATAACTTTAATTGATGACTCCTTTCATTATACGTTGAAAAACTGGAAAATATTGATTCTTTTAGGCATAATCCTCTGTATGGCATCATCCATTGAAGAATTACACCTGAGCAATCATTATATCATCGTGACCTTAATATTCATAATTTCAACAGTTCTTCTGTTTTTTGAAGAGGGATACCGTTCAAAGATAATTGAAACTACATTGGACGGTGAAAACGCTCCCCCATCAATTGTGGGGAATCATCTGGAAGTGATTGTTGACGGATTTAAAGAAATTCTCATCATATACGTTTATATGATTGTTTTTGGAATAATGTATGGCTTTGGAGTTAGAATAATGGACATCACAGACAATCCGTTAATCTGGATACCTTTTATAGTTCCATCAGTACTGATATACATATGTTTTTTCGGAGCCGCAATCAATAAGGCATTAAATGATGGAAAAATGAAATCTGCATTCAATATAAAAGAGATACTGAGATTATATTACAAATTAGGGATTTTTGAAACATTGTTTATTATTATCATTGAAAGCATTAGCCTCAATATTGTCATTAGCTGCATTCTTGATTTAGGCATTTTAAGGTCTCTGCCGTCCATTGATTTCATACTTTCATTAATCGTAAGCCCAATATTTTTATTGTTCACGACAAGACTCTTTTCAATGTGTGTCAGACAGTCACTTACTTCCTGAAATCAAAAATATACTCTGCAGAATCTATAACTTCTTTTTTATCGTCAAGTGCAGCCTGCTTGAGATTCTTCTGGATGTCGAAAAATATCTTGTTGACTATGGAATTTGTAAGATTATTTAAAATTTTACCGCTGCCATCTACATCAGACAACTTTGAAGATGCTTTTTTTGTTTCACGTTGTCTTATATCTTCCATAGATACTCTTAAAGTTGATAGTATTGATTCAACTTCCATTATTTTAAACGATTCTTTAAGCAAATTGAACTCTTCTTCGATGATGATTTCTGCCTCACCGAATTCCTTCTCACGAAGCTTGGTATTGGTGTCTGCAATCTCGCGCAAATCATCAATATTGAATAGTCTGACTCCCAATTCACAGACATCCTCTGCAATGTCACGGGGATTTGCAATATCGACCATGAACAAATCAGTTTCAACCAAATCGATTGATTCCAGCCTTTTCTTGTTTATGATTGAATGCGGTGCACTGGTTGCGCTTATAACCAAATCGGCAGTTTTAAGGTATTCGTCAAGCTCTGAAAAAAGAATTGCCGTTCCGTCAAGATCCTTTGCAAGCTCAACCGCAACATAAAATGTCCTGTTTGCAACAAAAATTGCGCTTAAGTCCTTTTCTGCCAGCGCCTTTGCAACAAGCTTGCCCATCTTTCCGGCGCCGATGACCAGAACTGACTTGCCTTCCAAATCGCCCAGGTGCTTTTCGGCCAAATCCACTGCTGCCGAACCTATGGAAACTGAACCCTTGTTTATTTTGGTCCTGTTTCTGACGACCTGGCCTACATGAATGGCCTTTGTGAATATAGTGTCCAATGCCTTTCTGCAGTGAAGCTCCTTAACCGCCTTGTTTTTGGAGTCCTTCACCTGACCCAGAATCTGGTCTTCCCCAACAATCATTGATTCCAGTCCTGAAGTCATACGAAGCAGATGCAATACTGCAGCATCACCGTATTCAATGATGATATTCTGGTTTTCATGTGAGAGAAGCTCATCGTCGCTGTCGATATAATTGTTGTAAATATAGTATTCCTTACGGTTGCAGGTTGATATTTCAACGTATTCGGTAATTGAATACTTTTCATGCAGTTTCAAAAACAAATCATCGATCTGCTTTGAAATGTTCTCCATTGACTGAATGTCCGCAATCTTATGGTCAACCCTTAAGTTAAGTATCATTGAAATCCCTCTTTATTGATTCATTGATAACAGCCTTTGCTTTGTCGATTTCTCTAGATTTTATTAATTTTAAAATAGTTTCGTCTTCAAATATTTTATAAAGGTATTTGCGCCTTTCCTTCTGGTCAGGAATGATTTCTTTTAAAATTGAGCGTGAATAGTCCTGAAGTTCAATCTCCAGAATGTCCTCTTCAGTGATGATGGACTGGATTCTTTTTCTGAGCTGCCTTGCCATGAGCGGGCTTTTGCCTCCCGTAAAAATAGAAATCTCAATATCCCCAATATTGAAGCTTGTCGGGACAATTATGTCTCCGTCAAAAGGAAAATCCGCACGGTTAAGCAGCTTATCTCCAGAGATACTGGCAACATAATCAGACAGCTGCTCATCTGCGCTTGCCACAACAACCAAATCCGCCCATTCAACCAACTCGTCAGCATCATCAGTTGAGTGAAGCGTTGCTCCCTTATCCTTAATATCGTCTGAAATGGAGTTGCCAGCAAGCCTTACAATCGCCCCATGGTCTAAAAATCTGTTTGCTCTTCTTGTTGCAACTTCACCGGTTCCTAAAATAAACACTTTCAGTCCGGAAGTTTTCAGATAAAGAGCAGTCCAATCCATATTAATCAGAATTTTCCAGGGATTGCGCTTTCAAAACACTGACGGCCTTTCTCAAGTCGTTATTACAGTCAGTCAGCACTTTCATAGCTTCAAGTTTTGAAATGTTGAAAGTTTCAGCCAGCGCTTCGGCTCTTGCATCAGGCTCAGGTTTTTTAACACCCACCAATCTTTCTGAGAGCTCTTTTTTCAAATCCAGGTATTCGTCATGACTCATGCCCATATTTCTTAAAGTCATGTCTCTTAAAGGACAAGGCTTGGACGGTTTGCAACACCAAATCAATGATCCAAAACAAGTTCCGGCCCCTTCACCTAGCCTTGTTTGCCTACCAAACTCCACTTTAATATCAATATACTCTTGAGGAGTTAAATTTACCTCTTCCAATGCATTTAAAACAGGACATGGTTTTATAGGAGGACAGCAAAAAGCAAGTCCCATTACATCTCCACCCCTACATATATGAGACGGTGCGTTTTCCCAAGTCATAATAATTCTCCATAAATATAATGTATTAATTTTTCTTGATGACAATATATAATACTTTGTAATGTTACTAACAAATTTGAAGCAATGGCATATGGATGAAAAAAATAGGATTGAATGAATAAGGACAAATTTGCATTAACAAATTTTGACGCATCCTTATCCAACTTACTAAAACATAGAACCGAAATATGGTCCGATATTGATTTATAACAATCAAAATATATAAACATTACTACAACACCGGTTACACGATTAAAACATTATTTAGCTTTAAAATTATATTTTAGACTAAATGAATATGTATTTTTAAAAAATACAAAAATTAAAAGAGATATTTAAAATATGCATTTTATAGATTAATGTTTATTAATTCACGACAATATTATTTTAATCGAGTAATATTATTTGAATTAATAATTAAATTAATATTATCATTTTAATTAAAATTTAAAGCATTGAATAATTTTATATAGTTTTAAAATATATTATATATTAATCGAATTTGGAGAATTTTTATGTCAAATAAAATGTTATTAACCATTAACAATTTAGGTCCAATAAATAATGCGGAGTTGGATATAGCTAAAATTAACGTGATTGTTGGAAAAAATTCCACAGGAAAATCAACATCAAGTAAATTTTTATATTGTCTTTTAACCGCATCTTCAAGTGATGGCTTCTATTTGGCAAATAGAGATATAAAAAGAAGATATATGAATTTTATCTCATATTGGTCCAATAAACTTTTTGATGATTCATTTTCAACTAAGTTAAATGACATTTTTACAATAATAAACACAGACATCATTTCAACTAGAATTTTTGATGATGTCTATAAAGATCTCATTAATATAGCTGATGACATTTCTCCAATGAATTTGAAAAACGATTATCTAAAAGATTTGGATTCTATTCATGATTTAGCCGAAATAAATAAAAATCTAAAAATTAGACATGCTTCAACATTTAATTTATTATTTAATTCAGAATATAATGGATTTTTAGGAGAAAATGGAAATATTGATGTTAAATTACATGGCGAAATTGATGGTGAACCTTTAAATCAAGAAATTCATATAACCAACAATGGAAAAAATTGGGCAGTAACTAATGAATATTTAACATATTTTAATTTTAAAAATATTATTTACATTGATTCACCGTCTGTCCTTGAATTTGATAATGAAATTAACAAACAAATCCACTTTCAATTGCTTAATAGAAAACTTAGAAAGTTAACTTCTGATGTTTATGATGATGAAGCATATAAAAAGTTAATAGAATTTAAAAAGAAAATTGATAATTTAATTAATGGGGAATTTATATATAATCCAAAATCCAGAAAATTTTCTTTTAAAAAAGATGGATTAATATTTCCTATGGAAAACACCGCTTCTGGATTAAAACAGTTAGGAATTCTCCAAATATTACTTGAAAAAAATGAACTGACAGAGGACAGTTTTTTAATCATGGATGAACCTGAAATCAATTTACACCCCGAATTTCAAGTGAAACTTGCTGAAATTTTAGTGTTGGCAAGCAAAGAATTAAATATAACTACCTATATCAATACACACAGCCCATTTCTAGCTGAAGCTATTGAAGTTTATTCTAAATATTATGGATTATATGATAATACAAATTTCTATTTAACAGAAGAATCAGAAATTTCTGGAAAATATAATTATAATTTGATTGATGATTTGGACATAATGAAAGTATACATGAACTTAGGAAACCCATTTGATATACTTAATGGAGTTCGTTTTAAATTAGAATTGGATGATGGTGATTAAATGTCATTTAATGATAATGATTTTATGAATCTTTTAAAGTATTATAAGAATATGGATAATTTCCATGAAAAAGCTAAAATTACATATGATAATTTAGATAATATCTCTAAATCAGAAAATAATAATCATTTTATAGAAAATAACGAAATTTTCATGTATAATTTTGATAATATATGTTTTAATGCGAATTTACGTGAAAATGGAAAACCAAAAAGAAATTTACCTGCATCCACTGATGCTATTTATTTTAATGAAGAAAAAAGTACATTATATTTTTTAGAATTTAAAAATCTTCCATTAAAATCAACTGATTATAAAAAAGAACTGGAAACCATAATTAATCTATTAAAATCAAACTATAATATAGATGAATATATTATCAATTCATTAGATAATATTTATAAAAGATTTGAAGATGAGATTATTTGTAAATTAAAAAATAAAACCAATGAATCATTATTTTTCTCCCTACCCTTAATTTATGAAACTTATTGTGAAAAATTAGGAATGGATTACAATCAATCTCAAAATGATTTCATATTATGGTTATTGAATTTAAATAAAAAATTTATTTTTGTTTTCGCTGAAAATAATGAAATTAGTCCTTCAAATCGCCATTTTTCTTTTGAGGTTAGATTAAAAGATAAAATAAAATATTTTGATAATCTTCCTAATATTCAAACAACAATTACAACAAAAAATAATTTTGAAAACAATTTTATTCATAAACATTTTGATAATTCCTGATGATATTTGATATTTTGTGTTTTAAAAACTAATTCAAATATTTGCTCACTGACAAAAATTACTTGTACATATAAACCACATACATTAACCCATGAAATTATGGAACCCTATCGCATTTTTTATTAGTTTTTTTATGAGCGGAATAATGGCTTTAATCTTTTCATATCCTATGGGAATGCCTGTCTGGCTATGTTTAGCATTATGGCCTGTACGTTGGCCTGTAGCATACTTTTTTGCAAACTTCATCTGCAATCCTTTAGGATTTAAACTGGCCATCAAGGTCTTTGACTTCAGACCGGATAAGGAATATGGCCTTTTCAACCCTGTGCCGTTTTTCATAAGCCTTCAGATGAGTTTCATCATACCTCTGATATTCGGCGTTACGACAAACCTTCCTCTGGATCTGTTCTTTTTAATGTGGCCTGTACGCTGGTTTGTAGCATACTGTCTGGTCAACTTCATAGTAAGGCCTCTCGCTTTCAAATTATCTATCAAAATATTCAATTTTGACCCTGAGGCACACTAATGAAAATCAACGACATTGACATAATAATTCAAAGGAAAAACATCAAGAACATGTACCTTCGGGTTGTTCCGCCTGAGGGTACTGTTAAAATCTCCGCACCCCACTATGTAAGCGATGAGCAGATAATCGATTTTATATATTCAAAAATGGACTGGATTATAGAAAAAAGGGCTAAAATAGCTGAGGGCAAATATCTGCCAAAACTGAAATACGTCAACGGCGAAAAGCATCCTCTCTGGGGCGAAGAATATGATCTTCAGTTAATTGCCAACAATATTAAAACTGCCTTTTTAAAGGACGGCACCATTTACCTGCCGGTTTCCAAAAGAAGCCGAATGGAAAGGCGCCAGAAGACCCTGGAGGATTTCTATCGTCTTGAACTGTCACGAGAGATTGATGAAATCTATGACAAGTGCTGCGGAATCGTCGGCGTGAAGCCCCGTGAAGTTAAAATCCGCAAAATGAAAAACTGGGGAAACTGCAAGCAGAACAGAGTGATTACCCTTAACCTGAACCTGGCCAAAAAGCCTAAAATCTGTCTGGAATATGTCTTTATCCATGAACTGTGCCATCTTATAGAGTTCAATCATGGAAAAAAATTTAAAATGCTGATGGATAAGAACTGTCCCGACTGGAGGGACATAAAAAAAATATTAAATAGCTAAAAGAGAATTATTCTTCCCTTTTAAGCATGTCTTCTTTTTCGTCTGGCGTTAGCTGTTTAACGATATCTTCAGGAGTACCGATATCCAACAGTTTTCCTCCTCTCATTAAAGCAGCCCTGTCACAAACATCCAGTACGAAGTCCATATCGTGTGAAATGATAATGAATGTCTGTTCCAGTTCATTACGTGCCTTTAAAATTGAATCTGTAACGACCACACGGGTAACCGGATCCATTGTACCTGTAGGCTCATCCAGTACGATGAGTTTAGGTTCCTTAATCAGTACCTGAGCAAGAGCCACCCTGTGCTTTTCACCCACACTCAGCTCATCAGGATACTTGTCGAGAATTCCTACTGCAGTGGTGTCGCTGAATCCTACTGTGGTCAGCGCATCGATTGCCTTTATCTTACCGAACTCTGCAGGCAGTTCCAAACTGATAGCGTCAGTAAGGTTACCTAAAATAGTTCTGTGAGGATAGAGTGAGTATTCCTGGTGAAGCAAGCCTATGTAAGGCATGATACGTCCACGGTTTAAAGGACCGACCTTTGTCATGTCGACCCATTCGTCTTCCCCGAGCCTGATTTCTATTTTACCGCTGCTCGGATCGGTGAGTCCCATAAGCATTCTGGTTGTTGTGGTCTTACCGGAACCGCTTAAACCTACTATACCAAAGATTTCTTCCTTGTTGATTGTGATTGAAACACCGTCAACAGCTTTGATTACTCCCCTTTCAATTGAATAGTAATGTTTTTTAACGTCTTCCAATACCACTTCAGGTTCTCCGAATTCAGGAATTTCAGGTTTTTCCGGAACAGGTACGGTAGCCATGAAGTTGTCCACAATGGTTTGAGGGTCACCTTCCTCTTTGATTTCACCGTTTTCAAACCAGACCACCTTGTCTGCAAGCTCAGTCATTACTTCAGGCCAGTGGGATGTGATGAGCATCGTGATTCCTTCATCCTTTACACCTTCTTTCAATGTATTGTGAAGCTTTACAGCGGTTTGAGGGTCAAGGGTACCTGTCGGTTCGTCTGCAAGAAACATCATAGGGTCTTTAGCGAGCTGTCTTGCAAGCACAACCCTCTGCTTTTCCCCACCACTTAAGTCACGTGCGATGTGTGTGATACGGTGGTTCATCTGAACCATTTCCAATAAGTCTAAAGCTTTGTAGAGGCCTTCTTCGTAATCTATTTCGTCCCCCATTGCTCTCATTACGTTTTCAATAACGGTTTCTTCGTCGTATAATGCGAAGTTACGTTGAAGCATGATGGAAATTCTTCTTTTGATGGCTGCGAAAAGTTTCCTGTCGCAGTTGAAGAAATCAACTTCCTGAACTGCAAGTTCGCATCCGCATGAACATTTTTCGCCGTCATGGGACGGGGATTCGATTTTCATACAGTTAGGACATACTGCAACATTGATTAATATTTTACCGCCATCAGGCTTGTAATCAAGAGTACCTCTTAGCATGTTGATTAAAACAGATTTACCACTACCACTACGTCCTAAAATACCTAAAGTCTCTCCTTCATAAATCTCCAAGTTAATATCCTTTAAAACATCTACTCCATTAAATGATTTAGTAATGTTTTTGAGTGTTATAAAATTCATAGATAACTCACCTATTGTTAAATAATTAATGTTTTATTTTGAGCATTAATAAATATTTGTTTTCAAAAATCAGAAATATTAAAATTTAGGCTTCCGGAAATTACTCCACGAGCTATTGAAAATCCATAAACTCCGCAATCATACATTTTCATGATTTTTTCACGAGAATCAATGGAGTTGTTTCCAATAACCTTAATATCAGTATTGTCGCAAACCTTTTTAAGCAGTTTCCAGTCTGCGTCAAACACGTTGGGGTCCATCGCATCCAGATGCAGATAGTCCGCTCCGGCATCCTCAATTCCTTGTGCAATTTCAAGAGTGTCTGTTCCTTCGACATTTGCACGTATCTTTACAGACACTTCACTTTCGGATTCGTCAACTATTTTGGAGATGTATTTCGTAAAATCAGGTCTTTTCAACATCTCCTGACCGCAGCCAATAGCTGTTATTTCGTCCTGACGGCAATGACAATTGATTTCTATTATATCTAGTTTTTCTATTTTTGACGCTTCAATTATTGGCTCGGGAAGAGCTGACCTCACGTTTGCGCTTACACGCACATCCGGATAACTGTTTTTTATTGAGTTTACTTCACTTTCTATATGGGGAATTACCTCATCGATTTCGAAGTGGAATTCCTTTCTTCCCCTTTCGATAATCTTGCGGGAGGCTTCGATTGTCTTTTCATCAAGGCTATATCCACCTAAAGTAACTACATCAAATCCGTATGGAATAACACGTTTTAAAAATTCCGCATCAGTTATTCCGGCCATTGGTGCAACTACTTTTATTTAAAATCCCCCTAGTATTCCTTTTCGATTACCCATGTCCAAGGCTCGTTGTTGCGGTCACGGATTTCTTCAAGACCGATGTCTGCCATGTATGCGGCGTCTTCAGCGTTTTTGCCTCTTCCGATACCTGCCTTAAGGCCGATTCCAATTTCCTCATCGATTTCAACAAGGATTTCCTTGATTTCCTCTTCGCTAAGTCCGTTGCACGGTGCCATGAAGTTGTCTCCGCCAATGAAGAATAATAAAGCTCCTTTTTTGATAAGTTTTGTCATAAGGTAATGCTGGGCCTTGTTGACCATGAAGCTTGTGTCGAATGCTGATTCGATGTCTGTGAGGGTTTCGGTTACGCTGTTGATGTCGATGTGTGCTGCCTGAACGTAGCTGTCTTCCTCTGAAACGAGACTGTCGATAGCAAGAATCTCTTTTCTTTGGGAGGACTGTGCTCCGCCTTTTTCCTGCAGTGCCACAGTAGCAAGTCTTTGAGCTTCATGTGGGGTTTCGGCAGCTCCGACACCCATACTTACTGTGATAGGGTATCTGTTTCTGATGGATCTTTGAATCCTTAAGTGGTCTTCCTCATCCAAACCGTTTGAGATTGCAAGCAGGTTGTCGAATCTTGTGAAGAAAACCAAACCCTTTTTGTTTCCAAAATGGTTGTTTAAATCAGCAAATAAGCTTGCCTGTAACATTTGTAAATCTGATTCAGTACGTGGCCTTGGAGTAACAGTCCAAGGACCATAATTGTCTATTTGTATCAATGTCATTTGTATCATTGCATTACCGCCTAACTTCATCAGATACCATCCAGAATTTTTTTGGCTAAACTAAATTTGGTATCTGAACTATTCATTATAGTATTTGTAATTATTACTTTATTAATAATTTCGCCTAAAGTATCTTCCAAATCCTTATCAAGATTGTCAATTACAATTACATCTAAAAAATCTTTGTATAATTTTGCAACACCAACTGATGAAACTTCAATGTCCATTGCCTTCATGAATTTTGCCGCAGGTCCTGAAACGGAATCATTGCCTATTATAGGAGAAACTGCGACTACTTTGGTCTCTTTCAGTGCATCCCTTACCCCTTCAAGAGAAAGTATTGGCAATATTGAGGTAATCGGATTTGAAGGTCCTAGTATTACCGCATCGGAATTTCTTATGGTGTCGATTATGCCCTCAGCAGGTCTGACCTTTGAAAATTTCACGTCCAGAACTTCAGGCTGTGACTGGTGCTTTATGAGAAAGTCATGAAAATCAAGCTCTCCGATGTCGGTTAAGATTTTGATTTCGGAGTTTTCATTGCTCATCGGGATTATCCTTGATGCTATGCCCATATGCTTTGACTGGATTTCAACGCTTTCCTGAAGGGAATGATTCTGCATCAGGAGAGTCTTCTGTATTTTGGTGGCCCTGTCGATATCACCGATTCTTAAAAGCTCGGGACATGACAGCTCCTCAAGCCTTTCATGGGTTATGAATGTGTCGTTTTTAACCCCGTACCATGTCTCCTCATTGATCATGTCGGCCATTGTGTAGAGTACAGTGTCTATGTCTGCTGAAACATATACTCCGGCAAAATAGTCGTTTTCCAGGGTGTTGACGATGATTGTCAAATCTTCAGGCTCGACGATTTCCTTGATTCCCTGGAGTAGTTTTGGAGTGCCCGTTCCTCCGGATAAAACAGTAATCATAAAAATCCCTATTTCCTGAATACGTCAAATTCCTTAGCCCTGAGCAGAGGCTTTATGTTTGAGTTCTCATCTCTCAGGTGATTGAATCCCGCAAAGCCTGAAATTATCACGACAGGAAGGCCTTCGTCAGCCTGACCCATAATAAGTGATGCTGCGCTTGCAAGCTCGTCGGCACTGGCGATTTCGGTGGTTTCAAGCTGCCTTCCGTAAAGGTCCTTTTCACCAATTCTTACCCACAGAGGATTCATTCCGCTGCATCCTATTGCCGTTCCGATTGCTCCTACCCTGAATGCCCTTCCCTGGGTGTCCGTTATGATTACGGCCAGGTTTTTGCCGAATTCGTCTTCGAGAAATTCCCTTATCTTTGATGCTGATTCGTCAGGGTTTTCAGGAACCGGAGTCGCAAGACCGTCCTCCACATTTGACTCATCAATTGCCGCATTTGCGCATACGAATCCGTGCTTGGTTTCGGTTATGATGAAATTCGGTCCGATTTCAACGATTTCTGTTGAATTCTGCAGGATAAGTTCCACGAGCTTAGGGTCCTTTTTGCATATTTCAGCCACTTCAAGGGCCTTTTCGGATGGCGTGATGTCATCCAGCTTTACGATGTTTCCTTCAGCTTTTGAAATCAGGGTTTCAGCTATTAAAATAATGTCTCCGTCTTTTAAGGCATAATCCTGCTTTATGATAGCGTCTTTAATGATTTCGGCAATATTATCCCCTGCCTTAACTAAAGGAATGCCTTCTAGTCCAATCAAATTAATCTGCATAATAATCATCTTGAAAAAAAATAAAAAAAATTATGGATTATGAACATCTATAGTCCATTCTCCATCAAAAACAGTAGCACAAGAGGTTACCGGTTTTTTATAGTTTGCAAATGTGCCCTCATCAAAAATAAACTTGGCAGCTTCACTTGCAGTCTTTGCCGTGAATTCCACAGAATCGTGGACCTGACTGCCGTAGGTAGAAATGAAGACCGCATCTCCATAAGGCACCTGCTCAACCAGCAGTTTCTTGTCGTTTGCTATTCCAACATAACAGCCATATTCATCTTTTTTGTTTGTGGATGTCACTACACCCGCAATCCTTGGAGTATGATAATCGTCCTTTTCATAGTCCATGGTGAGAAGTGAATATGCTATCGCATCCTTGATGTTCATTCCAAGGGAAATCTTGTCCGCAATCACGTCGGTATGGGAACCGTTTGACACGATTGCAGTGTCACGGACTATACGAAGACAGTTATAGGTAATATAAGTGTTTTCATAGATGTCCTTTTCAAAGCCTTCCTTAGGAACGATAGCTGCCCTTGTATCGAATTTCAGGCATTGCCTGTTAGGAAATGACCTGCTTGATACCCTGTAGGCAGCAAACGGTTTTCCATCACTATTCATCCCAATTGATAATATCCTCCCAGTATACATACAATCTCCTCTAAATTAAACGTTCGGACGTTGAACCGCCTTATTCGGATCAATGCCGTCAGGAGTGGTAATTACAATCTCTCCCGGCCTGATCGATATCTGTCCTTCATCCATAACCTTTGCCATCACTCCGACAGCGCTTCCGCTTATGGCATCTGACCTGTCAACGCCATTGACAGTGACCTTGTGCAGGTTGGCAACAGGCACAATATAGTATTCAGCATCACCTGAAACGTCAGTCACGTTAGGCTTTCCCGTTCCGCCGTCAGTGACATCCGTCGGCATGTCAACTGCTGAAAAGTTACTAGTTACAACTAGAAAAATCATTATTGTAAACAAGATGTCAATAAATGGAACCAAATTAATATTGGGTTTGGAATCTCCCAAAACCTTCTTCTTGTAAGATTTAATATCAATTGCCATAACAACCACTTATTGTCTCAATTTACTTTCAGTAATCTCTGCATTCACATTACATTTCTCTAAAATGATGTTGGAAATACTCTTGTCCAACATACTCGGCTTGAATGAAACCTTGATATTGGCGTAAGGGTCTGAAATAAGCCTTGTGTTTACAACGCCTTCAGCTTCCTGAAGGGCCGCAACGGCACATTCCACATTAGCCTCGACTCTCACCTTAACCACAGCAAATCCCCAGTTTGTCATCTTTGTGGCCAGCTCGATTTTATCCATTTCCGCTTCAATGAGTCCCTGAATATATGTGTAAATCGGCAATAAGATGATTACAACAAAAAGACCCATGATTGTGGTTGTGAGCGCCACATAAATACCTTCAGCCATTGCTGCTGAGTTAGGATTTACCCCCAAGGACTTGAAGGTCATCCAGATACCAATAACGGTACCGATCAATCCGATGAAAGGAGCCAGTTCCGTAATGGTCTTGATAGTGCTCAATCCCTTTGTCATCTTGGCGACTTCCACGATGAAAATCTGCTCCATACTTTCCTCAACCTCGGTCTTGTTCTTGTAACCGATTTTCAGGGTTTCGGAAATGATTCTTGAGACAGGGTTTTTGAACCGGTTGATTTGCTTCAAGGCCTCTACAGCTCCTCCTCTTTCCATAGACGCAGTGACAACGCCGAATATTTCGGTAGTGTCAACACGGCTAATCTTTCTTAAATACGCAATTTTTCTAAGTGAAATAATGAGTCCATAGATACCTATGAAAAGAATTATGTAAGTTATAATTCCCCCTTGGGTAAAGATGTCCATTACTCCATCAAAAATTGGCGAGATATACTCTACAATCATATTTATCCTCTATAAAAATTACATTAAATAATCATTTATAAGAATAGTATATCTATTCCTATACTTAAAAATAGCTATTTATCAAGTGTAGATAAAGAACCCATATGGCACCTAATTCGCCGCTCATCACGACGAGGCCAAATGGGAATACTTTTATCTTTGAATCTATGATTATGATTTATACAAAGACAATGTTAAATATTTTGATTTATAAGATACAAAATCTGAGTATGGGAATAATATATAAATAATGAAAACATAAATGATAACAATTAACCAAACTGGAGTATATAATATGAATAATAGAAAAACCGCTATTTATCATTGCAGAAAAAGAATAACCAATCCCAAAGTACACAGATTTGCCAGAGCTTTTGAAAGCTGTCCATACACTCCATCAGCAAAAGATATAATGTACAACTTCTACAGAAGCGAAGGCATGGATGTTAAATATGATGAAATCTTTGATGACAGTGAAACGACCGAATCAAAATTTATAAATGTTGACAATAGCCAAACGGCAGTATATAAAAGCATCAAAGGAAAAACTGAGCCAGAAGTTCTTGAATTAGCCAGATTTCTTGAAGAATGTCCATATGCACCGACGGAAAATGATATGATGTATAACTTTTATGTAAGCATCGGCATGGATGTTGATTATGATGAAGTCTTTGCGGATTAGTTTTAAAATCAGATTAATGTTGTCTGAACATCCTTAAGCTTTGCAACAGTTGACCACGACTTTCTAACAAAACCAGGCATTTCGCTGTATGTGTAATTTGAAAGGAACTTTTTGGTCGTCGGATCTGAAGGATAACCGGAACCGATTCCTCCGACATCCTCAAAGTACTTGTTTATTTCAGCTATTGCATCGTCACGGGTCTGTTTTGCAATGATTGATGCTGCGCTCACTTCAATATATCTGTCGTCTGCCTTGTGTTCTGCCGTAACGTCAACATTCGTGGCTCTTCTAAGCTTGTCCTCAAACCTTTGCGGCTTTACGTCAACAGCATCGACTATTGCCTTGTCACAGTCAAGTTTGAGAAGCAGTTCCTGCATTCCCTTACGCTCGATTTCGTTCAGGTTGACTCCTTTCGCCCTCAAATTGTCGATGTCCTGGGCTGAGTATATTACAGTGTCCCATTCAAACATTTTCTTGAGCTTGCGGGAGAGCACTTCTCGCCTTTTTGGCGTGAGCTTTTTTGAGTCCTTGACGCCCATATTGTCCAGAACGGCTTCCTTGCGTTTGTCAATTACAACACCTGCAATGACCAGGGGACCTAAAACGGAACCTCGTCCTGCCTCATCAATGCCTAAAATATTCATTAAAATCAAAAAAAGTAAAAAAAGAGAAATAATTTATTGAAAATTATTTCATAGCTCTTAAACGTACTTCAGGTTCCAGTGCGAGAGGTTCAGCTGCAACGATTGCTGTTCCTTTTGCAACCACAGTCATAGGATCATCTGATATTTCGATTGGAATAGCAATTTCATCGAATATTCTTTCCTTGATACCGCGAAGTCTTGAGCTTCCTCCGACAGCCACTGCGTTATTGTAAACACCCATCATCAGCTCCGGAGATAATCTTTCTAAAATCACGTTCAATCCGTCAACGATTTCCTGCATGAACGGTTCAACTGCATCTGCTACAAGCATGGAGTCGATGACAACTTTCTTAGGTCTGTTGGTTTCGAGGGATTTACCGATGACCTCAACGCTTAAGTTTTCAAGCTGTTCTGAACAGTGTACCATTCCAACTTCCATTTTTGCAGATTCTGCATCATGAATACCAATTGCTACATCGTATTTTTCTGCTACAAGTTCGACGATTTTGTTGTCGATGTCATCTCCTCCGCATCTTACGGTTTCGATGTCGTTGATACCACCTAATGAGATGATTACGATATCTGTAGAGCCCGCACCAATATCAACTACCATTGTTCCGTTTGGCTCTGCTATAGGAAGTCCTGCGCCGATAGCTGCTGCAAGACCTTCACTGATTACGAGAATGTTTTGTGCGCCTGCTTTTCTTCCGATTTCTTCAGCCGCATTCTTTTCAACTTCGGATGCGTCACCAGGAATACCGATAACAATTCTTCCAACAGTTTCTCCTTCGTTGATACCGATCTGCATTGCTTTGATAAGTAAAGCCTGTGCCTGTACAACGTTTTCAATTACGCCTTTTTTGAGCGGTCTTACTGCGAGAATATCTTCAGGAGTTCTTCCCAGCATTTTTTTAGCTTCCTCACCGACTGCCAATACTTCGCTTGGATCGTCCTTTTTGACTGCAACAACAGATGGAATCTGGTACAGGTCAAATTTGTCCCCTGAAGGTTTGGCTATTACAGTGTTTAAAGTTCCTAAATCTATCCCTAAACTATTACTGATTACTCTTGTATCGGTAATTTCAAGTTCTTCCTCATCGTTTCCGAAAATATTCATGACTAATCCTCCGTTATAATATCTTTAAAATCGATAACAAATATTTTATTAGATGTAGCAATACTTTGAACCTTTCCAACGTCTTTATCATTTTCAACAGAAATGAGTATTGTTGATAGGACAACCTCATTTGCATTATAAAATGGTTTTAAAGCGGATTTAACAAATCCCGGCAGTTTTACAGAGTCGTTAAGGTCGACTTCAATGAATCCTGTGGTCTGTGATTCCTGCAGAATCGCAAATGGAATCCTGGCCTTTTCAATGATTGAAACCGAATCCCTTATTGTATCATCCGGAGCGACAAACACCATAAGATTTGACTCCTCCTGAGTATAGTAGTGTGAAATCTTGACGAATGCCCCACCCTTGGCCTGGGTGTAGCGCCCAAACTCATCAATCCTTCGTGAATTACCATACAGCATGATGAAATCAAATTTCTTGTTGAGCCTTCCATCATTCAATACGACATGTTCTCTGAATAGAATTTTTACGCTGTTCTTAGATGCAATAGCTTTATATGCCACATCATCGATTAAATCAACATTTCCTGCAATTACACACCAAACTTTATCATCAATTGGCTCATCCGAAGACGTGACCCTTGCTGCCTGTCTGAGAATGCGTATATTATCTTCTATCATTTAACTACTCGCAATTATATTAATATAAGTTCCAAATACGTTTAATTAATAGTTAAATTAATTAAAAACCCCATTTAGCTTGATAAAAATCGCCGAATTTAGGTACTATTAATTAAGGTCTAACAATATTAAATTACTTTAAATTCTTATATATATTTTATCTTTCGGGATTTTTCAGGGCAATATTTATGAGTGAGAACAATTTTCATTAGTCATATAATAATTCTTATTTTTTTGAAAATAACCTCCACAAATTCATAATAAATCAAATAAATAATTATAATCCTTATTATAAGTTAAGCTTAATAATAACAAGGTAAATAGTAATATTAAAGTTTTTAAGAAATTTTTCTAAAAAAACTTGCCGGGTTTTCGCACAGTCAATCACAGCATAAAAAATTTTCACGCCGAACACCCGGTTTTCATTAATAAATAGTGAGGATTTACAATGACAAGAAAAGATTCATTTATTCCAAAGGGATTCGGTGAGCTGGATGACCTTAAAAACACTGAGATGCCTCGCCCGAAACCGAAGGAAAACAAGGAAATAACGCCAATAGAGGCATTCAACAACAAGTTAGGTTCACTGTTTAAAATCAACGCCAGCGTAAGCGACGAGAAAAAGCGCAAAATCGGGATGATAATCACCACGCTGATTGTGCTGACGCTTATCATATCAGCATATTACTTCCTGATTTACGAGCCTGCACAGGAAGAGTTGAACGCCGCAAAGACAACAAAGCTCAACGAGCTTCACTCCCTTTACAGGGGCGCACTTGCAAGCGACGGAAACGTCTTCATACTTGAGGATAAAATAAACGATGCGGGAAACGTCTATGAAGTCGAATCCATCAACATTATGCAGTATGCAACGAAGGACTGGAAGAATTTCCATCTCAAGGCAATCCGGACAAACACCGATCAGTTCAACCGAACGATGGCAGTATATGAAAACGAGTCAAGAAACGTCATAATGTCCGGCGAGGATGCGGTCAACATCGTAAACGCCAACAATGCGGAGAAATTATGTGAAATCTCCTTTGAAAAGCCGAATACCGTTTCCGTTCCAATTCTGGTTTCACGTCTTCAGGCCGGAGCAGGCCTTATAAGCGTCGGAAGCGTTGTGGACATCTACAAAAACAACAACGACACCTTTGAGGAGAATATCACCAATTCCACTGAGGCTGCGGTGAGCGGGTGCACAGTACTTTCCATAATGAGATATGAGGACAACGGTGAAATCGAATCCGAATATTCGAAGGCCAATACAATCGTTGAGGGAAACATGACAAATCCATCGGAAAACACCCAGACTTTCAATTCAAACGTTCTGGAGATGCTTAAGGGAGCCATCATAAAAGGCTATGATGAAGCGGCAACTGTGGATATGCTGAGGAACTACGGCGTTAAGCTTTCAAGCTATGAAAGGCAAATCAATCTCGGTGATCTGGATGCCGAGTACATGCTTCTGGTTGAGGCGCCACAGGACAAGGTCAGCTTCATTCTGGACAACATGGACAGCATCGTATTGACGATACCGACTTCAAAGGCCCCGTCATGGATGGCCGGTGAGATTAATGCAACATACTCCCCCAAATAGAAAAGCTATTTTAACTGATTGGACAAAAATGATACTATGGAAAAACCAAACGTTACAACAATAATCATAATTATTTGTATTCTGATAATTGCCCTGTATGCGGCCGGAGAAGTGAATTATTTCTCTGCAAAGACAATTACTGAAAAAAACATTACCTCTCCTGTCGTCATACTTGAAAAGGTTGGAATACAGGAAAAAATCAACAATGAATCCCTTTCACTGGGAGTTATGATAGATGAAAAGTCCTCAATTCCAACCGAGGGCGACGTCATGCTTTTCGGACACAGGACGCTTCAGGGATCACCCTTTTTAAGGCTTAACGAGATTGAAAAGGGAGACATCATTACTCTGGAATGGCCTGATGTGGGCGAGGTCAACTATACTGTGATAAACTCATCAATCGTGCCTGCAACATACAAGCTCTCCACAACTGAGTCAGCAGACCACATATTTCTGATAACCTGCGACCCGATTGGATCCACGGCAAACAGGCTGATTATTGAAGGTGTTGAGACAAACGTCAGCGGAATCGATGAAAAAATTATCGAGGACAATCCGCATGAGTCCTATGCGTTCATAATAGCCGGAGCGTTTCTGATAGTGGGCCTTATAGTGTCATTCATCTATCCTAAGGACATGAGGCCATATATTCTGGCAACTGTTCTGATAGTGTCAGCAGTGCTTTTCTATTTCTGCTTCAATCCGATGCCTTCACAGCTGATTTATGACAAGATTATCTTTTTAAACGGAGGAATATGAATGGACGTTAACGAAAAATACTTTTCAAACATTACAAAAAGGGAACGCGCTATCTTTGAAGGGGGAATATCAATGGGAGCGCTTTTCCACCAGTTCGTGGGAACTCCTGTTAATGAAGCAACCCGTGAAAATCTTGAAAGGACAATTGAGGATTCATTTAGATTGCAGCCTGCAATCGAGGACGTTGAGGTTAAAATCAATCTCAATGACAATACTGAATTTGACTACATTTCCCTTTCAGGCGATATGCTTGACGTTAGGATACATACCCTTGTCGATGACGTCAGGGCAGTAATCAGAATAGAGTTCATTGAAGAGCTTAACTATCCTCTCATGTATGTTGAGGAGATTCAGTAAAGCTTCTTTAAGTCAGATATGAATTCCTTCAAGTGAGTTTTGGTTACATGGTTCATGAGGACAATCCTTATTGCCTTAGGACAGTTTGCAACTGAAACTTTCCACCCATTTATTTTTTCCAGTTCCCGAGATAACTGTTCAGGACTTTTTTCAGGATGATTGAAAGCAACAATGTTGAGTTCCGGCTCGACTATGACATCATAACCTATTTCTTCCAGGGACTGTTTTAAAAAGTATGTGTTTTTCATGAGATTGTCTGCGAGCTTGGAATATCCTGATTTTCCGAAATACTTTAAAAGAGCGTATGTTGCAACCGTTGAAGCTCCAAGACGTGTTCCGACTATTGTTGACTGAGTCTTTACCGTCAGATATGGTGAGTCAACCGCCATCACTTCCAGATACTCCTTTTTCCTGAAGATTATTCCTCCTGCAGGAATCGGTGCAAGCCCCATTTTGTGAGGGTCAACAGTTACTGATGAAACTCCTTTCAGTTTAAAGTCGAATTCGGGAAAGTCATATCCAATGTTTTTAAGAAACGGTATTGAAAATCCGCCGAACGCCGCATCCACGTGGAAGTAGATGTTGTTTTCATGGGCAATTTGTGAGAGCTCCTCAATCGGGTCGATTAATCCGAGTTCGGTCGTTCCGGCAATCGCCACAATCGCTATGGTGTTATCGCTTATTTTATTTTTTACGGAGTTTACGTCAATTTTGAAGTTTTCATCTAAATCCGCCTCGACGATTTTAAGGTTCATCATGTCCGCCGCCTTTTTAAAAGAGAAATGGGCGGATCTCGGAAGGATAATTTCACCGTTTTTTATCCCCTTATGGTTTCTTGCATGATTTCTTGCAGCCCTTACGGCCATGATGTTGGCTTCGGTTCCTCCGGTTACGATATTTCCGTAAGCCTCATCAAGATTCAATAATTTACCGATGATTTTTATTGTCTTATCCTCAACGGATTTGGTTCCCTTAAACAGTCCAGGATCTCCCAGATTGCTGTCAAGAAACTTCATGTAAATTTCCTTTGCAAAAGGATGTGCCTCCGTACACATGGATCCCAGAATTCTTCCGTCACGGTATTTCAAATCTTCGTCTTGAATCAAATCAAGTTCCTTAAGGATTTCGTCTTTATCTATCGGTAAATCGTTCATAAAATCATCTGATTACATTAAAAATTTAAAAAAAAGAAAAAAAGAAAAAATTTATTCTAAACGCTTACGGGCAGCCTCTAAAATAATTTTCTGTTCAGCGCGGGCAACGGTTTTTCTTACTTCCGCCACTGCGTCTGCATTGGAACTAACTGATGTAATTCCGAATTTTACAAGTTTTTCAACGATGTGCGGTACACTACCTGCCTGTCCGCAGATACTGCAGGTAACTCCGGCTTCGGCACATTTCTTAATGGTCCTTTCTATGAGTTTCATTACTGCAGGGTGCTCTTCAGTGTAGTGTTTTGCAACGAATTCGTTGTTTCTGTCAACTGCAAGTGTGTATTGGGTCAAATCGTTGGTTCCAAGACTTACAAAGTCAACACCAATTTCGAGATAGTCCTCAATTGTCAGTGCAGCTGCAGGGATTTCAACCATCATACCAAAATCAACGTCCTTATGAGGTTCGAGACCGACTTCAGAACATAAGGCTTTTGCCTGAATCAGTTCAGATGGGCTTTGTGACAATGGAATCATGATTCCAATGTTTGTGTAGCCCTGTTCGTGGAGTTTTTTGATTGCCTTGAATTCGCATTTTAGGATTTCAGGCTGGTCAAGCTCCCTTCTGATTCCTCTCCAACCGAGCATTGGGTTGTGCTCTTCAGGTTCGTTTTCTCCACCTTCAAGGGTGATGAACTCATCTGTCGGTGCATCAAGGGTTCTGTACCATACAGGTTTTGGATAGAATGCGTCAGCCACAATCTGAACGTTTTCAGCGATTGTGTTGATTAATTCATCCTCTTTTCCGTCAGCAATGAATTTTCCAGGGTGAATACCTGCGGTAAGCATTAAGTGTTCGGTTCTTAAAAGTCCGACACCGTCTGCACCGGTTGCTGCTGCTCTTTCGGCAGCTTCAGGCATACTTACGTTTGCTTTAACTTCAGTCACGGTTAAGATTGGTGCTTCGGCCGCCACAGTCTGTACCTGAGCAGCTTCCTCTTTGACTTCAGTGATTCCTTCAAATACCAATCCTTTCTTACCGTCCAGGGTAACTCCTGTGTTTTCCTTCAGGGTTCTTGTAGCGTCTCCGGTTCCTACAACACAAGGAATACCCAGTTCACGGGAGATGATTGAAGCGTGACAGGTTACTCCACCTTCATCGGTGACGATACCGCTTGCCCTTCTCATGGCCGGAACCATATCAGGGGTGGTCATTGTTGTAACCATAACGTCTCCTTCCTCGATTTTATCGAGCTCATCGATTTCCAGTACGATTTTTACGTTACCTGTTGCAATACCAGGACTTGCGCCCAAACCTCTTACAAGAACTTCACCTTCAACGCTTGCGCCGTCATCTGCAGGTGCGTCGTCACCTAATGTTGTGATAGGTCTTGCCTGTAAGAGGAAAAGATTGTCCCTTTCAAATGCCCATTCAGTGTCCATCGGTTCTCCGTAGTGAGCCTGTACCCTTTTACCCATTTCGGTAAGTTCGATTAACTCTTCGTCGGATAAAACACGTTCATTTCTCTTATCTTCCGGAACATCAACTTTTACGCTTGTACCGTTTTCATCGTTGGTGTACATTACCTTTTTATCGGAGATTGTGACGTTGATTATTTCATTGTTTGCCTTGGCGACCTGATAGTTGTCGGGAGTTACGTCTCCTGATACAACAGCCTCACCAAGACCCCATGAACCTTCGATTAATGCAATGTCCTCACCTGTGGATGGGTTTACGGTAAACATTACGCCTGCCTTGTCTGCAATAGCCATCTTTTGAACTACAACCGCAATCAATACTTTTGAGTGCTCGAAGTCGTTTTCTTCACGATAGAATATTGCCCTTGCCTCAAACAGTGATGCCCAGCATTTTCTGACATATTCAATTACTTCTTCATCTCCGCTTACGTGGAGGAAAGTGTCCTGCTGACCTGCAAAAGAAGCTTCAGGCAAGTCTTCGGCGGTAGCGGATGACCTGATGGCCACATCTGTGTCATCTTCGCCAACCCTCTGACAGAGCTGATTGTAAGCTTCCTTGATAAACATGATCATATCATCCGGAATTGGTGTTTCGACAATGATTGACTTTATTTCTTCAGCTGCAGCTTGAAGAGCCTTGGTGTCGTTGATGTCGATTTTATCCAGAATGTCTAAAACCTTATCATTAATTCCTGTGTCTTCCATGAATTTCTGATAGGTTTCTGCAGTTACTACAAAACCTGGCGGTACAGGAATGCCTGCTTGTGTTAATTCACCTAAATTAGCACCTTTTCCGCCTGCAATTGCAATATCAGATTTGTTTAAATCCTCAAATTTTTGTACGTACATGAAATATAACCTCTTGGTTTTAAAAAATTGAAAAAGTAAAAACTTAGTCAATCAATAATACTATTTTTATTTTGAACACTTATAAAATTATGTAAATGGCTTCGGATTTTGTGGGATGAACAATATTTTGAAGTAAGTTTTGAATGTATCAGATATACATAAATAGTTAAATGAATAAAATAGTAAATAATTATATTAATCTTTTTTTAACAACACCAAGTTAAAAAAAGAAATCAGATATATTAACCTTCAGGACGAGAGAAATAAACAGTAAAACCCCAGTCATTACATATATTGTCATGAAGTAATACTCAACATTTATAATGTTTGAGAAAATTCAAATAATAGGAGTTGTAAAATATGGATTTTGAATTTGATTTTGATAGGGAAAGTCCATTTCAACCGGGAATTCCAGTTTCACCAGACAAGTTTCGTGGACGCCAAGAAACGATTAAAAAGATTTTAAGATATGTTAACCCCGCCATAAATGGGAAAACACAACATTTTTTCTTAACTGGGAAAAGAAGAATGGGCAAAACATCAGTTGCAGATTTTGTCAAAGATTTTGTAGGTTATAAAAAGAACATGATTGGAGTCTATGTTTCAAACAAAGGGAATAATTCTATTGAAATTTTGACAACATGGATTATTGAAGCATTAATCAACGAATTGCCACAAAAATCAGGAGTTGAACGTTTAAAAGATTGGTTTGGAGACCATATTGAAAGTATTGAAATTAAAGGAACTAAAATTAAATTTAAAGTTGATGATGAATTAACAAGAAGTTTTAAAGATTATTTTCAAGATTATATTAATGAAATATATGATGAAATCAAAGAAGAAACAGAAGGGATATTAATAATTATTGATGATATTAATGGTTTATCTGATTCCAGAGAATTTGCAGACTGGTATAAAAAATTAGCAGATACACTAGCAGTAAATAATAATTATTCATTACCCGTTTATTTTTTACTTGCAGGTTATCCAGAAAAATTTAATGCATTAGTTGCTTATGAAGAGTCATTTGGAAGTATTTTCCACCATGATTTTATAGACTGCTTAAGTGATGATGAAGTTATTGACTTTTTTAAAGATACATTTAATCAAGTTGGAATGGAAATCTCAAAAGACGCATTAGAAACAATGGTCGCTTTTTCTTCAGGATTACCTTTGATGATGCAACAAATAGGGGAATCCGTCTTTTGGGCATGTGAAAATAGCATGATAACTAATGAAAATGCAATTCAGGGCGTGATTAATGCATCTTATGAAATAGGATCTAAACAAATTAGGCCAATATTAAATCAGCTGAAAAGTGAAAATTATGAACAAATTCTGCAATTTTTAGTTGAAAATAAAATGCAAACTTTTAAAAGATCAGATGTCAAAGATTCTATGGAAATAACAGATAATGTATTATCCAAATTCTTATCTAAAATGGTTGAATTAGGAATACTTGAATCAACAGGCCATAAGAATAGTGGAACATATGAATTTAGCAATAATTTATATTATACTTATTTCTGGATTAAATCCTTTGAAAAAAGTCAATCAGAGGAATAAGCATCATTATCTAAACAAAATCATTTGACTCTAATTTATCCCATTATTTATAAAAAATGAATTCGCTAAACATAGTCATGAGATAACTTATCATTAATAATTCTAATGAAATCCTCTGCTAATTTTCTGCTTTCATCTAATTGAATTCTTTTAGACATGGTGAACACCTCTATGGTTAATAATTTAAAAAAAATAGGGTTTAGGTTTTAAAACCTAAACAATTGTAATTTTATTTGCAGTGACTGCAGTTCCGTAAGTTGACGTGATTATATACTCGCCCGGAATCAGACGTACATTAAGCCTTGCAGTACCGTTTTCGTCAGTTGTCCTCTCATAAAAGACACCGTTGATGTTGAAGGTGACTTTAACGTTTGAGAGAGGCTTTCCAGTGCCGTCAACAAGTGTTGCGTTGAAAGTGGAGCCGTCAAGGTATGTCATCTGCATATCCTCTGCAGTTAATACTGGAAGCACTGTAATGTTGTTTGAAACCGCACAACCCTTATACATTGATGTTATGACGTATTTTCCAGGCTGCAGGTTAATGTTTAGCTTTGCAACGCCCTCATCATTTGTTTTTCTTTCATACATAACTCCGTTGATGTTGAATGTTACTGTTTCACCTTCATATGGATATACTCCGTCAAGGGTAACCGTGAACTGTGAGTCGTTTCTGTAGTATTTCACCAGGTCATAATTATCTGTAATTGTAGACATTACATAAATCATCCCTGATCTGACCTCTCCGGTAAGCGGATTTTTTGCAGTGATGATGTAATCGCCAGGATTCAGGTTGATGTTGAGGCCGGCTTCACCGTACTCATTGATTTTTCTGTGATAGATTACACCATTGATGTTGAAATCGACTTCGCCTTCAGTCAATGGATTACTTTGGCTGTCTGTGCATACGACCGTGAACTTGTCAGGCTCTCCGAAGTATTTTGACATTATATCACTGAAAAGCAGGGTTGATTCTATGTAAACCTCTGAAACGTTTTTATTCGGCAGATATTGCTCATCTCCTTCAAATGAAAGTACAATTCCATAATAGCCGGCACCAAGATTTATTGCCATGGATGCCTGACCTGCATCGTTTGTTCTTCTGCTGTATGTTATTCCGTTAACTGTGATTGAAACTGTTTTATTTGCCAGAGGACTGCCGTTTTCATCACTCAAATTAACATAAAACCTTTCGTTGCCCCCATAGTATTTGTGAAGGCCACTGGATTGCAGAAGAGTTCTGTTTCCGGTCATGTTATAATCGAAGGGATAGACAGTGAATGTCTGGTTTATCGTTTTCGGCTTGTAGACGGAATCTCCATCAAATCTTAAATATGCAGTGTAGTTTCCCTCAGGCAGACATGAAACGGTAATGTTGTCATCGCCTGTGTCGAATGAGTCATAATGGATAACAAATCCACGAGTATTGTAGTCAATTTCCACAAAGGCTATTGTATCAGCAGAGATGTTGAAATCGATTGTCAAATCATCACCGACATAAATATCCTCCACAGACATTGTAAAGTCAATTTCCTTTCTTACACTGATATTCCATTCATCCTCATGCTCCTTATAGTAAACACGAAGAGTATATACTCCTATTGGAGTATCTCCATAGTCAATTCTGGCTATTCCTGAACGGTCAGTCGTGTTTGTAGTGTTGATTAGAAGTGTGTCGCCGTCATACAATTCAAATCTGACTGTTTCGTTGAATCCGGAATCAAGCTGTTCATAAGAAGTGACGTCAAATGTCATGTTCTTGAAATCCGAATAGCTTACATTGACAAAGGATAATACAAATCCATCTTCACTAGAAAGTTCTATCTGATGGTCCAGCAGGTTTCCGCCAATATCAAGATGGACTTCACCGTCCACAGGTTCATCGGATGCATGTTCCGGCGGCCGGATGATTCCAAACTCATTAAATCCCTCATTATCATAAAAGCGGGAATTTGAAATCGTCACCTTATTGTCCTTCAAACAATCAAGATATATTGCAGGACCAATATTTGCATAATTGCTTAGAAACGCCGAAGAGTCAATAGAACAGTTGGAATGCCAGACGTCGATAGCGCCTGCGGCAAATGCTATGTTATTTATGAAATTGCAGTTTTTAATCGTGACATTTGAATTGGAAATTTTCAATGCACCGCCATAATCGGCAAGAGACACGTTTACAAAATTCAGATTTTCCAAAACCACACTGCAGTCGGATATTTCCATTAATCCGGGAGCATAATGCAGTGACAAATCAAAGCCGCTGCCGTCAATAGTGTGGTTGTTACCGTTAATTGTGATATCCTTATTTATCTGGACTGCAGATCCGGAATCTCCCTCCTTGACTGAAATGTCTGAGTTCAAATCCAAAACCCCGTCACTATTGTCAACCATTACCTGCAGATCAGACAGTGAATCATCTGCGCTGACCGCATTGATTGACAGAACAAGTATAATTGAAAAAATCAATATTTTTTTAAATGACATGATTGAATGTATGTTGTGGCCAATACTTATATTTGTATGATTTAATTTCACGGTGGGAAAAAGCTATTGAATTATCAGAGATTGGGTTGATTAAAATTGAATGGATTTGAAAAGATGTGGTTTAATTTGGTGCAAATGCAGTATAAATTGTGGGGTGTTGAAAAAATAAAAAAATGTTTAAGCTGATGTATAGTGCTTAAACAATTGTAATCATATTTGCAGTAACTGCCGTGTCATAAATTGACGTGATGATATACTCACCGGCAATCAGTCTGATATTGAGTCTTGCAGTACCGTTTTCGTCAGTTGTCCTGTCATAGAAAACACCATTGATGTTGAACGTGATTTTAACGTTTGAGAGAGGATTTCCCGTGCCGTCAACAAGTGTTGCGTTGAAAGTGGAGCCGTCAAGATATGTCATGTTCATATCCTCTGCAGTTAATACAGGAAGGACTGTGATTTTGTTTGAAACAGCACAACCATTATACATTGATGTTATGACGTATTCGCCAGGCTGCAGATTAATGTTTAGCTTTGCAACACCATCATCATTAGTTTTTCTTTCATACATCACACCGTTGATGTTGAATGTTACAATCTGATTGTTCAAATCCCCATCACCGTCAAGCGTGACCGTGAACTGTGAGTCGTTTCTGTAATATTTGGTTAAATCATAATTTTCTATGATTGTAGGTTTAATATCAATTATGGAGGATTTCATCTCACCGGTTACAGGATTGGTTGAGGTAATGACATATTCTCCCTGATTTAAATTGATATTCAATCTGGCATAACCCTCCAGGTCAATGTTTCTTCTGTATAAAACACCATTGATGTTGAATAATGCCTGACCACCAGTTAAAGGATTATCTTCACTATCAAAAAATTGAGCCTGGAACTGCTGGGAGTCCCTGCAGAATTTGGACATGTAATCATCACAGATAATAGATGAATCAATCCCGAGGTATGACACATTGGCATTTTGGCAGTATTGCTCATCGCCTTCAAATAACACCATGGCATAATATTGGCCGGGATTCAGGTTAATGGCCATTGATGTCTGTCCTTTGTCATTGGTCGTTCTGCGGTATGTGACTCCGTTGATTTTGATTAGGATTTCCTTATTTTTCAACGGATTGCTGTTGATATCTGTCAAATTGACGTATAGTCTTTCATTTCCGCCGAATGTTTTTACAACACTGTTAACATTCAGAATTGTCCTGTTTCCGGTCATGTTATAGTCTGCAGGATATACGGTGAATTGTTGACGTATGTCTCTTGAATAGAAAGTGTCATCACCATCAAATTCAAGGATGACTCCATAATTGCCCAGAGAAGGGAACAGCATCGTGATGTTTTTATCCTTTAAGTTGAACTTGAAATGATAATCCGGCAAATCAACGTAAGAATCAATATACCATATTGTGCAGGTTCCGTTACCTTCAATTTCACTGGAAATGTCAAAGTTGATGACCAGATCATCACCAAGGCGAATGTCGTCTACAGACATTGTGAAATTCGGATCCTTTTTAGCTATGATTGTTGCTGTGTCTGTTAGATTTTTATAGAATACCTTTAAAAGATAATAGTCGCCGACAGTCAAATTTCCATAATCAATTCTGGATATGCCATTATCAGTGACATTTGTTGTGTTTATTAAAAGCACATCATCCCCATATACTTCAAATCTGACCGTTTCATTATCAAGATTATAATTTAAGTCCCTTACTTCAAATGTGAAAGACTGATTTTTAAATTCATTGTATGAAACGTTTATGAAAGTCAGATACGGATAAGGCTGGAACCATGCCTCGGATGGAGGTGTGATGTCCATCTGATGGTCAGCCAAAGGGTCTCTGCTTGTTAAATAAACATCCCCATAGGTATAATTTTGTCCATATATTTTGCGGATTCCAAAATCAACTTTTGCCGCATTATCATTTAAAACTGAATTGGAAATTACAATATCATTTCTGCCGAAAAATGCATGATGGCAAATCGCCGCACCATTATCTGCGGAATTATTTAAAAATATTGAATTGTCGATGAAAGCGTCTGAATCAATCAGATAAATCGCTCCCCCATGAGTGTGGCTATCCAATATATAAACTTCTCCCGGCTGGCTGGCGCTGTTGTTTATGAAAGTAGAGTTATTGACTTTGAGATCAACGAAAGAGCAATATATTGCACCTCCGACATTAGCACTATTGTTTATGAAACTGCAGTTGGTGATTTCAAGATTTCGAGTATTATTGAAAGAATCGTCATAATAATTGCTGTAAACTGCACCTCCGCCATCTGATGTCAATGCATTGACAAAAACGATGTTGTTTAAAACAACATCAGCGCAGTCGATATAAAATATTCTTGAAGCGTGATTTGCGTCAATCTTGTGGCCGTTACCGTTGATTGTAATGTCTTTGGTGATGTTTATTCCGTATCCATTGGTCTCTCCGTCATAGATATAGTCCTTATCCAGTTCGACTATCGATGCGTTCTGCGCATTGCTGATTTTTTCTTCCAGCTGCGAAAATGTGCCTGTATCGGCACCGTTTCCAATTGTCTGATTTATATCATCTGCTGCAGATGCAAAGGAAACTGTAGAGATTATTATAATCAGACAGAGCAGAAATAAAAGTTTTCCTTTCATGATAATTACCTCAATATATGTGATTATTTTGTTACAAGATATATAAAAAATAGGAAGTTAAAGAATTGAATCTTTAACCTGAAATAGTAATCTTGTTTGCCGTAACGGCAGTTCCGTAAGTTGACGTGATGATGTACTCGCCCGGAATCAGACGGACATTAAGTCTGGCAGTACCGTTAGCGTCAGTTGTCCTGTCATAGAAAACACCGTTTATGTTGAATGTAATTTTTACATTTGAGAGAGGCTTTCCCGTGCCGTCAACCAGGGTTGCGTTGAAAGTGGAGCCGTCAAGGTAGGTCATGTTCATATCCTCTGCAGTCAGTACAGGAAGCACTGTGATTTTGTTTGAAACAGCACAACCGTTATACATTGATGTTATGACGTATTCGCCGGGCTGCAGATTAATGTTTAGCTTTGCAACGCCATCATCATTTGTTTTTCTTTCATACATCACACCGTTGATGTTGAAGGTTACGGTTTCACCTTCATAAGGATATACTCCGTCAAGTGTGACCGTGAACTGTGAAGCGTTTCGGTAGTATTTCACCAGATCATGGTTATCAACAATTGTAGGCAGGACCTCGATTAAACATGACCTCATCGAACCGGTTAACGGATTGGTTGCAGTGATTGTGTAATTTCCCTGATCCAGGTTGATGTTTAATCTGGCGATACCATTCCAATCGATATTTCTAACATACATAACCCCATTGATGTTGAATGTTGCCTTTCCTTCAGATAAATAGTTTCCGTCACTGTCGAGAAATGTTGCTAAAAACTGTCTTGAGTCCCTGCAGTATTTGGACATGTAAACATCACAGTAAATGGTTATAGGAAGTGAAATGGAAGCGAGTTCAGTGGTCGGAAGATACTCATCATCGCCTTCAAAGGACACTACAACATAATAGTCTCCTTCCACGTCAAAGTTGATGGCGATTGATGTTGAACCAGTTGCATTCGTCGTCCTTTTGTATGTGATTCCGTTGATTTCTATGGAAATAGTCTTGTTCGCCAATGGATTGTCGTCAGCATCTGTGAGATTGATGTATAGTCTTTTGTCTTCACGATATGATTTATCAAAATCGTTTATCTTTATTACACTTTTCTTTCCGGTCATGTTGTAATCTGCAGGATAGACATTGAACGTCTGGTTTATTTCTTTTGAATCGTAGTGATCATCTCCCCTGAAATCAAGGAAAATTATGTAACTGCCGTAGCTTAGAAATGAAACAGTTATGTTATTGTTTTTGGTGTAAAAATAATCGTCATAAGCCCATACGTACTCGCCTGCCTCATCATCATAACGCAGGATTGTAAAAAGGCCTGCAGAATCGCCGTAGTATTCATCATGAGGATTAACGTCTGAAGAAATGTTGAACAAAACAATCAAATCCTCACCGACAGTAATGTCTGCCACAGACATGGTGAAATAGACTTCAGTTTTTATATTGATATCTGCTGAGTCCTCAAGATTATTATAGTAAACATTCAACTGATAACTGCCTGCGCTTAAGTTTTGCAAATCGATTGTTGCTTTCACGTCATCCGTAATGGCGGTTGAATTGACAATGCACTCATCATCCCTTAAAACTTCATATCTGATTGTTTTGTTGGCCAGATTATTGTTTGTGTCTTCAGGTTTGACTTTGTATGAGCGATTTTTAAATTCATTGTATGAGACATTGATGAAAGTCAGATTTGAGAATCTGTCCGGCAGGTGACTGTCCTGGTCGACATATAAAGAGATCTGATGGTCAGCCAGGTTATTATAAGTTGTCAGATATGCATAATAAACGCCATTTTCAGATGAAGAGCTGATTTCCAGATTTTCCTCTGCAGTATTGTCGTTTAAAACTGAATTGGAGATAATGAAATCATGCTCATAAGTATAGTCGAATGCTACTGCATATCCGGAATTATTTAAAAACATGGAATTGTCAATAACCCCGTTTGAATTAAAAATGCTGATGGCGCCCCCGTCATTGCTGGTGAAAGTGCAGTCAAGAATTTCCAGACTGTCCTGCCAGGAAAGAATTGCTCCACCGTCGCCTCCACAGTTGTTTGTGAATATGCAGTTTTTAAGAGTGACGTTTGAGTTGAAAAAGCTTAATGCCCCTCCAAATTCACCATCCCAGTCGTATCCGTTGGTGAACGTTAAATTTTCTATGTGCACGTTACATTTATTGAATGTTAAAATTTTCGAAGAGTTTTTCCCATCGATTACATGATTGTTACCATTGATTTTAATATCTTTATTGGAGACCTCGACTCCCCCCTGTGAGTCATTGTCCTGAAATGAGAAGTCAGTGCTTAAATCCACGTTGTCAGTGCTGTCCACGAGAACCTGAAGGTCTGAAAATGAATCATCAGCGCTGACGGTATTGATGGATAGAATAAAGATTATTAAAAAAATTATTGAAAATTTTTTAAGTGACATAACAATGTGTATGTTGTGGTTAATATATATACCTATTTAAATAAATATAATGAATATAATTTAAATTTTTTGAAGATAGGAAGTGTATTAAATGAAAATTACAGTAGCGGGTGTAGGATATGTGGGGCTTTCCCTTGCAGTATTATTAGCACAGAAACATGAAGTAACAGCAATTACGACAACACAGTCAAAAGCCGAAAAGCTTAATGAGTTCATCAGTCCGATTCAGGATGATGAAATAGAAAGGTTTTTTAAAGAAGCCCGTGAAGGCGAAAGGAAATTGAACCTTCACACAACCACTGACAAGGAAGCAGCATATAAAAGCGCTGAACTTGTCATAATAGCTACTCCGACAAACTATGATGACGTCAACCATTTCTTTGACACATCAGCCGTTGAGGATGCAATAGAATGGACTTTGAAAGTCAATCCGGACGTTTTGATGGTAATAAAATCAACAATTCCTGTCGGCTATACTGAGTCCGTGCGTGAAAAGTACGGCGTTAGAAATATTATTTTCTCACCGGAATTCCTTCGTGAGTCAAAGGCGCTTTACGACAATCTCCATCCAAGCCGTATCGTTGTCGGGTGTGATGATGACCAGCAAAAAGAAGGGCAGATGTTTGCAGACTTGCTTTTAGAAGGTGCGAGAGAAGAGGAAAAAAGAGCAGGTATGGATGAGCAGGACATTCCTGTGCTTTTGGCTAATCTGACTGAATCCGAGGCCATAAAGCTATTTGCAAATACTTATCTTGCAGTGAGGGTAAGCTACTTTAACGAGCTTGACACCTATGCACAGACAAAAGGCCTTGACACTCAGATGATTATAGACGGAGTATGTATGGACCCGCGTATCGGCGGACACTACAATAATCCATCATTCGGATATGGTGGATACTGCCTGCCTAAAGACACCAAACAGCTGCTGGCAAATTATGCTGACGTTCCGCAGACCATGATTAAGGCCGTTGTTGACTCAAATATCGTTCGCAAAGAGTTCATTGCTGATGAGATTATTTCAAGAAATCCCAAAACCGTTGGGGTTTACAGGTTGACTATGAAAAGTAATAGTGACAACTTCCGTGCATCAGCTATTCAGGATGTTATGAAGCATATTAAGGCCGAAGGAATTTCAATAATAATCTACGAACCTACATTGGATGATGGAAGTGAGTTCTTTAAATCTGAAGTGGTGAATGATATTGACCGTTTTAAGTCTGAAAGTGATGTGATACTTGCAAATCGTTTTGATTCAGATATTTTGGGTGATGTTGCGGATAAGGTTTATACTAGGGACTTGTTTAGGAGAGATTGATTGGAAGTTTTTGAAATATTATTAATGATAATTAAACATCACTATTTTTTCATTGAAAAAAGTCCTTTATTTAAAAATAAAGAGAAATATGAATTTGATTTGATTGAATAATAATTTAATTTAACTATAATTGTAGTTACAGATATTGGGGAAATAATATTGTAAATAATTTAATCCAATTTATTCAAAATTTCTTCATCATATTCATCTTCCATATCTTTTAATATTAAATCCCGAGTACTATTTGAACATAACTTATCAAAAATTCTTTTAAAGTGTTCATAAAATTCTTCGGTTTTTATATCATTTGATTCATAATATACACTAAAAAAATAATTGTTTTGCTCATAATCAGAATTATTTTTAAATTCATCAATGAAACGTTTATAAGCAATATTATTTCTAATTAAATTGATATCTGAATCAAAATTCTTAATATTATGCAATTCATTTTCATAAGATCTTGTTAATTTGTTTGTTGTTCGCTTATTAAATTCATATTCTAATTCAACTCTTAAAGTAATAGGTAATTTATTGAGTAATGTAAAATTAGATGTTAAATTTGTAAACTGCATAACCAAAAATCCTCTCGGAGACAAATAATAACATTTATTCAGATTATTTGAATTATTTAAATTACATATCTGATTATAAACAGTGAAAGTAATTTGCAAATACAACATTAATTCATTAATCGCCGAATTGACTTCATTAAATCTTAAATTAATATAATTTTCTTTTTCTCGATTTTTATTATCTTTGTTTCTAATAACTAAATTAACTATAAGTGCAATAAATGAAGTTGTAACTATAATTAAATTAGTAAATATTACTTTATCATCAGTTCCAATATTTGTGTAAAAAATTTCAGACAATAATATAAAAATAAGTATTAATCCGCCAAATATAAGAAAATAATAGAACAAATTAATACTCAAATATTTTTTTATTTTCTTCAATTTAGGCTTAATTTCTGCCGAATAAACTGATATTTTATCTTTCATGATATTAATTAATAAATATAATATTGTATTAATTTTTTGATTTTCACCCAACATTTAAAATTTAAAGATTAAATAATAATCATTACAATAAAACTTAATTTAATAAAATTATAGTATTTTTGTGAAAGTTTATACCATATCTTTTATCCAATTTTCATAAAGAGATTCCCTCACCACAAATTCTTCAAAAGCCTTTTCAAATATAGTAATTAATTCATCTAATGAAGTATAATATGTTTTATATATTCTATCTTTTATCATTCCCCATAAATCTTCAATAGGATTTAAATCTGGAGATCTTATTGGTAAAAAAATAGGATTAATGTTTAATATTTTAAATACAGCCATACTTAATTCAGAAGAATGAATTGTAGCATTATCTAAAACTAAATCTATAGGAATTTCAAAAGATAATAAATTACGGATAACTGGGTTATTTAAATTTGAAAGTAATCGTTTTTCTCGTTCTTTTTTTACTTTATATGGATTATCAGAGTCTTCTTTATTTAAAATTCTTTTTACTTTTTTTATTGATTGTTAATTTGTATTTTTTTCATTGTAAAGTTCGTTATTCACTGTATTTATTAAATCCATGCCATGTAATGAATTCTGTGAAAGTTTTCTTTTAATAGATTCGTCTGATAAATTTTTGCTTGTAATTGCGGTTTCAATTAATAGTTTGGCTTCTTCATTAATCATATTTGCCATTCTGAAGTGGCATAATGCTTTTACAAAAGCAATTGAATTTCCCTGAGGATTTATTTCCATATATGAATTACAGTTCACACCCATAAATCCGGTTACATTGATTTTAAAGTATTCTCCACAATGAATTTGTATATTTTTTGTTTTTGGAGGATATAATACTCTTCTAACGTTAGTAACACTTTGACATGCAGTTTCATCCATAAATGCCAATAATCTATGGTTTGTATTTATTATCCTTAGTTTTTTTTAAATAGAACCATATCTTCTTTTGTGCGTTTATTATATTGAGTAAATGGTTTTCCATAGTTTAATCCTAATTTTTTTCGAGTTATGAACCAAACTTGATTATAACTGTATGTAACATTGAATAATGAATAAATCATGTCTCGTACATCATCTATTGTATATCCTTCTTCACTATTTACAATCATATCATATAATATTTTTAACTGTTCGTCAGTTAATCTTGAATCAGCTCCACAATTACTATAATCAGGCAATAATCCTTCAATTCCTTTTTTATTATACTCTTTAATCCATCGTTCGCCAGTTTTTCTAGAAATACCAATAATTTTTGCTGAATTTTTTATAGTATCTCCATTTTTTACCATTTTAATCAACAATACTCGTCTATAAATATTGTATGAATCTTTATGCTCCTTTAAAAGATCATTTAAACAATTATCATCCAAATGATCTTCAATTTTTGCGACTTTCATAGTAATTATATATGTTTCTCATATGGTATAAACTTTTCCAAAAATACTATAATACAATTCAAAATTATACTAATTCTGAAGTTACAGTAATATAAAAATGAGATTAATAATTCATTAATTTTCTTACATGAACCAATAAAGTAAAAAGATGAAAACAACATCAACAAACCACCAAAATATGGGAAATTGACATTATAAAACAATACTTCAAAAAGAAAACTACGACAATAATCAACTGAAAAATTAATTTAAATAAAGTACTAAAATAAAAATAAAAATTGGCTTAAGCTAATCTACATGTCAGCAACCAATTTGATAAAGTTCGAACCCTTCATCGAGAATTCTTTTCGAATAAATATTCCTTCCATCAAAAATAATTTTCCTATTCAATCTTTTTGAAAGTTCATGCAAATCCAAGCTTCTAAATTCCTTCCATTCAGTAATTAAAATCATTGCATCGGCATCATCAAGTGCATCATACTTTGATTTGGTAAATTCAATGTTTTCATCATCCAAAACTTGCCTGAAAGTTTCAATCGCTTTTGAATCATATGCCTTTATATGGGCTCCCCGTTTAATCAGTTCGCTTATTATTGTGATTGATGGAGCACATCTCACATCATCGGTTTGAGGCTTGAATGCAAGTCCCCATACTGCAAAAGTGAAATTGCTTAAATCATCACCGAAGCGTTTAGTTATTTTATCTACCAGAACCATTTTTTGAGCTTCATTGACCTCATCAACCATTGACAATATGCTTGGAATGTAACCATTTTCCAAGGAAGTGTTGATTAGGCCTTTAACATCTTTTGGGAAGCATGACCCGCCATATCCGCAGCCTGCATAAATGAACTTGTATCCGATACGTTTATCAGACCCTATTCCCAGACGGACATTTTGAACATTGGCACCCGTTATTTCACAGATATTTGCTATTTCATTCATGAATGATATTTTGGTTGCAAGCATTGCATTTGCAACATATTTGGTCATCTCAGCGCTTTTGACATCCATTATTATGAATCGGTCATAATTTGCAACAAATGGTTCATACAGTTCCTTTAAAAGCTGTGATGCTTTATCGGATTCTGTTCCGATTATCACTCTGTCCGGATGCAGGCAGTCTTCAATAGCAACACCTTCCTTTAAAAATTCAGGGTTTGATGCTATTTCAATATTCACATCATTGATTTTATTTTCATTGATTAATTTTTTAATTTCAAAACCTGTTCCTACAGGAACCGTTGATTTGGTGACTATTAGGGAATCTTTAGTTATGTTTTCAGCAATCTGTTTTGCAACCGTGAAAACAAAGTTTAGATTGACACTACCACCCTCATCTTCAGGTGTGCCCACAGCAATGAAAATGATATTTGAATCATCCAATGCTTCTTTTAAGTTAGTTGTGAAAAATAGATTATTTTTTTCCTGATTATCAATAACCATAGTGGCCAGGTGAGGCTCGTAAATCGGAATGATTCCTTTTTTTAAATTATTAATTTTATTTTCATCTATATCAACACAGTATACTTTATTACCCATCTCCGCAAAACAGGTTCCGGTTACAAGACCGACATAACCCGTCCCAATAACAGTCAAATTCATAACTGTATATTTGTGTTTAAAATATAAATAAGTATCATTTATTAATCAGATTTTTATATTCAAAAAGGGATAATTTAGTCGTTAGCTAAATTATCAAAATATCCTTGTATAAATACTACTGGTGTTCCTTTATCTCCAGAACCGCTGGTTAAATCACATAAAGATCCGATTAAGTCCGTTAGCCTCCTTGGTGTTGTACCTTCAGTAATCATTTGTCCTGTGAGATCTTTATCTTTATTTCTGATTTCATTTTTTATTGCTTCTTTTAGCTCATCGCCTTTCAAATCTGCAAATTTGTTATCAGAAACATATTTGAGTTTGATTTCGTTTGGTGTTCCCATCAGTCCATCAGTATGTGCGGGTGACACTACCTGATCTGCCAGTTCCCAGATTTTTCCGACAGGGTCTTTGAATGCTCCGTCACCATAAACCATCACTTCGATTTGTTTGCCAGTCAAATCAATCAGTCTTTTTTGAACTTCTCTTACAAGTCCATCCCCCGTTTTTGGGAACAGTTTAAGTTTTTCTTCAGTTGCCTTGTTTGAACCTAAAAGTCCGTATTCTGGATTGAAGCCTGAGTCTCCGATAGGTTCAGCTAAAACCTGATGTAAACCATGAACATTAGCACCTTCACCTTCAAGTATTTTCACGGTTTTTTCTCTTGTGTGAATATCACAGGTTAAAACATCTTTGGTATAATCCAGAATTGTTTTGAAATCATTTGAAAATACGAATTCCACTTCACAGTCTTCACTTTCAATCAGTTCCCTGAAAAAGTCAATCATGTTGATTCCGGTGAAAGGATGTATCCATGAACCGAAGATTTTCTTGTATTCATCTTCTGTGATGACACTTGCTAAGTTATATTCACTTTCATCCAAAAGAGTTTCGTCCAAAATACCGTTTCCAACTTCATCAGAAGGAAAAGAAGTCAATAATGTGATTTTATCCATTCCTCTTGCAATACCTTTTAATGCAATTGAAAAACGGTTTCTGCTTAAAATTGGATTTACAACACCAATATTTTTGGACGGGAATTTGTTTTGTAAATCTTCTGCAATATCATCCGCAGTCACATAGTTTCCTTCAGAAATTCCAACAACCGCTTCTGTAATTGCAACAATATCCTTGTCCCTGAATTCAAATCCTTCACTTTCCTTTGCAGACATAACAGAGTCTACAACTATTGTTGCCAAATCATCGTTTTCTTTAATAATCGGTGTTCTTATACCCCGTATTACTGTTCCCACACATCTCATTTTTGATACACCTCTAACATAAATAGTTTATCGGAATGTACTTTCCAACAACCCATATATTTTATATTAGGGACTGTCCCATAATTAATTTTTAAAATTTTCATTTGAAAGGGTTAATTTTCAAATGAATAAATATATACTTGTTTTTGTATAAACATTTCATATATAACTTATTTTCATAAATAACATTCTAATAAACTTTAAATAATTAAAATAATAGAAATATACTTGAAAAATAGTTAATTAAGTTAATATGATTAGTTTCTGATGAAAATAAATTTTCACCAGAAATGCATGAAAAATCATATTTTATTTGAAAAAAATACGAATTTCTGAAAAACAGAAAAAAATATTTTTTAATCAAATAATCCAAAACCTACAAAGGATTATTTGTAATTAATCAATATTTATAGTTTTAGGAAGGAATCCATTTTTTCATCTAAAAAAACCTGATTTTAATCAAATTATCTTTAAATACTATTTTTCAAATAAATCAATGAAAATAAGGTGAAAACAATGGTTGAAAGTCAATATTGCTTTGAATTAAAAGAAATTGGAGCAAATTTAGATAAAGAACATGAGGTTTTCAATCTCATGTACTTGATAAATCTCTTTGAACAGTTCTATCCTGAAGAATTCTATGTTAAAAAAGCTAAAAAAGGACGTCCAATAAAATATAATCCTAAAGAATTATTAACATTTCTTTTTTGGGCAAAAAATAACAAAAGGGAAAGCTACAGAGACCTTGAAAAATGGTGTGAAAATAATGATGAAACATGTCAATTAGTACTAAAATGTGAAAAACCAAGTAAAACACAACTAAATAGATTTAAAAATAACCATATGGAATTAATAGACAAATTTGACCAATTTTTAATAGATTTTGCAATGGCAATTGGATTAATAGATGGAAAAATCGTTTATGGTGATGGCACCATACTAAAAGCATGGTGTAACACCTTTAAAAAGATGTATCCCTACGAAATAAACTACTTAAAAAAATTCCTAAACAATAATATCTCCAACACCGAATTATGGAGCAAATTGAAAAGATATTTCATAAACGAAGACGACAATGAACAATTAAAAGAAGAATTAAAAGATTTACTTAACGAATTTAATTATAATCTAAATTCAAGCGGAATACACTTATTAAAACTCAGCCTAATATCATCCAAGAACTTTAAAAAAGTTATAGAACGAATACAACTCATGGAAGAAAATATCACTGGCAAACATAGCATCAGCATCACCGATCCCGAATCACGACACATGCCTGACAAAAAAGGCAAAATAGGCTTAAATTACAATTACCAAACAGTAACAGACAATAAATATGGATTCAGACTAGTACACTACATAACCAACAATACCAACGACCAAAAAGAAGTAAAAAGACTAGTTGACATGACAACAGAACGAATACATACAGATAACTTCACAATATGCGTAGATAATGGATACTGGAATCCAGACCAACTAAAAAAAATATTAAACAGCAATACGCGAGTAGTAATACCAGACGACACAGAAGCATCCAGAAAAAAACAAAAAATAAAAAACAAAAACAGATCAGGAAAAAGACAAGAACAACTAAAAAAAGAAGAAGAAAAACACAAAAACAAACCCAAAAGAATAAAAAAAACACCAATTCAAATACATAGGCAAAATAGACGCCTTTAAATGCCCAAAAACAAAAAAACTATTCCAAGTAGTCGACATTGTAACACTAACTGGAGTCAAAAAGAAGAAATACACTTGTGACTACTGCATTTCCTGCGAATACAAATCAGAATGCACATCACAACACAGAAGAATATTTTATGAACACTATGATGAAAATATGGAAGAAATACGCAGATTTTACTATTCTGACGAAGGACAAGAAATATACTTCCAAAGAGGACATTTTGCAGAATCCAGTTTTGCAATTTTACTAGAATCCCGAAACTTCAGAGGAATCAAAACAAAAGGCTTAAAAAAAGCAAATGATGAATTAACAATCAGTGAAATACACCACAACCTTAAAAAATTAGAAAAACACACAACCAATAAATTTCTAAAGCTTATTCTCAATAAAGTCAAAAAATACAAAAAAGAAAATCAAAAAATTGACTTTTTTTGCATTGAGAAATTTAAGGGAAAATTCATAATCCAAAATGACGTAATTACTGGAATAATAGATGATTGAACATAATATGAAAAAAATACAATATATTTTACTTATTTAGGATTTATAAAGATAAATTTGCTCCATAAATAAAAATTAAAACCATCACTATCTAAAAATTAATTATGGGACACTCCCTATTATTCGAATTATATATACATTAAGATTTATGGAAAAAAATTAGTTATAAAATAAAATTTGAAACTTCAATAGAAGTTTCAGTAGTCTACTCAATGACATATTTTCTTAAATCTTCGATTTTGTCTGTTTTTTCCCATGGAAGGCCTTCAATACCAAAGTGACCGTACTTTGCGGTTTGTTTGTATTGAACATCTCTTAAACCAAGAGTTTCAATGATTCCATCAGGAGTTACCTTAAAGTTTTCACGTACGATTTCATCGAAGGTTTTGTCTCCAATATCCACACATGTTCCGAATGTATCGACCATTATGGATGTTGGTTCTGCCACACCTATTGCATATGACAGTTGGATTTCGCATTTTTCTGCAAGTCCGCTTGCTACGATGTTTTTTGCGATGTATCTTGCCATGTAACATGCACTTCTGTCTACTTTGGTGCAGTCTTTTCCGGAAAATGCTCCTCCACCATGTCTTGCATATCCACCATATGTGTCTACGATGATTTTACGGCCAGTCAACCCTGCATCGCCGTGCGGTCCGCCGATTTCAAATTTTCCAGTTGGATTGATATGTTCAATAGTGTTTTCGGTCATTAATTCCTCAGGAATAACTGCTTTGAATAGTTTTTCATGAATGTCATCTTTTAATTGTTCCTGATTATCAGACATTGTCTCATCATGCTGAGTGGATAAAACAATTGCATCAAGTGATGTGATATTTCCTTTATCGTCATAGTTAACTGACACTTGTGCTTTACCGTCAGGCCTTAGATATGGTATTTCACCAGATTCTCTAAGTTCTGTTAATTTGTTTGTTAATTTGCGTGCTAAGTCAATCGGAAATGGCATTAGAGAATCTGTTTCGTTGGTTGCATAACCGAACATCATTCCCTGATCTCCTGCACCGGTTTCTGCATCTTCACGGTCAACCCCCTGATTGATGTCAGGAGACTGTGCATGCAATCTGTTTACAACTTCACATTTATGGCCATCAAATTTCAAATCAGGATTGTCATAACCTATTTCAATGATTGTATCTCTTATGATTTTTTCAATGTATTCATTTGAGAGATTGGCTGTTGATGTTACCTCACCAAATACCATACAGAAATCTGTGGTTACGCAGGTTTCACATGCTACATGTGAATTTTTATCCTGTGCCATATACGCATCCAATATTGCATCAGAGATTATGTCTGCAACTTTATCAGGATGTCCTTGAGTTACAGACTCTGATGTGAAAGTTCTATAAATTTCACTCATTAAATCACCACATTATGTTCCTTCTTGCCAGTTAGCCATGTAAACTTTCTGTTTATCTGTTAAAGAGTCGATTTCGATTCCCATTGCATCGAGTTTCATGCTTGCTACGGTGTAGTCTATTTCATCAGGTGCTTTGGTTACGCCGACCGGCAAATCGTTTTCAAGGATGTGTTTTGCGGATAATGCTTGTACAGCAAAACTCATGTCCATGATTTCTGCAGGGTGTCCCTGTCCACGTGCGGCTGACAAGTTTACTAAACGGCCGTCTGCCAAGAGATAGATT